>JAUSBC010000008.1 GCA_030652215.1 Sideroxyarcus sp.
CACAATCTGGTGATGACCATGATCGGCGCTTCCCTGCTGTGGGTGGGTTGGTTCGGTTTCAACGCGGGTTCCGCGCTGGAAGCGGGCGGTACAGCTACCCTGGCCTTCGCTAACACCCTGATCGCTACTGCTGCCGCAGTGTTGACCTGGATGGGCGCGGAATGGCTGTTGAAGGGCAAACCCAGTCTGCTGGGTGCTGCATCCGGTGCGGTTGCCGGTCTGGTTGCCATCACCCCGGCTTGCGGTTGGGTCGGCATCGGCGGCGGTCTGATCATCGGTGCACTGGCTGGTGTGGTCTGCTTCTGGGGCGTGACCGGTCTGAAGAAGATGCTGGGTGCGGACGACGCGCTGGACGTGTTCGGCATCCACGGCATCGGCGGTATCCTGGGCGCGCTGCTCACCGGCGTGTTCAACGGCTTCGACATGGGCGGCACCGGCATCATCGACTACGTTAACAACACCGTCGTCACAACCGAGATGGGCGCGCAAGTGTGGATACAAGCGCAAGCTGTGCTCACGACTCTGGTCTGGTCCGGTGTGGTCGCCTTCGTCTGCTACAAGATTGTTGACCTGACTATCGGTCTGCGTGTTGCGGAAGATGCGGAACGCGAAGGCCTGGATACAACGGCTCACGGCGAGAAAGCTTACAACCTGTAATCCCTTGCAGGCAGGCAACAGAAAAGGGCATCTTCGGATGCCCTTTTCATTAGAGACACGATGTAAGGAGGAATCAAAATGTCCGCAGACAAGGAAGCATTATTTTCTTTGGCAGGCCGCATGCACGTTTTGTTACGGCGCGAAATCAACCGCATCATCGACGTCGAATGGATGTGTGCCGATCCCGTCTATGCCAAAGAGGTCATCAAGTTGGCGCGCACTGTCGATTCAGACGAATTGCACAAACTGGCCGAGCGGGTGGAAGAAGTGCATCCGCGGTTGCCCCGGATAGAGCGTTTTGTCGCCCCGATCCCGCAGCATGAGGAATCGAAATACGTGGCGACCTTGCGTTGATCGCTCAAGAAGATCATTTAGGAATAAGTATCGGGCACTTTGCGGTGCCCTTTTTTTGAGCATGGTGGAGATGGCTAAAAGAACGCAGCGACCCACAGGCGACCAGCTCGAATCTGAACTGCGGAGGGATAGCCGGATTTGCTGAAAATGTATTGCCTGGACTTCAGCAATCAAGAACCAACTGCAGAGATATTAATGATGCAGCGCCCACGTGGTCTCAAAAGTAGTGTCTCGTTCGAGAAGTTCTTCTATTTCGTGTTCCGTTTGCGAATTGCGTGTGTTTCGGCATTGCTCTCGCTGCCCGACAGCGGGTGCACCGGCGGAATGACCGCAGCCAACAACTGTAAACGACCCGTGACAATGCCGCGGAGAGTAATTATCTCATTGGCAATTGCTTGCAGCTTTGCCGCAGGCCCCTGCACCAGAATGACTTCCATCAACTGGCCTTCAGTAAGGTGGACATGCAGTGAACTGATTACTTCATTGATGTGTTTGAACTGCAGATCGGCCAGTTTCTTTTGCAGGTCCCGTGTCAGGCGGTCGTACAGCAAGGTGATCGTGCCCACCATCACTTCATTGCCCAGCGTGCGTTTGTGCTCGCTGAGCTGGTAGTTCACCATTTCGCCTATTGCCTGCGAACGACTTTCGTAACCTCGGCTTTCCACCATACGGTCAAGCTCGGTCAGCAGCGGCGGCGGCAAAGAGATGCTGACGCGGCTGACCGGAGTGGATACCTTCTTTTGCTTGCTGTCGTTCATCCTAGAAACCTTAGTTGGACGGAGTGTAGTGTATGTTCATCGTGGTGCAGGGCAAGGCGCGTCGACGAGGAATGGTCATTCCATTCCGAGGAGGAGCAACGCCGCCATGCGCCGCGAGGGACATGCAATACACTTCGTAGCGACTTCACCAAATGGGTGAGCGTGGATAAATTCGAAATACTTTCATATTCATTTCCTTGCGAGCTCAATGGAGCGGTCAACTGAGGTTTCTAGGTTGAATTGCCCGTTCTTTCAGAACATGTAGCTGTAGCGCTCCACCTCCCACTTGCTCACGGTGAGGTGATAAGTCTCCCATTCCTCGGTCTTGTAGCGGATGAACTCTTCCTTCAATTCTTTGCCCAGCGCCTGCTCGACCAATGGGTCTTCTGCAAATGCAGCCACGGCTTCCTGTAGTGTTTGCGGCAAGAATTCTATGCCGCGCTTGGCGCGTTCGGCCTCGGAGATGTCGTACAGATTGTCTTCATTGGGATTGCCGGGGTTGAGGCCTTCGCGGATCCCTTCCAGACCTGCGGCAAGCACCAGCGCCGCCGCCAGGTACGGGTTCACTGCACCGTCGGCATTGCGCGATTCACAGCGGCCGCCGCCGGAAGGTACACGCACCGAGTTGGTACGATTGTTGGAGCCGTAGGAATTGAATACGGGAGCCCAGGTGAAATAGCTCATCGCTCCCCTGCGCACCAGACGCTTGTAACTGTTGACGGTCGGCGCAAACACCGCGCACAGGGCGCGTCCGTGTTTGAGGATGCCGCCGATGAACTGGTAACCCAGCGGGGTCAGGCCGATGCCGCGCGGGTCATCCTTGAGATCGCAGGCAAACAGATTTTTCCCGGTCTTCAAATCGTACAGCGACATGTTGAAGTGGGCCGCATTGCCGGTCTTGTCGGCGAAGGGTTTGGGCATCATGGTGGCGAGCAAACCCTCTTCCTTGGCGTAGTGCTTGGCCATGTAGCGGAAGAAAATCAGACGGTCGCAAGTGGTGAGAGCATCGGCATAGTTGAAGTCGAATTCGAACTGACCGTTGGCATCTTCGTGGTCGAACGAATACAAGTCCCAGCCCAGTCCGTTGATGGCGGTGGCCATTTTGTCGAGCCAACTGAAACTGTTGGTGAAACCGCGTACGTCGTAGCAGGATTTGGTCAGCTTGTCTTCCGCATCCGGCACCGAGAGCTTGCCCTCTGCATCCTGCTTGAGCAAAAAGATCTCGCACTCGATACCGAGGTTCATGCCGTAACCCAGTTCGGCCGCTTTTGCCATCTGGTTTTTCAGTGCGACGCGCGTATTCAACGGGTACGGCTTGCCTTGGAAATGATTGTCGGCCGGCATCCAGGCGATCTTGGGTTCCCACGGCAACTGGATCACGCTGTTGAGATCCGGTACCGAGGTGAGTTCGTCATCGTTTGGCGCCTGTCCCAATCCGTCCAGCGCATAGCCGGTGTAGCGTTCCGAGCCTTTGGCCATGTGGCCGAGATGATCGATGGGAACCACTTTGGCTTTGGGAACACCGTGGATATCCACGTAGGCGCCGATGCAGTACTTGACCCCTTTATCGGATAGTTCTTTTTGCAGCTTGGGTACATCTATGTTCGTGTTCATTGCCATTCCTTTGTGTTGTGTCGGGGTTAGTCAATTACGAACCGCTCGTCGCGGCATCGTCAAAATGTGAGTCGTAACAAAAATCCAGCGGAGGCGTTTCAGTCAGGCCTTTCATAATCAGTGCACTGGCGTCTTCCACCATCCACTCAAAACCTGTGCGTCCCTTTTCAAGGCTCGCCTGGCTCGGCATTCCGGTGACGCCATTCAGGCTGGTGCGGTTGACCGGGTGCGGGAATACACAGCCCGCAGTCCGGTCCGGGTCGTCGGCGGCTGCACACAATTCGCTGCGCACCAATTCAGGCGCGATCGACAGCATCAACGAGGTCTCCGCATCGTTGCCATGCCAGTCAGCGGCATCGGCAAAGTGAAACTGGCGCACGCGCGCGCTGAGCGTGGCACTGCTGAGGACGGTCACCTGCAAGTCGTCGTGTTCGGCACGCAACATTTCCAGCGCACAGCGTAAAGGCGCCGCGTTGGTGACATGCGCATTCACGATGAACAGGCGACGCACGCCGCTGAGGTAAGCCCAGTCGCCGACCTGCTTGACCAGTTCGATCAGGGTGATCGGTTGCAGCGAAATGGTTCCGGGCCAGCGCTTGCTGTGCCCCAAGGAGCAGCCATAAGGCAAGGTGGGCAGTACGGGCACCCGGGTCTTTTCGGAGACCGCCAGAGACAGCTCCTCGGCGATCACAAAGTCGACACCGCAACCCAGATGCGGGCCGTGTTGCTCGGTGGCCCCCACCGGCAAGAGGGCGGCATGGTTCACCGCAGCCAATACGGCGGGGATTTCAGACCAGGTTAGTTCAGACCAGCGCATGTTGTTATTCCACGTTATCGGTTACATGGGTAAAGCGGAGCAGATGCGGCTTGATGGCCTTTTCATCTTCGTTTTCTTCGTGCTGCACAGGCGGGTGGATCAGCTCTTCCAGACGCTGCTTGGTGGCGCGGAATTCCGGTCCGCCAAATTGAGCAGTTGAGCGGGGACGCGGAACCGGGACTTCGATCATTTCCTGCACCTCGCCCGGATGCGCTTTCAGGACCAGAATGCGGTCCGCCAGAAAGATGGCTTCATCCAGATCGTGCGTGATGAACACGATGGTGATGTCCACGTTGCGCCAGATATCCAGCAAGTTGGTTTGCATCTTGATGCGGGTCTGGGCATCCAGCGCACCGAAAGGTTCATCCATCAGCAGAATGCGCGGCTGATTCACCAGCGCGCGGGCAATCGCCACACGCTGGCGCATGCCGCCGGAAAGCTGATGCGGGTAAGCATTGGCAAACTTGTCCAGGCCCACCAGTTCAAGCCATAGCAGAGCATCGCGTTCCGCCATATCGTGGCTGGCGCCGTTCATCTCCGGCCCGAACATCACGTTCTTTTTTACGGTCAGCCACGGAAACAGCGAGTAGCCCTGAAATACCATGCCTCTGTCCTGTCCCGGACCGGTTACCGGCTTGCCATCCAGCAGCATTTCGCCGGAGCTGTGTTTTTCCAATCCGGCGAGTGTTCTGACCAGAGTGGATTTGCCGCAGCCGGACGGTCCCACCACACAAACGATCTCCCGCCGGTGGATCTCGAAATTGATATCGCGCAGCGCTTCCACTTCGCCCTGCGCCGAGATGTATTTTTTCCCCAGATGGCGAGCTTCCAGAATCACTTCGCGCTGCCTGATCTTGTCAAAGCGGGCGCGTACAGCGTCTGACTGTTGCAAATAGGTTTTATTGCCGGTATCAATAGTCATGGCTCATTCTTTCTTCTGGCTTCTGTCCCACGGGAAGAGTCGACGTCCCAGCTTTCCCAACAAGATATCCATACCGAAGCCGATGATCCCTATCATCATGATGGCGGCATAGACATTGTCGAAATGCTGGTAGCGGGCTTGTTGCGTGATGAACCAGGTGATGCCGGAACTGGTGCCGATCAACTCGGCCACAATCAGATATGTCCACGCCCATCCCAGCAGGATGCGCTGGTCGCGATACAGATCGGGAAGGATTCCGGGCACCACCACGCGCGACAGCATACGCAGGCGGCCCGTTCCCAAGGTCAGCGCGGCCTCGACAATGGTGGGATCAAGCTTGCGCGTGGTATTGGCAATGATGAGAATCTGCTGGAACAGCGTACCGATGACAATGATGGAAATTTTTGGTGCATCGTAAATACCGAGCACTGCAACGGCCAGTGCGCCGAATGCAGGCGCAGGCAAATATCGAAAGAATTCAATGAACGGCTCGTTCAGACGGGCCATAGAGGAATAGGTGCCGGACAATATGCCCAGCGGGACGCCGATCAACGACGAAATCAGAAACCCCCAGAAGATGATCGTAACGCTGTGCCACAGGCTTTCGTGCAGCCAGGGCAGGTCTTTCTGCTCGGGTGCTTTGGTAAAAGCAGTATAAAAAGCCTTCGCCACCTCATGTGGCGCGGGCAGGTAAATCGGATTGGCAGGTTTGCCCTGCGGCAATTCGAGATTTTGCGCCTGCATGCTGGTGAGTTCATCCTGGAACACACTCTTGTCCACCAGCATGCCTGCACGGAAATAATCAACGCCACCCGGCACTTCTACAAGCATCTTCGGATGCCAGATGAAAGGTAAATAACTGACTGCGCACCAGATCAACAACGGCAACAGGAATGAGCCAAGCACTTGCAGCGCATGCCTGCGCGCCATAAGCGATTTGCTTAACCATCCCGAAACGTTACTCATTCCTGTACCGAACATCACAGTGCGCCCTGTTTATTTTGCGTTGTAAAAAGAAGGATCGATGTAGCTGCTTACGTCTTGTGCTGTCTTGTAGACGTCATTGGCCATATTGAAGTCATCTGCGATTTGCGACGAGCCATACAGCGATTTGAAACCCTTGCCCTTGACCATGATCTTTTTGCCTTCGCTCAGGTTCAGCAGCTTGGTACCTTTGAGCAGCGGCAAGTAAGCTTCCGGTGTCAGGCCGACGCGTGCGGACATGATCTTCACGGCATCCGGCTGGGTTTTCGGATCGTCGATGTATTTGACGACACGGTCCCAAACCTTCACCACTTTCTGCCAATCGGCGCGGCGCGCTTTCACGCTGGCCGGGTTAACGGCGACTACGTCGTAGATCAGGCCCGGCTCATCGGCGGAGGTATAGATCGCTTTCGAACCCGGAACGCCGGTCATTGCCTGGCCGGCGATTGGCTGCCACGCACCCACTGCCGCGATATCGGCGGAAGCCAGCATTTGCGGCATTTCATTTGTCTTGGCATTTACCAGCGTGACATCAGATTCTTTCATGCCGAGTTTCTTCAAGCCGTTCAGCAACAGCAGGTGTTCAACCAGACCCGGCTCCACTGATACTTTTTTGCCCTTGAGGTCTTTCAGCGATTTGATGCCGGGCTTGGCCACGATCATGTCGTTACCGTTGGAATAGTCGGTGATCAAAATCATTGTGCCTTTGCCGCCACCCGAACCTGTTACCAGCGTATCGCCGTTGGTCATTGTCACCGCGTCGATCTTGCCGGAAGCAAACGCCTCCATCGAGGCCGAATAGTCGAACCATTCGAATTTGACATCCACACCTGCTTCCTTGAGCCAGCCTTTTTCGATAGCCACTTGCCAAGCCACCCAGCCGGGCCAGTCGCTGTAACCGATGGTCAACGGCTGCGCCGCATTTGCCGGAATGGAACAAAAGGCCGCAATCGAAACCAGCGCACCCGCCATCCAGAGTTTCATTGTGTTACCGAGTCTATTTACATTCATGGTCGTCTCCAGTTTGTCGAAGGTATTACTAAAATGAATATTCGTAATATTCACAATCTATTTAGCAACAACGATGCCAACGAACTGATTACGTCACTTCTCATTGTTTATATTGATATTAGTGTGATTGGCTCAAATGGATTCGGGACGTGCACACACATTATTTGCACCAACATGGGACGCGTGGCGCACCAAAAGATGTACAACTGAAGTTAGTTTTGCCTGCGAGAACAATCACTGAATGTTTAAAGGTCAATTCGCGCATGCTCGTAAATCGGACCATCGCTTGACCAACGAGGTGCAGAGTTGAATTTGATACGTGGAAGAGAGATTCCGTAGGTCGGGTTAGCGACAGCGTAACCCGACGTTGCTCTGTCTCATGATGTCGGGTTACGCTGCGCTAACCCGACCTACAATGTAGCTTTGACTATAGGCATAAGTCCCGGATCGTGTGCAGCCGTTTCAGAGCGCGCTTCGATCACGGCTGCGGTCAGGATGAGAATCCCGCCGACGATCTCCTGTGCAGACAGATGTTCCCCACCGATCAACACTGCGGAGAACACACCCACCACCAGTTCGGCCAGCAGCAATATTGCCGCCTTGCCTGCATCCAGCCTGGCCACACCGTAAAAAGTCGCCAATGTGCCGGGTACTACCCAGAGCAAACTGAGTGCAGAAAGTATTCCTATCTGGGTCGTATTGAGCATCTGCACGGGTTGTTCATCCCAAAGCAAAAAGCCGAGAGAGATCAGCGCGCATCCACCATTGATCGCAACCGCCCGCACCGTGTCCGGCAAACCATGACCGACACGGATCGCGACATTATTGAGTGCGAAGGCCAGACCGGATGAAAGCGCCAGCAGATCCATCGCGGAAAGTGGCGTTGTGAATATCTCGGGACCGCCCAGTGTCGCGGCCAGTCCGGCCAGCGCGATGGCCAGCGCAATAATCCGCATCCGGGTGAACGCCTCGCCCAGAAATATTCTGGCCGCCAGAATCGTCCAAACCGGTGCCAGATAGAACAACAGCATGACGCGTACCACGCTGCCTTCAGTAAGTGATGCGACCAGTGCTGCCGTGGCCCAACCACCCAGTGCGGCGATGAGAAGTATCAAACCGCTCTTCCCGCGCAATTGCACCAGGCTGCCCCGGACGAAGGGCAGCATCAGCAGCACAGACAGACCAAAAGCGTACACCTGCACGATGCTGCCGTGGATGCCGAACATGCCCAGCGATTTGAGCGGCCACCAGAACAGCCCCCAGAACACAGAACCCAAGAGCAGGGCCGAGATTGCCTTTTGCTGAGGCTGAAGAGTTAGCGAAAGCGGAGCCATCTCAACCTGCCGTCAGTGATTGATTGCTGCTTTGCCACTTGTGAAAGTGCTCGCGCTCGGCCTGCCCCATCCATGAGTTGATTTCCCACAGATTGGTAGCCTTAAGCAGCGAACCACTGTGTCCCCACAGTGTCTTGAATAATTGCAGTTGCATGGGAATCAGCTTTTTTGCTGCAGATAGGCACGCCAACCGCCAAAGTGCGAAATGTCAGTCGCATCCTTCACGGCATACTGCTCGCACACAAATCCCTGCACTTGCTCACCGCTGCCCAGCGTAATGGTGCCGATGCCGAGCGGTGCGGGAATGCCGGCGACGAACGAGCCGAATTCGCGCGCGGGCATTTCCCATACTTCCACTTCAATGGCGCTGCCGGTCTCACCCTTTTCCACGCGCACCATACCCGGACGAAATGGCGGGCCGCCGGGCAGGGCATAGAAATTGTAGTCTGCACTGCTTTGCGTGCGTGCCACCAGATGCGCACCGCGACTGGTGAGCTGGTGATTGAGCGGCAAGCCTTCGAGATGTGCGCCGCAAACTGCAACACGTATCCTGCCGGTCAACATCGTTTCCGTTGGTGCGTGAGCGTCTTGCAGCAATCGCTCAGCCAGATGCAACAAGGGAATGTCCTGATGCGCGGGTGCAACCAGCGTGATGCCGAACGGCAGTCCGTTTTCCTGGAACCCTGCGGGAACGGCAACTGCGGCGCAATCCAGCAAATTCATGAAGTTGGTGTAGTAGCCCAGATTCGCATTCAGTCGTATCGGATCGACCAGCATCTCGTCTACACGATAGATGGTGCCTGCGGTCGGTGTGATCATGCAATCGATCCTGCTCCAGACTGATACGGCTTCCTTGCGCAATGCTTCCAGTTGATACATGCCGCTGTAAGCATCCGCTGCGGAGAACTTCTTTGCCCCGGCAATGATCTCGCGCACCACCGGATTGATGTGTTGCGCTTTTGTATCGAAGAACTCGCGGATCGCAGCATAGCGTTCCGCCACCCATGGCCCTTCGTATAGCAAACGTGCGGCATCCAGGAACGGGGCGAAATCAATCTCGACTGCCGTGCCGCCGATGGCGCGCAAGGCATCGCAACTGCGCTGGAACAATGCCGCAGCTTGCTGATTGCCGAAGAATTGCAATTGTTCCGCGCGCGGTACGCCGAAACGAAAAGTTTTGGCGCGCCCGAAATCAAAACCATGCGCCTGCATCTGGCGCGAGTAGGCATCCTGTTCGTCGTATCCGGTTGCAACGGACAACACGCTGTTGGCATCTGCCGTGTTAAGCGCAAAGATGGATACGCAATCCAACGAGCGGCAGGCCGGTACCACGCCGTGCGTCGAGAGCCAGCCGCGTGTGGGCTTTACGCCGACCAGATTGTTGAACGCGGCAGGCACGCGGCCCGAACCGGCGGTGTCGGTACCCAGGCTGAAACTGGCCAGCCCCAGCGCAACGGCCACTGCCGAACCGGAACTGGAACCGCCGGAGATGTAGTCCGCGTCATAGGCGTTGCGGCATGCCCCGTGCGGTGAGCGCGTGCCGTTCAGCCCGGTGGCAAATTGATCGAGATTGGTCTTGCCGATGGGAATCGCACCCGCGTCGATCAGACGTTGCACCACCGTTGCGTGCTGCTGCGGCACATAGGCAAACTCGGGGCAACCCGCCGTGGTCGGCACACCGGCCAGATCTATGTTGTCCTTGATGGCAAACGGAATGCCGTACAAAGGCAGCGTGGACGGATCTTTGTCTTGCAGAGCCGTTACGTAGTTGCCGATTTCAGCCAGTGACAAGCGGTGTATCCAGACGTGATGCGGGTCGTCGCCGATGCGCGCCAGAATATCCTGCATGACAGCCAGCGGTTTCAAGTCTCCGGCGAGATAGCGTTTGCGCAGCGAGTCGATATTCAGATTTGTTTTCATCGTGTCCTCACTCGCTGCTCTGGATGACCAGCAGGTCCTGTCCGGCTGAGACTTGCCCGCCGATGCGGCATTGCATCTGGATGATCTCGCCGTCGCAGAGCGCAAGCACGGCGATCTCCATCTTCATCGACTCGATGACCACCAGCGTATCGCCCGCCTTGACCTTGCTGCCGATCTCGGCCGGGATAGCCCACACATTGCCCGCGACATGGGCGGCCACCGCACGACTGCCCGGCGGCAAATCAAGTTCGCTGTCGGTTCCGGCTTCCGCCACCGTGCTGTCCGTGGCGTACTCGGCCTGACCGTTGGCTTTCCACATCTCGCGTTCTGCGGCAAAGGCGGCACGCTGCGTGTCGCGGAACGCGCTGATCTCTTTGTCGTTGGCTTCCAGATATTGGTTGTATTCCTTCAGGCTGAAGGTGGTTTCTTCGATCTTGAGCTGGAAGCGTCCGGCCACAAAGTCTTCACGCATCTTGAGCAGTTCCTGCTCCGATACCGGATAGAAACGGATCTGGTCGAAGAAGCGCAGCAGCCACGGCTTGCCTTGCTCGAAATCAGCCGTCTGCTTGTAGCGGTTCCACATCTGCACGGTGCGCCCGACGAACTGGTAACCGCCGGGGCCTTCCATACCGTACACGCACATGTAGGCGCCGCCGATGCCGACCGCGTTCTCCGGCGTCCAGGTACGCGCGGGGTTGTATTTGGTGGTGACCAGACGATGCCGCGGATCGAGCGGCGTTGCCACCGGCGCACCGAGATAGACATCGCCCAGACCCAGCACCAGATAGCTCGCGTCGAACACGATGCGTTTCACCTGTTCGATGTCGGCGATGCCGTTGATGCGGCGGATGAACTCGATGTTGCTCGGACACCAGGGCGCATCCTTGCGTACCGACTGCATGTATTTTTCTATCGCCAGTTTCGTCGAAGGGTCGTCCCACGACAGCGGCAGATGCACGATACGGGTCGGCACTTCCATGTCCGCGATGGAGGGCAGCTTCTTCTCCGCTTTGACGAGTTGCTTCACCAGTTCCGCGCGCGACAACACGCGGCTGTCGAAATGGATCTGCAGCGAGCGGATGCCGGGGGTCAGGTCGAGGATGCCTTTCAGCTTGCCCTCGTGCATCGCCTGCTGCACCCATTGCATCAGCGCATGCACGCGGAAACGCAGATTGATGTCGAGCACCAGTGGGCCGTATTCGATCAGCAGGTTGCGGTCGCCGGACTGGCGATACACCACCTGCACCTGCTCACCCTTGGCGGGGATGCTGTGGACAACGGGACTGCCCATCGATTTGGCAGCGGGAAATCCGGGCAACGCCTTTGGCAAACTTAAAGCGGCGATGGTCTGGTCTTGCAGTTGTTCCAGATGATTCGCCTGCTCCAGAGTCATCCAGCGGAAACGCACTGTGTCGCCCGGCCGCAACTGGCCCATCTTCCACAACTCCGCGTGGGCAATCGTCACCGGACACACGAAGCCGCCAAGACTGGGGCCGTCCGGCCCGAGGATGACCGGCATGTCGCCGGTGAAGTCCACTGCGCCAATGGCATAGGCATTGTCGTGAATGTTGGACGGATGCAGCCCGGCCTCGCCGCCATCCTGCCGCGCCCATTCCGGTCTGGGACCGATCAGACGCACGCCGGTGCGGCTGGAGTTGTAGTGCACTTCCCAATCCGTGGAGAAGAAGGTCTGGATGTCTGAGGGCGTGAAGAAGTCCGGTGCACCGTGCGGGCCGTACAACACGCCGATCTCCCATTGCTTGCTGTACGTGGGTATCAGGTTGGACGGCAATGCCCTGTGCGCGCGGGGAGCTGCTTCGAGCCCAAGGTGCAGCACATCGCCGGTGCGCAACGTACGCCCGCCATGTCCGCCGAACAGGCCCAGCGTGAAGGTGGATTTGCTGCCGAGGTAATCCGGCACATCGAAACCGCCCGCGACGGCAAGATAAGTACGGCATCCGCCGCCCTGCACGGCACCAAGACGCAGCACACTGCCTGCCTTGACCTCCTGACTGCGCCAGAACTTCAGCGGCTTGCCATCCAGTTCGGCTTTCATCGCGGCGCCGGTCAGCGCGATGACTGTGTTGCGGTTGAATTTCAGCGTGGGGCCGGAAACGGTCAACTCCAGCCCGGCTGCATCATCTGCATTGCCCAGCAGTTGGTTGCCCAGCCGGAACGCCAATGCATCCATCGGTCCGGACGGCGGCACGCCGATATTCCAGTAGCCGAGGCGGCCGGGATAGTCCTGTATGGTGCTTTGCACGCCGGGTTCCAGCACGTCGACGGTGTTCGGTCGGTAATGGAAAGCGTTCAGGTAGCGCGTGGTCTGGCGGCCTTCGGCAAATACGCGGTCGAACACGATCTGGCGCAGGTATTCCAGATTGGTTTCGATACCGTCCACGCGCGTGTCGGCCAGCGCATCGCGCATCTTTTCCAGCGCCGCTTCCCGATTCATCGCTTTGACGATGATCTTGGCGATCATCGGATCGTAGTAGGGCGGGATTTCGCTGCCGCGCTCTACCCAGGTTTCGTTGCGCGCATCCTCGGAGAACTCGACTCCGGTCAGCACACCGCTGGAAGGCTGGAAATTCTTGTTCGGGTCTTCCGCATACAGGCGCACTTGTATCGAAGCGCCTTTGGGTTTGATCTGTACTGCATCCAGGTCATGCAGTTCGCCCGCAGCCTGCAGCACCATCCATTCGACCAGGTCGACACCGGTCACTTCTTCGGTGACGCCGTGTTCGACTTGCAGACGAGTATTCACTTCGAGGAAATAGAATTCGCCGCTGAGTGCATCGAACACGAATTCCACCGTGCCTGCCGACTGGTAACCCACCGCCTTGCCCAGGCGCACGGCGGTCTCCAGCAGATGCTGCCGGACTTCGGGTGTGATGTTGGGGGCGGGTGTTTCTTCGATCACTTTCTGGTTGCGGCGCTGCACCGAGCAGTCGCGTTCGCCCAAAGCGATCACTGTGCCATTGCCGTCGCCGAACAACTGCACCTCGATATGGCGCGCATGCTCGACATACTTTTCCAGATAGATACCGGCATCCTTGAAATTGGCGCGCGCGAGTCGTTCCACCGATTGAAATGCTTCGTTCAGTTCGTCGGCACTCCAGCACAGACGCATGCCGATGCCGCCGCCACCGGCGGTGCTTTTGATCATGACCGGATAACCGATGCGTGCTGCCTCGGCGTGAGCATGCCCGACATCATTCAGCAGTCCGCTGCCGGGCAGCAGTGGCACTCCGTTCTGTTCGGCGATCTCGCGTGCAGTGTGCTTGAGCCCGAAGCGGCGCATCTGATCCGGCGTGGGACCGATGAACACCACACCCGCCGCCGCGCACTGTTCGGCAAATGCCGCATTCTCGGAAAGGAAGCCGTAACCGGGATGGATAGCCTGAGCACCTGTACTGCGGGCGACTTCCAGGATGTGTTCGCCGCGCAGGTAACTTTCGGCTGCCGCTGCCGCGCCTATGCATACGGCTTCGTCCGCCATTTGCACATGCAGCGATCGGGCATCTGCCTCGGAGTAAACCGCGACCGACCGGATACCCATCTTCTTCAGGGTGCGGATGATGCGGCAGGCAATTGCGCCGCGATTGGCTATCAAGACTTTATCGAACATATCTCACCTGAATCGCAGGTCGTCCTGCGTGTATGTCATGCATCCGGTCGTCCGGTTGCGCTGTTTTAATGCGTGGCTTCGTCCCAGATCAACAACTGCACCGGCGTCGGGTTGTAGGCGTTGCAGGGGTTGTTGAGTTGCGGGCAGTTGGACATCAGCACATACACATCCATCTCCGCACGCATCTCCACATATTTCCCCGGTGCTGAAATTCCATCGGCGAAGGTCAACTCGCCCTGCGGTGTCACCGGCACATTCATAAAGAAATTGATGTTGGCCGTGAGGTCGCGCTTGTCCATGCCGCAGTCGCAATGGCCCAAGGCATGCAAAAAACTGTCGCGGCAGCTGTGCATGAATTTCTTGTCGATTGCATAACGCACCGAGTTGCTCTCCGCCGCACAGGCACCACCCAGCGTATCGTGCCGACCGCAGGTGTCGGCAACAATGGTCATCAGCACGTTGCCTTCGCTGGACAGCAGGCGGGTTCCGGCGGTCAGATACAAATTCCCCTGTTCGCGAATGGTATCCACCGCGCTGTAACGTTCTTCCGGGTTATGCGCGTTGTAGAACAGCGTATCCACTGCCTGGTTGCCTTCCAGATCGAGAATACGGAAGACCTGTCCGCGCTTTACTTCATGCAGCCAAGATTCGCCTGCGGGCAGGATGCTGTTGTAACTTGCCTGTTGCGTTGTCAGTTTGCTTTCGACGATAGCCATGTTCTCTCCTTGCTTAGCGGTACAGCAACTCTGTGTTGTGGAAACCGCGCGCGTTCTCGGGTCGGAAATTGCGGCAGTAGTCATTTTCTTCCGCAGTCCCGCAGCGCCATGCCTGAAGTTGCACCGGTTTTGGCGCGTATTGCGGATTGGGATCGAGCGGATGCTGGCAGGCAGATACGACGATCAGTACATCCATATCAAAGCGCACATCGACGAACGCGCCGGCCCTGGAATGATTGCTTGCGTAGTGCAAGTTGCCCGACTCGTCCGCGCTGACCTTGCTGAAGAAATTGATGTTGGGCACGATGTCGCGCTTGCCCAGACCCCACTTGCCGAGTTCGATCAGGAAACTGTCGCGCGCATTGCGGTGCATGGCGTTGCGATGCTGCTGGTACTCGGCCTTGCCGTATTTCTTCTCTACCAGCGCCGCATTGCTCATGCCGCAGATGGTGTCGTGCCAGCCGCAGCTGTCTTCGATGATGGATGCCAACACGCGGCCCATGTCCGAATAGCACACAAATCCCTTGGTGAGATGCGCGGTGTGTTGTGCTTTCAGGGTGTCGGCCATGTTGTAGCGTTCCATTTTTTCTTCGCGGTTGTAGAGCAACGCCGACAGATTCGCTCCGCCTTCTATATCGGTGATGCGCAATGCCGTTCCGCGCTTCATCACAAACGACCAATGGGCACCGCCGGGAATGGTTTCTTCCCAGATCATGTTTTGTTTGGATATAGACTTATTCATGGCGCCCCCTTTGTTCTGAATGATCATAGAGGCAATTTTTGTATCCAGATCGTGGTGATCCGGCAGATTGACTTGTTGAAAACTGTAGAAATGACATTGTTCGACTCCTGAAATGAAATAGCCCGGGAGGGTGCCAATGAAACTGGGCACATCCTCCCGGGCTTTTATCCCTCCGTGGAGCCTTGTCATGGACAAGACCGAGAACTCTCGGACCAGACACTGTCGACTTCAACCGACAACCGGAACCCTAGTTCTTCTGTAAGCGGCCGATCCTCAAGACCGGCACCCTCGAATTACTATCAGCAGAAAGCATGCCAAGCGCTTTCATTGCTTGTTTGCGGATATTCTAGTGCAATTTCAGCGGTTGAGTGTGCGGAGATGGTGCTTCGCTATTTCGAATGCACCAAAGGCGGGCATGACATTGTCGCTGGCTATCTTCAGAATGACCGGGACAAGACGCTACGCGAAAAGACGCTGCTCGAAAACTGGTGGTCTGCCGCCATGCGCTCCGACAATGCCGCCTGGGTGGACAGGCTGAAACCACGCGACAGATCCGTTTCCTCGTCGGACATGCGTACGGCGTGCGCCGCTTCCCCGAAGTCATGCATGAACGCTTCCCAGTTTGCATACCGTTCCGCCGGGTCCTTTTTCATGGCCCGCTCGATGACGGCTGCCAGCGCTTTGGGAAAGTCCTTGCGATAGGTCTCGATAGGCGTGATCGGGAAATTCAGAATGGCGATTCTCGCGTCGAAATGGTTGTCCGCGTCGAAGGTGTTGTGGCCGGTAAACAGTCGGTACATGACTGCCCCGAGCGCATAGATGTCGGCACGCTGGTCCACTGCCAGCCCTTCGATCTGTTCCGGCGACATATAGGCCAGGCTGCCCGCCACCGCCGAGCCCAATTCCCTGGATGCCACCGCACAGCCGAAATCGGTGAGCATGGCCTTGCCGTTTGGCATCAGGATAATGTTTGCGGGCTTGACGTCGCGGTGCACGATGCCCAGCTCTGCGGCATAGCGCAAGGCCCTGGCGATCTGGTCGATTACGGATAACACGGTTTTGATTGGCAGCAGGGTTTCGGGACTGTGGTGCTTGTCCAGCGATGCACCGTCGGCATATTCCATCACCAGATAGGCGCCGGTGCGCTCGCTGAAATGGGCCTCCTGCACATGCACGATGTTTTTGTGCTGCATCTTGTGTCCCAGATCGACCTCGGTCAGAAACATGTTTTTATGCACTTCGGACTGAAACACCTTCTTGAATTGTTTCAATACAACTGTGGCGAACGAATCGTCGCGCAATCCCAGATAGACGTTCGACGTGGCACCGTCGCCCAGTTGGCGCACGATTGCATATTTTCCCAAGCGTTTCGGCGGTTGCGGCATGTTGTGTTCGGTTTATGGATGATCGGGCAAAGCTGACTGCTTCAGTAGACTAAACATGTCGGGTAAAGTTCAAACCCCCGAAAGTTTTAGGACACAACAAGGGAGATGTTTTGGCTAACGGTGCGGCGGCAGCGCGTGCAGACTCGCCGACAGCCCAAAAACGCTCAGGTCGCCAATTCGACGCGGTTACGCCCCGCTTCCTTGGCGCGATACAGCGCGCGATCGGCCTCGGCGAAATAGTCCTCAAGGTTGCCCTCCTGAGTTGCCGCAGCAATGCCGATGGAAATGGTGATGCGAAACCGCAGATCGCCGCTGCTTATCTCGCTGATGGCGACCACGGCACGCAAGCGCTCGGCGATGACCATGGATTCCTCTATCCCCGTATCCGGCAACAGGATGGCAAATTCCTCGCCGCCGTAGCGCACCAGCAGATCGTGCGGCCGCAGGTGGGCCGTCATGATTCCCGCCAGCGTTTTCAGCGCCACATCGCCAACCAGGTGCCCGTAACTGTCGTTGACCCGCTTGAAATGGTCGATGTCGATCACAATCACGGCGCAGTCGGCATGGTCAAGCGCACACCGGTGCAGCACCCTGGGAAACGCCTCGTTCATCCAGCGACGGTTATGCACGCCGGTCAGCGCGTCCACCGTGGCCTGGTGTTCGTATTGCTTGCGCTTGGTGTGCGCGGTGATGAGTGCGGAGTTGTCGTTGCGCATGCGGCCGGCAATGATGGCCAGCAGATTGCGCGCCACCTCGTGCGACTGGTCGACCATAGACCATACTGTGTCGTGCGGCACGGCCAGCACGCGGGTCGGTTTGGACGCCACGACCAGTGCCGAAGGATTCTTGCCGTCCACCAGCGATATCTCGCCGACACATTCCCCGCTGAACATTGAGACATGCTCCAGCGTCGCCGAACCGATCAGATGAACGCTGAGTTCGCCTTCCAGTATCAGGTACAAAAAGCTGTTCGCCAACTCGGGCTGCAGCAATTTTTCCCCGGCTTCCAGATTCCGCAGGGTACAGCGCTCCAGCATGTATTCGACGCCGGAGAAATCCATGCCGTCGAAGAGGCTGTTTTGCTCGGTCAGCACGCGATCCTGGACATTCATGTGTTCCTCCCTTGCTGCTGCTTCATACGGGGGACGCCGGACTGGTTAGGCAAACCGCCCCGCCAATATCCCTGCCGAGGCATAAGATATTGACGGAGGCCGCCTTGCGCTAGCGGGAATAAGTGGTGGTCATTTTTGCTAGGCCGAGCCGGTTGCTCATGATATTGAAACCGATCAGCGCCGCGCTGGCATCGTCCGGCACATTGAGCTTTTCGACCTTGAGGGCATACACCGTGAAGATGTAATGATGGGGTTTGTCTCCTGGCGGCGGGCAGGCGCCGCCGAAATTGCGTTCGCCGTAGTCATTGCGTCCCTGTTTGGCGCCGGCGGGCAAAGCAGCCCTGACCACTGCGCCGGTCGGCAAGCCATTCGCCGAAGCCGGAATGTTGTACACGATCCAGTGCCACCAGCCGCTGCCGGTGGGCGCGTCGGGATCGTAGACCGTGACGGCATAACTCAGCGTGCCGGGCGGCGGATTTTTCCATTCCAGGCCGGGCGAAAGATTGTCGCCGTTGCAGCCAAAGCCCCTGTATTCCTGCACCTTGCTCATGGGGCGGCCGTTCCTCATCTCAGGGTCCGGGCTGGTCAGTTCGAACGCGAGCGCGTTCCCGGCCAGCAGTGATGCGATAACTAAACCCGATATTCTTTTCATTGGCACTCTCCTCTACAAGTCACGGTAAATAAACAGCTCGAATCAACGGAACACGATGGTCTTGTTGCCGCACACCAGCACGCGGTCTTCCACATGGTAGCGCAGGCCGCGCGACAGCACGGTCTTCTCGATGTCGCGCCCGTAACGTACCAGATCGTCCACCGTATCGCCATGGTCGATACGCACGGTGTCCTGCTCGATGATGGGCCCCGCGTCCAGTTCTTCCGTCACGTAATGGCAGGTCGCGCCGATGAGCTTCACGCCGCGCAGGTAGGCCTGGTGATAGGGCTTGGCGCCGACAAAGGAGGGCAGGAAACTGTGGTGGATGTTGATGATGCGACCCGGAAAACGCTGGCACAGCATGGGTGGCAGGATCTGCATGAAGCGCGCCAGCACCATGGTGTCGCCTTTATGCTCCTCGAACAGGGCGGCGATTCTTTCAAATGCCGCGGCCTTGTCCGTCATGTCCACATGGATGAACGGAATGCCGTGCCACTCGACGAAACTGCGCAGATCCTTGTGGTTGGAAATCACGCAGGGGATGTCCACCTGCAGTTCGCCGCTGCGCCAGCGGTGCAGCAAATCGTTCAGACAATGATCCTGCTTGCTCACCAGCACCACCAGACGTTTCTTGATGGCAGAATCGGAAAGCTGCCAGGTCATGCTGAACTCGTCCGCCAGTGCCGCAAACCGGCGACGGAACTCCTCTGCGGCGAACGGCAGCGAATCCGCGCGTATTTCCTGGCGCATGAAGAAGCGCTGCGCTTCCTGCTCGGTGTGATAGCTCGCCTCGACGATGAACCCGCCATGCTGCGCGATGAAGCCGCTCACGGCGGCGATGATGCCCGCGCGGTCGGGACAGGAGATGGTCAGGGTGTAATGGTGCGTGGTCATGCGGTCGTTCCTCAAATTCGGTGCGGCGATTTTAACGGATATCGGTGCAACGCTTGTGACATGTATGAGACAGGCTATGCCGACGCGCACATGCCCGAAATCATGACGGTTTCCCGAAGCGGCATTCAATCATTCTTCCTGCACCGGCAACATTCAGCCCGGTGCGGATTGACCGGGAGCGGAAGGTCTATATATTCTTTCCCGTGGCAATGGTAAGGTTTAGCTGCTAGATTGCGAGAAGAACGGCCGTTAACCCTTATTCAATCAGGGTTAACGGCCGTACGAATGCCGGCCGTACCGCATACGTTTTCATTCACTGTTCGGGTAACTGCGCATGTCCAACAAGCGGGGTACATCTGATTCACTGCGCTCCGCTGCGGAAGCACGGGTTGCGCGCAGGCCGCTTTCTTCGCCGTTTCCCCTGTCCGCAGAAAAACTCTTGCATGAACTCCAGGTACACCAGGTGGAACTGGAGATGCAGAACGAAGCATTGCGTGTTTCGCAGGCCGCAATGGAATTGTCGCGGGACCGCTATGCGGACCTGTTCGAGTTTGCCCCGGTCGGCTACGTTACGATCAGCGCGCAGGCCATGATCGCAGAAATCAACCTGACCGCCTGCGAATTGCTGGGGCTCGAGCGGTCGAAACTGGTCAATTGCCGCTTTTCCAAATTTGTCTCCGAGCAGGACAGCGGCCGCTGGCGCATGATGTTTCACAAAATGTTGAAGCAGACAGAAACGGCAGATCAGACATTCGACCTGGAAATGACGCGCGCGGACGGGTCCATTTTCTTTGCCCACCTGGTGTGCCTGCGCAGGGAAATAACAGATGTGCAATCCTTGCTGCGCATCGCGCTGGTCGATATCACGAAACTCAAGATTGCCGAAGCCAAATTGCGCATTGCCTCCACTGTCTTCGAGTCGCAGGAAGGCATGCTGGTCACCGACGCCGAAGGTCTGATCATCGCGGTGAACGCCTCTTTCTCCGGCATCACCGGTTACAGCGCCGAAGAAGTCATCGGCAAGAACCCGAGCCTGCTCAGCTCGGGCCGGCATGACGCCGCTTTTTATGCGGCCATGTGGGACAGCCTCAAGCGTCTCGGTTTCTGGGAAGGCGATATCTGGAACAAGCGCAAGAACGGCGAAGTTTATCCGGAGCATCTGATCATTACCGTGGTGAACGACCAGAATGGCAAAATCCAGAACTACGTTGCCACGCTCACCGACATCACCATGAGCAGAAGTGCGGCTGACGAGATACGGCTGCTCGCTTTCTACGACCAGCTCACGGGCCTGCCCAACCGGCGGCTCCTGCTGGACCGGCTCAAGCTTGCCCTGGCGTCCAGCTCGCGCAACGGCAAAGAGGGCGGAATCCTGTTTCTGGACCTCGACAACTTCAAGACCCTGAACGATACCCTGGGCCACGACATCGGCGACCAACTGCTGCAACAGGTGGCACGGCGTATCGAGTCCTGCGTGCGCGAAGGCGATACCGTTGCGCGCCTCGGCGGCGACGAGTTTGTCGTGATGCTGGAAGACCTGAGCGAGCAACCCCTGGAGGCCGCAGAACAGGTCGAAGCAGTCGGCAAGAAAATCCTGGCCCGGCTGAACCAGACTTTCCAGCTCGCAACCCACGAATACCGCATGTCGGTCAGCATAGGTGCCACCCTGTTTCAGAACCACCAGACAGGGCTGGACGATCTGTTCAGGCAGGCCGACATTGCCATGTACCAGGCCAAGAAAGAAGGCCGCAACACCCTGCGCTTCTTCGACCCGCTGATGCAGGCAAGCATCTATGCCCGTGCCACCCTCGAAGCACAATTGCGCGACGCCATCGAGCATGGACAGTTCCAATTGTATTTCCAGGTTCAGGTGGACAGTTCACGCCGCGCTTTGGGCGCTGAGGCATTGTTACGCTGGCTGCACCCGGAACGCGGCATCGTTTTGCCCGTGCACTTTGTCCCGCTCGCGGAAGAGACCGGGCTGATCCTGCCCATCGGCAACTGGGTGCTGGAAACGGCTTGTGCATTGCTCAAGGTTTGGCAGGATGATGCGAGCACCCGCAACCTGACTTTGTCCGTTAACGTGAGCGCCCGGCAATTCCACGAGGCCGGCTTCGTGGCGCGGGTGCAGGAAGCGATGCAGCGGCATGGGATCAATCCGGGATTGCTCAAACTGGAACCGACCGAAAGTATATTGCTGGAGAATCTCGACGCGACCGTGGCGACAATGAATGCACTGAAAACCATCGGCGTCAGTTTTGCACTGGACGACTTCGGTACCGGATTTTCGTCGCTTCAATACCTCAAGAAACTGCCGCTCAACCAGCTCAAGATCGACCAGTCGTTCGTGCGCGATCTGGCGTCCGACAACAGCGACCAGGCAATCGTACGCACCATCATTGCGATGGCACAGAGCTTGAGCCTGGAGGTGATTGCCGAAGGCGTCGAAACGGAAGAGCAAAGAGGAATGCTGCAGGAAAGCGGCTGCATGCACTTTCAGGGATATTTGTTCGGCAGGCCGGTTCCGATTGCCGAATTCGAAGCTTTGCTTGCGAAGGGCTGACTGCCGCTCCTGCATCCGGACGGCACAGCGGGAGTGTCGCTGCTACAAATACGCTTGCGGCAACTGCTGCGCAACAACCTCTTTGCCCCACAACATCGACATGATGCGCGAAGCGTCTTCCGCATTCCCGCTGGTGAAAAATTCCTCCGAACCCTCGCCATCGCCTCTGGGCGGCAACTCGGCTTTCATCCGGTACATCAAATGGCGCGCGACGGCTGCGCCGGTATCGATCAGCGCGATATTCTCGCCCACCACTTCGCGTATCAATGGCGCCAGGAAGGGATAGTGCGTACAGCCCAGGATCAGGGTATCCGCGCCTTTTCTGAGCAGCGGTGCGGTATACCGCTCGATCAGTTCGCGCGTGCGGGCACTATGCAGTTCGCCGCGCTCGACTTGCTCGACCAGGCCGGGACAGCCCTGCGTTTCGATTTTTACCTTCCAGCCGCCGTATTTTTCCAGCAGTGCCGCAAAACGCGCGCTCTCCAATGTCCCGACGGTGGCCAGCACGCCGACCACGCGGCTCTGCGTCACAGCAATGGCCGGCTTGACGGCCGGCTCCATGGCCACAATGGGTATCTTGTTGAATTTAACGCGCAGTGTGTGCGCGGCGGCAGCGGTGGCGGTATTGCAGGCGATGACGATGGCGTCGGCACCCTGGCCGATCAGGAAGCGCGCGATGGCGAGCGAACGCGTTTCGATGAAGGCGGGCGACTTGTCGCCGTAGGGGACATGGCCGGAATCGGCAACGTAGATCAGGCGTTCGTGCGGAAGCGTCTGGCGTATGTGCTGCAGGACGGAAAGTCCGCCCACGCCCGAATCGAAAACACCGATCACTCCAGTAGAAATAGTCACTTCCAAACTCCCGTCATTCCGGCGCAGGCCGGAATCCAGCCTTGAATCAATTCCGCGAAGCGGACAAATTCGGCAGTTGTCCCGCTACGCGGGGCTCGTAAATCAACTGGATTCCGGCCTGCGCCGGAATGACGCTGCATGTTATTCCGCCATCTGGTCGCGCAGGAATTCTTCATACGTACCGTGGTAATCGTTCACGCCCTTGGCCGAGATTTCGATAATGCGCGTCGCCAGCGACGACACGAATTCGCGGTCATGGGACACGAAAATCAATGTGCCCTTGAACAGGTCGAGCGCGGTGTTGAGCGACTCGATGGCTTCCATGTCCATGTGGTTGGTCGGCTCGTCCATCAGCAGCACGTTGGGCCTGGCCAGCATCAGCTTGCCAAACAGCATGCGGCCCTTTTCGCCGCCGGACAACACTTTCACTTTCTTCTTCACGTCATCGCCGGAGAACAGCAGACGACCCAGCGTGCCGCGCACCACTTGGTCATCGTCGGAGGGGCCGCGCCAGTCGATCATCCACTCCATCATCTCTTTGTCTTCGGCGAAATCGGCAGCGTGATCCTGCGCGTAATAGCCGAGCTTGGCTTTTTCCGCCCACTTGATCGTGCCGGTGTCCGGCGTGAGATCGCCCGCGAGGCAGCGCAGCAGGGTGGTCTTACCGATACCGTTGGGACCGATGATGGCGACCTTCTCGCCCGCGTCGATGCGGAAGTTCACGTTGGAGAACAGCATGCGGTCGTAACCCTTGGCCATCTTCTCCACTTCCACCGCGACGCGGTGCAGCTTGTCGCGCTCGTCGTAGTCGAAGCGGATGAACGGGTACTGGCGACTGGAAGGCTTGATGTCCTCGATCTTGATCTTGTCGATCTGGCGCGCGCGCGAAGTGGCCTGTTTGGCCTTGGAGGCGTTGGCCGAGAAGCGGGCCACGAAAGCTTTCAGCTCGGCGACCTTTTCCTTGGCCTTGGCATTGTCGGAAGACTGCTGCTCGCGCGCCTGCGTGGAAGCCAGCATGTAATCATTGTAGTTGCCCGGATACACGGTGATCTTGCCGTAGTCCAGGTCGGCCATGTGCGTGCATACGCTGTTCAGGAAGTGGCGGTCGTGCGAGATGATGACCATCGTCGAGTTGCGCGCGTTGAGGATGTCTTCCAGCCAGCGGATGGTGTTGATGTCCAGGTTGTTGGTAGGCTCATCCAGCAGCAGGATGTCCGGATTGGAAAACAGCGCCTGCGCCAGCAGCACGCGCAGCTTGAAGCCGGGGGCCACCGCGCTCATGTTGCCGTGATGCAACTCGATGGCGATGCCCAGGCCCAGCAGCAACTCGCCCGCACGCGCTTCGGCAGTGTAGCCGTCGTACTCGGCAAAGGTGGCTTCCAGATCGGCAGCGCGCATGTAGTCTTCTTCGGAAGCATCCGGATTGGCGTAGATCGCATCGCGTTCCGCCATCGCACCCCACATTTCGTCGTGCCCCATCATCACCACATCCAGCACGCGCACGTCCTCGTAGGCGAACTGATCCTGACGCAGTTTGCCGAGGCGCTCGGTCTTGTCCAGTATGACTTCGCCTGAGCTTTGCTCCAGATCGCGGCCGAGAATCTTCATGAACGTGGACTTGCCGCAGCCGTTGGCGCCAATCAGGCCGTAGCGGTTGCCGTCGCCGAATTTGACGGAGACGTTCTCGAACAGGGGCTTGGCCCCGAATTGCATGGTGATATTTGCTGTAGATAACATGGGACTGCCTTATTTTCGAAGGCGCGCATTCTACCACTGACGGGAACAGGCAGCCTTTCGGGTTTATGCCGAAAATGGGGCGATTGGTTCAAGAGAAGCCCAATGGCGGGATTAGGGTTCTGGAGCAAAATTGCATCCCTCGAAGCTGTCATTGTGTTTGACTACCGCACGTCGGAAAAGCAGTTTCAGACGGAAATTACCCTCGAAAGTGATGACCCGCGCATCAATCCCCTGTACGCTACAAGGGAACTGGATGTCTAAGTACGGGTCGTATTGCAGCTTTCGCAAATTCCTTGACCGCGGAGCGAACTGCCGCGTTGCATCAGCAAACCGTGATAAACGCCGCTTGTGACCTGGAAATAGCCATTTTGAGGTGAAAATTTCGCAAGGAATTATGTTGAAATCGAAAGAGTTTGCCAGTGAGTCATGGCTGACGAAGCTGGGTGTCCGAAACTACAAGGTCTTTACTATGTCACGAGCGATATGCGGTTTGTTATGTATTGGGCTTCAATTTGCCGTTCCTGCTGTAGCCGAAGAAGTCTCGCGTGAGCAAATCAAGGGCATCGACGAGCAGGTTCAGGAGATCAAAAAAGATGTGCTTTCGATTTCCAGCGAACTTAAGTTGCTCGAAGAAAAACTGCTCTATCCCTCCAACACCCAGGTTTCCCTGTTCGTTTCCCTCCCCGGCAAAGACAAGTTCCGCCTCGATTCGGTGGAGGTCATGCTCGATGGCAAAGCCGTCGCCACCCACATCTACTCCTTCAAGGAACTGGAGGCGTTGCAGGCCGGCGGCATGCAGCGTATCTATACCGGCAATGTGCAGACCGGCGAACATCTGCTCAAGGTGGGTTCCATCGGCAAAGGCGCCGACGGCAAGGAGCGGCGCCAGACCGGCGAGTACCGTTTCAAGAAAGGCATAGGCCCGGGACTGGTCGAGATCAATCTGGCCGGAGCGGGCGAAGGCGGCAACGGGATCGGATTCAAAGACTGGTGACCATGACCGGCAAAACCCTCAGGCTGGTTGCGCTGTTGCTGGCTTCCGGCTCAACACTGGCGAACGCCGCCCCCTCAGTCGAGCTGAAAGATCCCTATTTCGGCGAAGCGCTTTATTACGCCTATCAGCAGCGCCACTTCGACGCCATCTCTCGCCTCGACACCGAATTGGTGCAGTATCAC
The DNA here is from genome assembly GCA_030652215.1 of Sideroxyarcus sp. GTDB lineage: Bacteria > Pseudomonadota > Gammaproteobacteria > Burkholderiales > Gallionellaceae > Sideroxyarcus. Next base: position 25,829 of record JAUSBC010000008.1, read on the forward strand.
GGCGTCGACGAACCGCTGCTCGATTCGCTCAACTATCACATCAACCAGGCGGAATTTTCCGTCGGCGATTTCGAACTGGGTTACCGCATGCACCAGCGTGCGGGCCGGGCCATCAGCGCGGTGATCGAGGGCAACGTTCCGCCGGCGGTGCGCAACGAAGCAATTTACCGCTTGGCGCGACTCCTTTTCCAGACCCAGGATTACGCCAACGCGCTGCACGCCATCGAACGCATCAAGGGTGAACTGCCGCCGGGAATGGAAAATCCCATCGCGTTCCTCAAAGGACAAATCTATCTGGTCAACGGCCGCTTCAGCGACGCAGAACAGATCTTCGCCGCGCTGGAGGGAAGGAGCGGCTATCAGGGTTTTGCCGCCTACAATCGCGGTGTCACCCTGTTCGCGCTGGGACGCGATGCGAAAGCCGCAGAAGCAATGGACCGCGCCGGTGGCGTTGCCGGCAACGAGCGCGAAACGGAAGCGATACGCGACAAAGCAAACCTGGTGCTCGGCAGCCGTCTGCTGGAGAAGGGCGAAGCGCAATTGGCCGGCAAATACCTGGAGCGGGTACGCCTCGACGGCCCCTTCTCCAACCGCGCCTTGCTGGGGGCGGGCTGGGCCGACATCAAGCGCGACGATTTCAAACACGCACTGGTACCGTGGAGCCTGCTGTTCAAGCGCAACGTTACCGACCCAGCGGTGCAGGAAGCGTTGCTTGGCGTGCCGCATGCCTATGCGCAGCTGGGCCTTTACGGCAAATCGGCGCTGCTCTACGGCAGTGCGCTGGACAAGATCGGCAGCGAACTGGACAAGCTGGACGCTTCTATCGACAGCATCAGGCAGGGGCGCTTCATGCAGGCTCTGGTACGCGAAGAGGGTCGCGAGAACAAGGATTGGGTGATCCGTCTGCGCGAGCTGCCGCAAACCCCGGAGACCTTCTACCTGATGGAGCTGATGGCCTCCAACGATTTTCAAACGATGCTGCAAAACTATCTCGACCTGGAAGACCTGCGCATACGCCTCGCTTCTTGGAGCACCGACTACGCCGCCTACAACGACATCATTGAACTGCGCCGTCGCTACTACGAACCGCTGCTGCCAACCATAGACGCGCAATTCCGCAAGCTCGATTCGGTAATCCGTTTGCGCATGGAACAGCGCGAACGGCTGGACAAGAAGCTGAACAAGATGCTGGTGGCACCGCAGCCCGAATTTCTGGCGACCGCGCAGGAGCGAATTTCCAAAGAGCGTATCGACGCGCTGGAAAAGAGCCTCAAGGGCAAGCGCGTCGACGCCGACACCCTGCACCGCGTTGCCCGGCTCAAGGGTGCCATCCTGTGGAATATCACGACCAACTACCAGACGCGTCTCAGCGAAGCTTTCGAACACCTGGCTGCGCTGGACAAGGACATCGCCGCCTTGCAGGTGACATACGCCGCTTTCGTCCGCACCCGCCAGGCGGCCACCCAGAGTTACCAGGGCTACGACGAGCCCATCCGCCGCCTTGCCCTCAAGACCGACAACGCTCTCGCCACGGTGAACACGCTGATGGCACGGCAGGGCCATTTGCTGGAGGTGATGGCGGTCAACGAGTTGGTGCGGCGCAGGCAAAAGCTGGAGGAATATCAAGTGCAGGCACGCTTCGCCCTGGCGGAAAACTACGACCGCGCCTCCAAGGCCAAGACGCAGGAAGAAACATTGCGGCTGAATGAAGCGCAGCAGAAAGCGGCGGCAAACGCGCCGGCAACGGAACAACCTGCAGCGCAGCCAGCACCGGCCATGGAGCAGGAGACAAAATGACGCGTCTTCTCTTTGCCATGTGTATTCCCTTATTCCTCGCTTCCTGCGCGCTGAACAGCCGCGGCACACTGGCCGATCTGCGCGACGTGGAACCGGAACTCAAGGACGAGACTATAGAAGACGGCCTGGATAAGGCGATGCAGAGTTACCGCCGCTTTCTCGAACAGACGCCGGAATCGGCGATGACGCCGGAAGCGTTGCGCCGTCTCGCCGATCTCAAGATCGAACAGGAATACGGCTACGTGCAGGAAGGGGCAAAAGCGGCACCGGCTACCGCACCCGCAACGACGGAGACCAAGGCGACGCTGGAAAAACCACAAACTGTCACGCTGCCGGCTGCAAGTGCTGCGGGCAAGAGCGCCGCAGAAACAGGACTCGTCGCCGCCACCGGCAAGAAAAGCAAGGAATCGGACAAGAGTTTCGAGAAGCGCATCGCCAAGGGCGAGAAACTGCCGCCCAAAGACGACGCACTTGCCGCACCGACTGCAGAGGCGGCCGCCGATCTGGAAAATGCCAATGCGCGCGAAGCGGTCGAGCTATATCAAAAACTGCTGGACCGGTATCCGCTTTACGAACGCAACGACCAGGTGCTCTACCAGTTGTCGCGCGCCCACCAGGAACTGGGCGAGGTGGAAAAAGCGATGGACGTGATGAATCGCTTCGTCAAAACCTACCCCAATTCGCGCTATATGGACGAGGTGCAGTTCCGCCGTGGCGAATACTTCTTCACCCGCAAAAAATTCCTCGACGCCGAGAGCGCCTACAAGGCTGTCGTCGACATGGGCAAGGGATCGTCTTATTTCGAACTGTCACTCTACAAACTGGGCTGGTCGCTTTACAAGCAGGAGCTCTACGACGAAGGCGTGGAAAAATTCGTCGACCTGCTCGATTACAAAGTCTCCATCGGATACGACTTCAAGCAGCAGTTAAGCCAGAGCGAAAGCCAGCGCATCGACGACACCTTCCGCGTCATTAGCCTCAGTTTTTCAAACTTGGGCGGCGCCAGTTCGGTGGTCGAATTTTTCGGCCGCTACGGAAAGCGCAGCTACGAAGAAAAAGTCTACAGCCATCTGGCTGATTTCTATCTGGACAAACGCCGCTATAGCGATGCCGCGAATGCCTACAAAACTTTCGTCGGCCTCTACCCCTTCCACGAGGTTTCGCCGCACTTCCATATGCGCATGATCGAAATCTACCAGAAGGGCGGTTTCGGCAAACTGGTGGTGGAACAGAAGAAGGAGTTCGCCAAGACCTACGCGCTGAATGCCGAATACTGGCGCTACTTCGACGTCAAAAAGCGCCCCGACGTGGTCGCCATCCTCAAGGAAAACCTCAGGGACCTGGCGAACTTCTACCATGCCGGTTACCAGAAATCCCGGATAGACGAGGAGAAGCGCGACAATTACCGCGAAGCGCAACTCTGGTATCGCAATTTCCTCGCTTCATTCCCCAGGGAGCCCGAGTCGCCCGCGCTCAACTACCAGATGGCCGACCTGATGCTGGAGAACAAGGACTTCGGCGATGCGGCGGCTGAATACGAGCATACCGCCTACGACTATCCGGCACACGAAAAGTCGTCCGCTGCCGCGTATGCGGCGGTCTACTCCTGGCGCGAACTGCTCAAGGCGACGCCGGAAGGCAAGCGCGGCGAGGTGAGACAGCGTTCGATCCAGAGCTCGCTCAAGTTCGCCGACACCTTCCCGGAGCATGAAAAAGTGCCCGCAGTGCTCAGCGCCACTGCCGACGAACTTTACGAGATACGCAACTACGACCTGGCAAGCAAGACCGCACACAAGTTGATCGACAACTTCCCCAAGGCGGAGAAAGAGCTGATTCGCTCCGCCTGGCTGGTGGTAGGCCATGCGGCGCTGGATCAGACGCAGTACGCCGAAGCCGAAAACGGTTACAGCCATGTGCTGGAATTGACGCCTCCCGGCGACAAGCTGTACGGAAAGGTACTGGAAAACCTGGCAGCGGCGATCTACAAGCAGGGCGAACAAGCCAGCCAGGCCGGAGACCACAAGATGGCGGCGCAGCACTTCTTGCGCGTCGGCGAGCGGGCGCCCAACTCGTCGGTTCATGTCACCGCCGAGTACGATGCATCGGCCGCCCTGATCAAGCTGGAAGACTGGCGCCGCGCCGCTACCGTGCTGGAGAATTTCCGCAAGAATTTCCCCGCCAGCAAGTTGCAGCCCGACGTGACCAAGAAGATCGCCTTCGTTTACCGTTCCGATGGCCGCCTGGAGATGGCCGCCGCCGAGTACGAGCGCATCGAGCGCGAAACGAAGGAGGAAGATATCCGCCGCGGCTCGCTGGACATTGCCGCCGAGCTTTATCGCCAGAGTGGGGCGACGGAAAAGGAGCTGTCGCTCTACAAACGTTACGTGAAGCTGTTCCCCAAACCGCTGGATCAGGCGATGGACATCTACTATCGCATGGCAGGGGTGTACAAGAGAGCGGGCAACATGCCGGTGTACAAGGACGTATTGAAGCAGCTCATCAATATGGACGCTTCTGCCGGTCGCGCGCGCAACGAGCGCACCAAATATCTGGCGGCGCAGGCCTCGCTGGTGTTTACCGGCGATGCTTACGACAAGGTCGTGGCGGTGAAACTGAGCAAACCGTTCAAGGACAATCTGAAAAAGAAGAAGCAGTACATGCAGGAAGCGATCAAGGCTTACACCAAACTCGTCGATTTCCAGGTGGGCGACGTCACTGCGGCGGCGACCTACTACATTGCCGAAATCTATTACGATTTCAGCCGCGCCCTGGCCGAATCGGAGCGTCCGACCAATCTCAATGCCGAGGAATTGGAACAATACGAACTGGCGCTGGAAGAACAGATATTTCCTTTCGAGGAAAAAGCCATCGCCACCCACAAGAAGAATCTGGAGTTGATACAACTCGGCGTATTCAGTACATGGATCGACAACAGTCTCGACAAGCTGGCAATGCTCGTCCCCGCGGCCTATGCACGCAAGGAGGAAAGTTCCGGATTCATAGCCACCATCGACGGCTATCGCTACGCGTCGGGGCAGCACGCCGATGTCACATTGGCGGTCGACGGCCGACGCAGTACCGGGAAAGAAGATGCTAACAATGCTGTTGAACATGCAAGCACAGTAGAGGGGGTTCAGTGAGATGAAGACGCGGAATCCGGTTACAGAATTATTTGTCCCGCACGCGTTGCCCGCCCGTGCCGTGTTGCTCTGTCTTTTCGTACTGCTGACGGGATGCGCCGGTTCCGGCGCAGTACGCCCGCAAAGCGACGGTGCGGTCGAGGCAAATCGCAATGATGCCGACGGAAAAGCGCGTCAGGATGGCGGCGCCAACGAAGATATTTCCTTTTATGAAAATCGCAGCATCGATCAGGCGGTGCGCGAGGATTTCGATGCTGCGCTCGCGTTGTTGCGTAAACAGAAGTATGCGGATGCCATCAAGCTGTTGCAGAAAGTCATACAAAAGACACAGAATTCAGCACCCTACATCAATATTGCGTTAGCCTACGAAATGACTGGGGAATTGGGGCTCGCGGAAGACAACCTGAAACGGGCACTGGCGATCAATCCCGATCACCCCGCCACGATGAACGAATATGCCCTGCTCTACAGACGAAGCGGGCGTTTTGCCGAGGCAAAAAAACTTTATGAAAGCTTGCTGGCCACACACCCATCCTTCATGCCCGCGCGCAAAAATCTCGGGGTTCTTTGCGAACTCTATCTCAACGATTTGCGCTGCGCGCTCGATCAATACGAAACTTACAGTAACGCACTCCCCGATGATAAGGAGGTCAAGTTATGGATAATCGGCGTGAAACAAAAAACCGGCGGTTGATCGGCGCTCTAACGGGAGCGTTGTTGCAAACGCTTGTTTTTCTCCCGTTGCAGGCGGCCGCCGCAGATGCGCCCGCCAAGCCGGGCGCGGCAAAGACCCTTTCCGGGATTTCCATCGTCGGCAACAATGAGGCGCCCAAGTCGCTGTTCATCGTTCCCTGGAAGAGTTCCGAGATCGGTTCCGACTCCGGACTGAAATCGGGACTGATGGACGACTCGATGAAGCCGGTCGACAAGGAGGTGTTCATGCGCGAAATCGATTTTTACGAAATTAGAAGCGGGAAGTAGGCCATGTGTTCAATGAATATAGTGACGAGGACTAAATAATGGGATTCATCGACGGTATTGTAAGTTTTTTTATTGACGGCGGATTCTGGATGTATCCGATCCTTCTGGCCGGTTCCGTGGGACTCACCATCGGCATCGAGCGTTACTTCAAGCTCAGCAAGGAAGAACGCGCCAATCGCAAATTATGGGATCAACTGCATCCCTTGATGGTGGCGGGAGACTTCGACGCCGCGCGGGCGATGGTCGCCAACGACAAATCGTCGGTCAGCCGCCTGCTCGAAGCGGGACTGGAACGCCAGGGCACGGTACGACGCCGCGACGACATCGAGATCGCGATGGAGGAGGGGATGATGGAAATCATTCCGCAACTGGAAAAACGCATCAGCTACATCGCGCTCTACGCCAACCTCTCCACCCTGCTCGGGCTGCTCGGCACCATCGTCGGCCTGATCGTCGCGTTCGCTGCGGTGGCCCACGCCAGCCCGGCCGAGAAGGCCGAGTTGCTCTCCGCCAGTATCTCGGTGGCGATGAACACCACCGCCTTCGGTCTGATCTCCGCCATCCCGCTGCTGATCATCCATTCCTACCTCAACTCCAAGGCAGGCAGCATCGTCGACAGCCTGGAGATGATCTCGGTGAAGACGCTCAACATCATCTCCGCCAGCGCAAGGAAGGGTACGCCGTCGCAGTAAGCGGACAGACAACCCATGGCAAGAATTACACGACATCGCTATCGCCGGGAAGATCAGACAGGCGAGTTAGACATCACCACCTTTCTCAATCTGATGGTGGTGCTGATTCCGTTCCTGCTGGTCACTGCCGTGTTCTCCCGCATCTCCATCCAGGAATTGAACCTGCCCACCGAGGCAGCCGGAGGTGCCAAGCAGGACAGGCCGCAGATCTCTGTTGAGGTGATCGTGCGCAAAGGCCTGATCCAGCTCAGCGACGGCGACAAGATCACCGCCACCATCAGGAACGTGGCCAACGATTACAACATCAAGGAACTTTCCCAACAGTTGCAGGAGCTCAAGAACAAGAACCCGGATGTCAAGGAAGCCACCCTGCTGGTCGAGCCGGAGATCGAATACGAGACACTGATCCACATCATGGATGCGGTCAAGCTCGTGGAAGTGAAGAAGGCGGATGGAGTCGGTTTTAATCACACGGTGCTGTTCCCGCAGATTTCCGTGGGAGATGCTCCATGAAGAACACCCGACGCCTGAAACGCATGTCGCGGGCCAAGCGCAACCGCGTGAGCGGGCTGAACCTTACCTCGCTGATGGACGTGTTCACCATTCTGGTGTTTTTCCTGCTGGTCAACCAGTCTGTAAGTGAAGTGGTCGAGCCGCCCAAGGAGATCAAGCTGCCCGACTCGGTGGTGGACGTCATGCCGCGGCAGACGGTGGTGATGATGGTCAGCGATCAGCAAGTCTTGATCCAGGGCGTGCCGGTCGTCAGTTACGCCGAAGTACAGAATAGCCAGAGCGGGGTGGTCGAGCCGATACGCGAATCCCTGCAGAAACTGCGGGGGAACGTCATCGGCCTGAGTGCCGAGGCAATCGCCAAAGGCAACGAGATCACCATCATGGCGCACCGCGCGGTGCCCTTCAAAGTTCTGAAGACTTTGATGTCCTCCTGCACCAGTGCCGGTTACTCCAGCATATCGCTTGCGGTCAACCAGAAAGCGTCGCAAAACCAGTGAATCCCGTCAAAAGCCACATCTCGCGTGAACAGCAAGCTCTGCTGGACGATATCGCAGAGCGGAAAAAGTCGCTGCAACTGCTGCAGGACAAGCTGGATGCTATCGACCAGCAATTCCAAAGCCTGGCGGGACAGCGCCAGCAATTCCAGTTGCTGGAAAACATCAGTCAGGCACTGTCTGAACTGGAAGATCTGGGCGGCGGCAATCTGTTCTGGGGCATGCTGGCGGACAAAATGGTGCGCAGCCAGCAGTTGCAACAAGTACAAGAACAAATCGGCGGCTTCCGGAAACAGGTCGCCGAGGTCGAGAAGCAAAAGGAACCGCTTTATCACGAGTACCGCCAACTGGAAGGCATCATCGGCGACCTCTACGAGGACCTCGAGGAGCAGCGGGAAAAGGAAGAGTTAACAAAGTTCGACTATCCGATCACCCGCCAGGCGCGTCCGCTGCCCTTCCGGCCTATGGTCATGCCATGGTCGCGCAACGGCGAGGACGAGCGCCGCTTCCGCAAGGTTTTTGCCCTGGTCTTCCTGTTCGTGCTCTGCTTTAACACATTGATCACCTTCTGGACGCTGCCGGAAGTCGATGCAAACAAGCCGGTCGATATCCCGGAAAATCTCGTCAGGCTGGTGAAAAAAGAAACGCCGAAACCGCTGGAGAACCGTCCCGAAGAAAAACCGCGCGAAACGTCTGAGGAGAAACCCGCCGACAACGCACCGAAACCGACAGAGACCGCCACAGCGCGCAAAAAAGCCGAGAGCAGCGGCGTGCTGGCCTTCAAGGAGAGTTTCAGCGACCTGCTAGGCGACGAATCCGAGGCGAAACTGGGCAGTGCTGCGCGCATCAATACCCAGGGCGCCAAAGCATCAGGCAGCTCCAACCGCAACCTGGTCATCGCCCAGGCAAGCAGCGGCAGCAGCGGCATCAACACCTCCGGACTCAGCCGTCAGGTCGGCGCTGGCGGCGGGGGCAACAAACTGGGCGGAGTCGGTTTCTCGCGCGTAACCAGCAATATCGGTTCCGGCGGCGGCAGCGACGACAGGCCGTTGAGCGACGGCCCGGGCCCGTCGCGCACCGACGAGGAAATCCAGATCGTGTTCGACCGCTACAAGGCGGCGCTTTACCGGATATACAACCGCGAGTTACGCACGAACCCGCTGCTCAAGGGAAAAATAATGTTGAGAATCAGCATCAAACCGGATGGTACGGTCTCCCTGTGCAAGCTGGAATCGAGCGACATGGATGCCCCGGCACTGATAAAGGAAGTTCTTGACCGCGTAGAACGCTTCAATTTCGGCGCCAAAGCAGGTGTGCCGACCACAACTATCCTCTATCCGATCGACTTCCTGCCCGCCACCTGATCGTAATTTCATGAAGGGAAAATGACGAAAGTTCGGCAGTGCATGTTCCCGAACGGTCAGTAATTAACCGACAACCGGTCGCAAGCCATGCGGAGAATAGTGCTATATGGATTGCCATGCCCCGCAGGGGTTTTGACCCCTATGCCTTACTTTTTTTGTACAGAATATTTATACGTCCTTGAGTTCAGCGTTTGATCGTTAAAGGTGCGTCCTGATCCGGATTTTGTTATTTGCAGATGATAGCTGTTCCCCATATGGTCTCGGGTTTTGCCGGAAGTGCAACGCGATATATCTCTATTGCGTTGCTGGCACTATTGGCCCTGGTTTTCCCGGCTGCCGCCACTGCGGCGCTGGTGACCACCGGCTGCAACGATGCACCGTTCAGCAACGTCATCAGCCACAACCTCACATTCAGCTACTGCGAACTGTGCGGTACCGGCCAGGTGAGCATCCTGGTCGCCAACCCCTCCAACGAGGTGCTCGAAAATCTCTCCATCACCGAAAATCTCGGTGCTTCCGGCCTGACCCGCGTCGCAGGAACGACCACCTACTCGGTTAACGGCGGCGCATTCAACGCCGGTGGCGATCCGGCGGTCAGCGGTGCCAACGGCGAAGTGCTGACTTGGACCGCCGCGCAAATTCCGGCGCTGACCAGCATCGCCGACTGGCACAACGACGTGAATCCCCAGCCGAGGATAGAGATCCGTTTCCAGGTCAGGCGCAATACCACCCTGTTTAACGAAGAGGGATTGGTCACGGCCAGCCGCCTGATCAGCGCCACGGTCAATTACAGCCTCAACAGTTGCCCCGCGCCCGGCCCCTATACCGCCAGCACCGGCGCCAACACCCTGCCACTGCGCGAACCCGTCCCGGTACTCAGCAAACTGGGGCGCAACGCAGATGCCGCGCAGGGCAACTACACCGGCACCGTCTACGGCAACATCAACGACGATGTGATCTGGCGCGTGCGAATCCACAATAACGGCAATGCCGCATTGCAGGACCTCAAGTTCAACGACCTGATGACAGCGGGCAATTTCGCTATCGCCTACGCCTGCCCCACGGAGGGTGCCGCCACTGCGCTGGCCGCCAATAACGGTGTATTGCCTGGTGGTTCGCCCTGCGTTCCCGCCACCAACACCATCGCCAATTTCGCGGTGGACGATCCTTTCGGCACACCCGGAAACGACCAACCGGCCAGCTTCGTCGACGCATCCATTGGCGGCGACGCCGACATCTTCCTGGTGGGCAAGATTACCAACTCCTGCAATCCCAACACCACCAACACCGCCTCCGGTGTGGAATGGGGCTGCGAGGCGGACGCGCCGGACGGCGGCATCACCGCCACCTCCACCGGTGCCACGCCGGGTACTGCCACCACCACCCTCAGCTCGCGGGTGAACAACAATGGCCTGAACATCGCGCGCGCCCTGACCGGCACCAATCTGGGCCAGCCGGTAGGCAGCAAGGGCACCATGACCATCACCATCACCAACAATAGCGGCGGCACGGTGAAGAACATCAGACTGCGCGACGTATTGCCCGCGCAATACGTTGTCGATTCCACCTACACCCCGACGCTGACCGTTAACCCCGCGTATGGCAATTACCCGGGGATGATAGACCGCATTAACTGGATCAACCCGGTAGCAGGCACTTACCCGCTGACCAGCACCAACCCGGCCGATCCGCTGGGCAACACCGCACCGGAATTCACCCTCACCAGCAGCACCGACCATCCCATTTACGCAGACCAGTTCAATATGCTGCGCGCGGGCGACGTGGCGGTGATCCAATTCCGCGTGGTGATGATCCGGCCGACATATTTCGACCTGGTGGCGGACCTCGACGTGCGCACCGAGAACACCGGCGACGGCACCGACCCCACCAACGCCACCACCCTGAGCAACCAGCTGTACGTCGAGTTCGAACAGTTCTGTACTCCGGGCGTCATACAGCACCCGGCCAGCTTCCCCTACAACGACAACTTCGCCTCCAATCCGGAAGACCTGGATGTGGACATCACCGGCACTGAACTGGTCTTCATCCTCACCAACGACCCGACCCAAATTCTGCCCTTGCAGGTTTCGGTGACCAACCACGGCGGCCACGATGCCGCCGACTACGTCACCTACGTCACCTTCGGCGCCACCATGGATGTCGTGAACACACCCGCCGGGTGCGTTCTCACCACCAACCCGCCGCCGCTGGCGGTGTGGCGAACCCCGGCGATGATCCCGACCAACGCGACCGTCTATGCCTGTACCGGCACCGCCATCGCTCCCGGCGCCACTCGCACCCTCGATTTCGGCGTGATTAAAACCTCCGACCCCGCAGGGCTGGCTGCCGACGACCTGACCTTCCGCGCCGACCTGGTGGGGCAAATCACACTCAGCAACGGCACGCCGCTGTGGTTCCCGACGCCGAACACCACGGTGATCAACAACACCTCCAACAACTACTCCCTGGACGCCATTCGCGCGCGCGTGGTCGGCTTCAACCTGACCAAGACCCAGTTGGGAAACTGTACCGAGAACAACCCGCCGCCGGGCAGCCCCGACAGGCTGATCCAAATCGGCGAGGAATGCAGCTTCCGCATCCGTTCCGGCGGCTGGTTCGGCTTCCTGACCCCGGGATTTACCTATATCGCAGTGCAGAACATACAGGTGGTAGACGAGTTACCAGGAACTAGCACAGCAGGGGCGGGACAGGGCTACATCTCGTCCTCTGTGAACAGCGATCCGGCCATCCTCGGCATCACCCTCAACCCGCCCCCGGCGCCGCTGGACCAGGACTGGTTCGACTGGACCTTCAACACGGTGGTACCGACCCAGCGCATTACGGTCTTGGACCAATGGTTCCAGGCCGACGTCACCACGCGGCTGATGAACAACCCGCAAAACGCCAGCGCCGCGCCCAATGTCCACGCCGCCCTCAGCACCAACACCCTTAACGCTTACTTCGAGGCGGTATTCGAAAGCGGCGGGGTAGAGCAAGTGTTCAATTTGGGGCCGAACACCATCGGTTACCCGCAGGCCCTTGCGCGCCACGTCGACCTCACTGTCACCGAACCGAACATCACGGTGACCAAGGAGGTTTGTAACGAAACGCTTAACGTCGTTGGCATCGGCTGCGGCAACTTCGTCACTCTGGCCAACGACGGCGATACCTTCGACAGCTACATCTATCGCGTCACCCTCACCAACGTGGCTGCCAGCAACGGCGTGGCTCACGCACCGGCCTACGACATCAGCACCAGGGACATCCTCGACCCCAGCGGGCTGGTCAGGATCGTAGACTTCGCCAGCGACGGTCTGGACAACGACGGCGACGGCGACATCGACGGTGCCGATACCGACGGCGAGGGCAGCATCTCCAACAACAATACGCCGGGCGTCTCGGCGCAGATCGACAACTCTTACAACAACAGCAGCGCATTGCTGCGTATCAATGCAGGCAGCAGTGTCACGTTCTACTACCGCGTTGATCCGGACCAGGAAGTGGCGCCGTTGCAGACCCTGGTAAACAACGTCACTGCCTACTACGACAGTCTGGAAGGCGCAGACATCAAACCGTCCGGCAACCAGACGGTAGTGTCGAGCGCCAGCGGCGATCCGGGTGGCGCACGCCTCTACACGTCGGCACCGGGCGCCGCGCGGGTGCAGATCAAACCGCTTGCCACCCAGCCCAAGATCGTCCTCGCCACGTCGAACACGCCGCTCAGCGCCAGCCAGCCGCAACCGGTGTCCATTGGGGAAGAAGTGAGATACGAGCTGCGCGCCTTCCTGCCGATAGCCAAGCTGCGCAACTTCGTTATCGAGGATCAGTTGCCGCCCGGGATTAGCTGTATCCAAGCGCCGAATATCAATCTCACCACCGATGCGGATTACAGCGCGGCCGGCTTCTCGCCCGGCGGACCGCCGATCAGTATCACCTGTAACGCCACCAGCGTGAGATGGGAATTCGGCGATCAGGAACTGACCAACAATCCCAGCCCCACTCCCGGTAGCCGGTTCCCGTTCCCGGTCAGATTCATCGCGCGGGTCAACAACATCGCGACCAACAACAATGGCGGACTCATCAGCAACGGCGGCAACGCCACCACCGCCACCGTAAGCTACCAAGATGAAGCCATCCCCGCAAACACGGTGACCCACGCCTTCGGGCAAAACAATCTCATCGTGCGCGAACCGTTGATCGCGCTGACCAAGACCATGGAAGCGGCCAACGCCGACGCCAGCGACATTCTCACCGTCACCGTCACCGCCACTAACACCGGCACGGCAACCGCCTACAATCTGCGCGTGTTTGACGACTTGGCGGCGGTAGCGCACCTGACCTATATGGCGGGCAGCGTGGGCGGCACCGATCCGCCTGACACTGTCGACACCACCACCTATGGCCCAAACCGCCCATTATTCATTTGGAACAGCAGCCACTCGATCGCCCCCGGCGCCACGCGCAGTTTCACTTTCGAGATACGGGTCGACACACCGGTACAACCGCTGGAAGTGCTGGACAACACCATCCTGGCCGACTGGACCTCGCTGCCAAGCAGCAGCACTGCGCTGAACAGTAGCGGCTCCATCGGCGTCAACGGCGCCGCCGACGGCATGCGCAACGGCGACCTGTCCAACCCCGTGGCCGATCCGGTCAACGACTACGAAACCCAGGCCAGCGCCGCCGCCACCGTGCGCCCAGTCGCCGTGACCAAGACCGACCTCAGCCCGGCACAGCCCCCCGAGATCGGTTCGCACAGGCATTTCCGGCTGGTGCTGTCCCTGCCGGAAGGCGTGAGCAACGCGGTGCTGGTCAGCGACAACCTGGCGACCACCGGCCTCAGCTACCTGCTGGCGCGCGATGCCAACTTCGACGTCAGCTACAGCTTCAGCGGCATCGCCAGCATCAACGGTGCGGCTCCGGCGGAAGCGGTATTCAATGCTTACCCAGCGAACAACGCCACGGGCACCATCGTGTGGAACATCGGCACGGTAATCACCCAGAACGAAGACGACACCACCGGCACGCCGGCGATCACGCCGACCATCACCATCGACTACTACGCCCGCATCGACAACAACGCGTCGACCGACGCCGGTGACACGCTACGCAACGGCGTCACCGTCAACTACACCAACGGCGAGAACTCTGGCGTCACCGAGGCAGTCACCGCCAGCACCCCGCTGATCACCGTGACCGAACCCAATCTGACGATCAGCAAGGCGGTCACATTGATCACCGCAGCGCCGATCACCGGCGGCGACATTCTCGAATACAGGATCACCGTGGCGAACACCGGTAACGCCACCGCCTGGGACAGCAATATTGTCGACACGCTGCCTGCCGTGATGAACTACTACAGCGCCTTCACCCCGACCGCGACCGTCAACGGCACCGCGGTGGCCGGTTTCACCACCGTCCCGCTGGGCGCGCCGGGCGGTCCGCTGCACTGGGGCAGCAGCAACGGCGGCGACAACAGTCTCGATATTCCCGCAGGCGGCACGCTGGTGCTTACCTACCGCGTACAGATATTGACTGCCGAGCCTGGCGCCATCCTCACCAACCAGGTCTGGATAGACTGGACCTCGTTGAATGATGCCAGCGGTTATGAACGCACCGGCGCCGGATGCCCAACGATCACCGCACCCAACGACTATTGCGCCGGTCCGGCCAGTGCCAGCGTCACCATCGCCGACACCACCAGCCTGGTGAAGAGCATCGACTCCGACACCTGGAACGTCGCTCCCAGCACCGCCACCGACGCCATCGTGCGCGTCGGCGATACCGTCACTTACCGGCTCGCGCTCAACGTCCAGGAAGGTTTGACACGCAACGTCACCGTGCAGGACGTGCTGCCCGGCGGACTGCAATTCGTCGACGTCGTCAGCATCAACGGCGACACCATTGCCAGCTACAGTGCTCCGGGCAGCGGCGCGGGCTCCAACTTCTCCTATGCGCCGATCACCGTGGTACCGGCAGCAGGACAGACCGGTACCCTGACCTGGGATCTCGGCGACATCACCAACAATCCGCAGGGCGACACCAGCACCGACACGCTGGTGATCATCTACCGCGCGCGGGTGGTGGAGAACGTGCTGGCGCACACACCGACGCTGACCCTGACCAACACCGCCACCCTGGGCTACGTCGATGTCAACGGTAGTGCGGTGATCGCCCCGGCACGGCTGGTGAGCAGCGCAACACTCACCGTGCGGCAACCGGTGATGGCTGGGCTGAGCAAGACAGACCGCTCTGGAAGGGTCAGCATCGCCGCAGTCAGCCCCGGTTTCGATATCATGAATTTCCGCCTCGGCAGTTGTAACAACACCGGCCAGGCCCCGGCCTATAGCGTGCAGCTTACCGACACACTGGCAACCCAGTTCAACGAGGCCAGCATCGCCGGGCCGGTGGGCGGGCTAGGTCATCCCGACGTCTACATCGGCGGCGCGTTGCAGACGACGGTAGTGGATTACACCTACACGCTGAGTGGCGGCGACATGGTTTTCAACCTGAACAAGCCTGTGAACCCTGGCGAGTGCGTCTACATCGACTACGACATCGGTTTCGACTCCCTCCCCGTGCCCGACCAGATCTGGTACAACAGCGTCATCCTCGATGGATACTGGTCGCTGCCGCCGTCCTCGGGACAGCACTATCCCGCATCCAGCCCTGTCACCTTCGGCATGGCCAACCCTGTGGAGAACATCCCGCCGAGCAAAACATTGGTTTCGCCGCTCACAGGCGAAGCGACCGTCGGCGATGAAATTGTCTACCGCATCGAGGTGCCCCGCACGCCCACTACCGTCGGACTTCACCAAGTCGTAGTCACCGACAACCTGAATCCGGCGCTGGTCTATGTGAGTGCCACCGCCACCGATCTCGGCGGCAACAACCTGAACCCGACCGTCAACACCACCGTGCCCGGCACTGTGAGCATCGGCATTGACAGTATCCCGGCGACACAACAGGCAATCATTGAATTGCACGTGCGCGTGGACAACAACGCCTCCGCCAACGCCGGGACGACCTTCGACAACACCGCCAGCTACGGCTACCCGCTGACCCTGGGCGGCCCGCTCGTCAACGGGGGCAGCGATGCCGCCGGATCGCCGATCCGCATCGTCGAACCGCTGGGTACGCTGACCAAGACGGTGAGCAACCTCACCCACGCGGGCCTGCCCGATGCCGGCGACGTGCTCCACTACACCCTGACCTACACTGCGCAGGGCGGCGCAAACTTCTCCAACGCCTACGACCTGGCGCTGAACGACGCCCTGAGTCTCGGCCTGCTCTATAACGGCAATCTCACGGTGAGCGGCACGGGCAACACTATTGCGGCACCGGTCACTGCGGGCGACGGCGTGAGCGTTCCGCAGACCCTGAGCTGGAGCGTCGCTCAAAGCAACGCCACGATCAACGTGCCGGAAGGGACTGCCATCACCATCGGCTACGACGTGCTGGTGCTCGACGGCGTGCAGGCCAACCAGGCACTGAGCAACTCCGCCGTGATGCGCTGGACTGGCCAGCCGGGCGCGAACGCCAACGAGCGCACCGGCAGCGCCACCCCGGCGGTCAACGACTACTTCACCGCTCCGGCCGTCGCCACCCAGACCGTGCCCGACGCCAACACCGTCACCAAAACCCGCCTCACCGATACTTACGGCGCGGGCGACGCCAACGTGCGCATCGGCGACATTGTCGAATACGAACTGCGCATGCACATTCAGGAGGGCAGCAGCCCCAATGCGGTGATCAGCGATGTCCTGCCGGAAGGTCTGGCCTTCGCGGAACTCGTCAGCGTCAACAGCGACACCGCAGCGCCCTATACGTCGGCGGGCCCATTCACTCACGCCGCCATCGCCGCACCGACCGTGACCGGCGACCCGCTTGCCGGCCCGAGCACCGTTACCTGGACCGTGGGCGATCTGGTCAACGACGGCGACAACGACACGGGCAACGACGACTTCGTAATCGTCTACCGCGCCGTGGTGCGCAACCTCGCGTTGCCGCAAGTCGCCAGCACGGCCCTCAACAACACCGCCACCCTGAGCTACGGTAGCGCCACCGGGCCCGAAAGCCAGTCCGACAACCTGGGTGTCACCTTGCAACAACCGGTACTGACTGTTGCCAAGAGCGCCGTCACCGGCGGCGGCGACACGGTGCTGGTGCCTAACGAACTGGTCACCTACACCGTCGACATCGCCAACACGGGCGCCTCCCCCGCCTATGACGCGGTACTGGTCGACACCATCCCGGCCGGACTGCGTACTGGCGGGATCACCATGGTCAGCACCAGCCTCGTTGTCGCAGGCACCGTGCTGCCCAACCTGACGCCTGTCTATGTTCCGGCCACCGGCGTCGCCACCTGGAATTTCGACACCGGCGCGGCGAGCCCGTACAACATCCCGGCGGGCGACACCCTGCGCGTGGTCTATCAGGTGCAGGCCGATGCGGGATTGGGCGCGGGTCTGACCATGACCAACTCGGCCTACGTCAACCGCTACTATTCCTTCGATAACAATGCGACCCCCACGCTGGGCATCACCACCGGCGTGCAGGAAATCTACGGCCCGACCGCGACCGCCACAGTCACCCTGACCACTGCCGCACCGGGCGCGCTGGCCAAGCAGAACCCGGCAACGACCAACGTCGCCGTGGGCGACACCTTCAGCTACCGCATCACCGTCCCTACGATACCGGCGGCCAACGCCCTGCATGACGTGCGCATCCTCGATGATCTCGGCGCCTCGGCTGCGGATTTGGGCTTCGTCAGCGTCACCCGCGTTTCCGGCACTCAACCCTGGACCCCGGTCAACACCGGCACCGCGACCAACCTCGTGATCGAGGACATCACCAACGGCATCGACATCCCGGCTGGCGAACAGGTGGTGATCGACGTCACGGTGCGAGTGCTGGATACGTCGACCAACGTCAGCGGCCTGACCTTCACCAACACCGCGAGCTACACCTACAACGCCTTCAATGGCACACCCGCCAGCCAACTGGCGGGCGCGGGCGCCACCACGCCGAACATGACCATCGTCGGCCCCGACTCGGTCACTCTGGAGAAGAGCGGCCCAGCCACGCTGGCGGCGGCAACCGCCGGCACCTTCACCCTTAACGTACACAACACCGGCACCGGCAGCGCGTGGGACCTGACCATCGTCGACCAACTGCCCGACGTGGCTGCGGGCGGTATGTGCGCTGCAGCACCTGTCATCACTTCGGCTCAAATATATGACTCCCTCGGCAATCCAGTGCTCCCTGTGCTTACCGCCGGGGTGGATTACGTCACTGCTTTCGCCGCAGCGCCGAGCTGTACCCTCACCATCACCACGCGGTCGGCCGCGGCAGCTATCGGCGCCAACCAGCGCCTGGTCGTTACTTACACCGCCCAGCTGGACTCCGACACTGCTTATGCCACGACGCTGACCAACATAGCCGGTGCCACCCAATGGTTCAGCGCCGACACGGCGGGCGCGGGCGCCACCACCGGACAACACACTTATACCGGCACCATTACCGACGGCACCGTCGGCACACTCGACCACCAGGATGCGTGGACCGTGAGCAGCCAGACACCGTCCCTGTCCTTCAGCGAAACGGTGATGAACGTAACCACCGCGACCAACCCGGCAGCAACCGCCACCCCCGGCGACCTGCTGCGCTACACCATCACCCTGCAGAACCTTGGCGGCCTGCCGATCACCGACTTCAACCTGGTCAGCGAACTCGACGCGCTCAACGGCGCGCTGCGCTTCCAGCCGGGCAGCCTGACGCTGGTCACTGTCCCCACGGGTGCCAATGTCGCCAACACCAATGCGGCGGGCGGCACCTACGGCAGCGGCTTGCTCGACGTGCGCGCCCTTAACCTCGCTGCGGGAGACAGCCTGACGCTGGTTTTCGAAGCGCATCTGGCGGCGGTGCTCGACAACGCCACCCTCGTGCAGACCCAGACCCGGTTGGTGGATAACGGCGTCACTATCGGCCTCAGCGACGACCCGGCACTCCCCGGTACCGAAGACCCGACCCAAATCGCGATCACCTCGTCCCCGGCGTTCGAAGTGTGGAAAACCTCCGCCGACCGCACCGGCGATCCGGCGGTACTCGCGCCGGGCGACACCCTGCGTTACACCATCACGGTGAAGAACACCGGCACCGAGAACGCGACCGGCGCCACGCTGCGTGACCTGGTTCCGGCCAACACCGCCTACGTTGCCAACAGCACCACGCTTAACGGCGCGGCCGTGACCGATCCGGGCGCGGGCATCTCGCCGCTGGAAACAGGAATGCTGATTCATGCTCCGGAAGATCCCACCCCCGGCGCGATGCGCGCCGACGCCAATGCGGCGGTCACAGGTAACGTCGCCACTGTCACCTTCGATGTGATCGTCAGCAGCAGCGTGGTCAACGGCACGGCGATTTCCAACCAGGGCTTCGTCAACGGCAACGGCGCGGCCAGCGGCGCATTCTCCGAAGAACCTTCCGACGATCCCGCCACTGTGGTGATCAACGATCCGACGCGCGACGTGGTGGGCTCGTTGCCGTTGGTGGATGCGACCAAGACCGTGACTATCGCGGTGGACGGCGGCAGTGTCGGTATCGTCGATCCGGGCGACACGCTGCGCTACACCATCACCGTCAGCAACTTCGGCGCGGTCGCCGCCACCGCCGCCAGCTTCACCGACGCGGTTCCGGCCAACACCACTTATGTCGCTAATAGCACCACCCTCAACGGCACCGCGGTAGCCGATGCGGGCGTCGGCGTGTCGCCGTTGATCGGCGGAATCGCCATCAGCTCTTCCGATCTCACTCCGCCGCTGCCCGCACCCGGCGCGGGCACGCTCACGGCCGGACAGAGCGCGACCATCGTGTTCGACGTGACCGTGAACGGCGGCGCCACGCCAGGCACCGTGATCAGCAACCAGGGTACGGTGAACAGCACCGAGCAAGCGCCGGAACCGACCGACGTCGACGGCAACGACGGCAACGGCGACCAGCCGACGCAGGTCGTGGTGGGCAGCGTGCAGCAGCTCGCGATCAGCAAGAGCGTCACAGTGGTCGGCGGCGGCGCGGCGATTGCCGGGGCCGATCTCGAATACACGATTGTGGTGACCAACATCGGCAGTCTGCCCGCCACCAATGTGCACATCACCGACAATCTCGATTTGCCGGTGGCCGGTCAACTTACCTACGTCGCCGGTTCCGGCACGCTTGAGGGCGGCACTGTGGGCGTCAGCTACTCCGCGCCCACCGTCCTCGCCAACTACAGCGGTCCCTTTGGCAACCTCGCACCGGGCGCGAGCACCACGCTGCGCTTCCGCGCCACCATCAACCCGGCGCTGGCCATCGGCACCACCATCACCAACATCGCCGTCGTGGACTGGAACGCAGGCAGCCAAAACGCTTCCGCCAGCGCCTCGATTGATGTTGGCGGTATTCCGGGTGTGGCAAGCCTGCGCGGCCAAGCGTGGCACGACGCCAACTTCGATCTCGCCGCGGGCGGCAGCGAAGCCCCGCTGGCAGGCTGGAGCGTGGAGACATACCGCAACGGCAGCCTGATCGGCACGGTGCTTACCGACGCCAGCGGCCTGTACCAGATCAGCGGCCTGGCGCCCAACACCGCCTCCACCGATCAATATGAACTGCGCTTCCGCGCGCCGGGCCACAGCGCCACCACCGCGCTGCTGGGCTACGCGAACTCGCCGTTCACCAACGGTCTGCAGACTATCAGCGCCCTCGTGGTCGGTTCCGGCAGCGTTACCCAGAACCTCAACCTGCCCATCGCACCCAACGGCGCGGTTTACGATTCCATGCAACGCCTGCCCATCACCGGCGCGACGCTGACCCTGCTCGACGCCACCAGCCAGACCGCGCTGCCGGCCGGTTGCTTCGACGATCCCGCGCAACAGGGCCAGGTGACGCTCGCGGGCGGCCGTTACCGTTTCGACATCAACTTCAGCAACGGCGCCTGCCCGGCGGGCGGCAGCTATCTGATCAATGTCGCGCCCCCGGCCAGCGGCTTCACGGCTAACGTCTCGGCGATCATTACGCCGCAGAGCAGTGCTGCCACCGCCGCCTTCTCCGTGCCCGCCTGCCTCGGCAGCGCCAACGACGCGGTGCCCGGCACGCCCAACCATTGCGAGGCGGTCGATTTCGAGACACCGCCCCCCATGAGCCTCGCCGCCGGCAGCGCGGGCACCCGCTATCAACTGCACCTGCTGCTCAACAACACGCTGCTGCCCGGCCACAGCCAGATATTCAACAACCACATCCCGCTCGATCCCGACCTGAGCGAATCGGTAGCGATCACCAAGACCGCGGCGCGCGTCACCGTGTCGCGCGGCGAGATGGTTCCCTACACCATCACCGTCAACAACAACTATGTGCTGATGCTGAACAACCAGAGCATCGTCGACACCTTCCCGCCCGGCTTCAAGTACGTGGCGGGTTCCGCGCGTTATGACGGCGTGCCGCTGGAACCGGTCGCGAACGGCGTCACCCTGCGCTGGGACAACATCGATCTCGCTTCCTCCACGCGCCACACGTTGCAGTTGCTGTTCATCGTCGGCTCGGGCGTCTCCACGGGCGACTATGTCAACCGCGCGCAGATCCACAACAACGTCACCGGCCTTGTCTCCTCCGGCGTGGCGACCGCCACCGTGCGCGTGGTGCCGGACCCGACCTTCGACTGCAGCGACGTGATCGGCAAGGTGTTCGACGACAAGAACCTCAACGGCTACCAGGACAAGGGCGAGCCGGGCCTGCCCAACGCACGCGTGGTCAGCGCGCGCGGCCTGATCGTGAAGAGCGACGAGCACGGCCGCTTCCACATCACCTGCGCCGCGACGCCGGACGAGTCGCGCGGCGCCAACTACATCCTCAAGCTCGACGAGCGCAGCCTGCCCGGCGGCTACCGCGTGACGACCGAGAACCCGCGCGTGCAGCGACTCACCCGCGGCAAGATGATGAAGTTCAACTTCGGCGCGGCGATCCACCACGTGGTGCGTCTCGACACGGCCGACGGGGCATTCAAACCCGGCAGCACGGAATTGCGCGATCAGTGGAAACCGCGCATCGACCTGCTGCTCAACGAATTGAAAAAAGCGCCGTCGCTGCTGCGCATCACTTATCTGGGCGATGCCGAAGACGACGATCTGGTGGACGAGCGGCTGGCCGCGCTCAAGGCGCTGATCAAGGAATATTGGGACGGTTATCCGCTGACCATCGAGAGCGAGATCCACTGGCGTCGCGGCGGACCTGCCGACCGCCCGAGCTTGCTCGACTGACGGGGTACATATGCTGAAGAAGTTATTGCCACTGCTGCTTGTTTTCACCGTACCGGATGCGGCACTTGCCGCCGACCTGTCCGGGGCTGCGGGCGTGTGCGACACCGGCACCTTCGGCGCATCGAGCGAGTGTGTAGGATGGGTATCGCTGCGCTCAACCCATCCTACGGTTTTTTTGGTTCCGGCGTGTCCGGCTCAGGATTAAGGTTTCCGGGATGAATATGCTGAAGAAGTTATTGCCACTGTTGTTTGCCCTGACCGTACCGGATGCGGCGCTTGCCGCTGACCTGTTCGGCGATGAGCGCGTGCGCGATAACGGCAGCGTCGGTGCCTCCACCGAACAGTATCCGGTTGAGGACGGCGTGTTCGCGCCCATGATCAAAAACGAGCCGCAGAAAGAAGCGGGCGACAAGCTGGAAAAGAAGCAGGTGCTGGAAAAAGCGGCGAAGACGGTCAAGCTGCAGAATGTGGTACCGCCCATCCGCTTCGGCTCCGGCAAAGCGGAGATTCCGCCCGAGTACATCGGCCTGCTGCGCGGCGTGCTCGACAAGATGAAGGACAGGGCCAACGTGCGCCTGCACTTTGTCGGCTACAGCGACAACGTGCAACTGAGCGGCGCGCTGGCGGCTAGATACAACGACAACGTCGGCCTGTCGCGCGAGCGCGCCGGGACCACCGCCGAATATTTCCAGAACGCGCTCGGCCTGCCGCCGGAATCGATTTCCTACGAAGGCCTGGGCGAGGCGAATCCGGTCGCAAGCAATGACCGCGAGCCCGGCCGCGCGCAGAACCGCCGCGTCGAGGTGGAGGTGTGGTACGACGAAATCAGTGACATGCTGGTAGAGAAAGAAATCCTGATCGCCAACCCGGTCAACCGCATCAAAGTGTGCCGCGTGGAGACTGTGTGCAAGCTGCGTTACAAGGAAGGCCTGGCGCGCCGCGCAAGGATCAAGAACCTGGTCGAGCCGCTGCGCTACGACGAAGACAACATGCAGATTCCCGCCGAATTCCTGCAGCAGTTGCAGCGCGCGCAGCAAAACTTGCGCGAAAGAACCGGCGTGGTGGTCAAGTTCGTCGGCCACACCGACAACATTCCGCTGGAAGGCCGCGACCTGCGTATCTACGGCACCCATCTGAGTCTTTCCAAGGCGCGCGCGCGGCGCGTGGCGCTGGCGGTGCAGGACGCGCTGCGTCTGCCGAGCGCTGCGGCGGACAGCGACGGCAAGGGCGACAAATATCCGCTCACCGCCAACGACACGCCCAAGGGCCGCAGTCTCAACCGCCGCATCGAGGTGGAGTTCTGGTACGACGACCCGCTGCAGGAACTGCCCGATGAACCGCAGATCTGCCCCGAGTCCGCCGCTGCAGAGACGGTGACCCGCACTTACGATCCGCCCTCCGGCGCCATCGACCCGGTTTACTTCGACGAGACACAGCCGATCATGCCGCCCGGTTACGCGCAGCGCCTGTTGCGCCTGATGCAGGAACTGAAGGACAAGGCCAACGTGCGCCTGCGCTTCGTCGGCTACACCAGCAACGAGCGGCTGAGTCGCCGCACAGCGGACGTCTATGGCGACGACATCGGCCTCTCCACCGCGCGCGCGCGCCGGGTGAGGGAGCTGGTCGGCGCGGAGATCAAACTCAAGCCGGAACAGATGGAGCACGAAGGCCACG
Organism: Sideroxyarcus sp.; assembly: GCA_030652215.1. Classification (GTDB taxonomy): domain Bacteria; phylum Pseudomonadota; class Gammaproteobacteria; order Burkholderiales; family Gallionellaceae; genus Sideroxyarcus. Next base: position 49,773 of record JAUSBC010000008.1, read on the forward strand.
GCAACGTGCAAAGCGCCGACGTGGTGAACGCGGGATTTGCCGGGGCCGAGCGCTCGCGCGTGGACGTGCAGATCATCTACGACGAACTGGCACAGCTCGACGATAACGAGGGACTGGACATCACGCGCATCACACGCGAGGTGCAGACGCAGAATCCCTACGCGCTTAACCTGATGCGTATCACCGTGGACGGCATGCCCATCGACGATCCGGGCAAGAGCGTGACGGACGTGCAGCGCTGCACCGATGTGGCGCTGGACAAGGCGGACATCCGCTTCCGCTTCGACAACCTCGAATTCAAGCCGCGCCTCAACGCCAGCGCCTGGCCGCTGAGCGTACGTTACCGCGACGACTTCAACACCGCCGCGCTGGAGAACCGCGTCAGCTTCAAGCTTTACAGCAACTACCCCGCCTTCTTCGAACGCGCCGAAATCCGCCTGTTCGATGAGACGCAATCGCTGCGCGACACGCCGCTGGCGGTGGTGCCGGTGAATGCCGACGGCGACGCCGAGTGGCGCGCCGAGTTCGAGGAATATCGCGCGCCGGGCCGCACGCTCAAATACGTGCTGCGCGTTTACGACAAGGCAGGACATTTCGACGAAACAGCCGAACAGAACCTGTGGCTGGTGGACAAGGTGAGCGAGGAATCCCTGAACGCCGACGCGAGCAAGGAGCTGCTGGTCGGCTACGGCGAAAACCGGCTTGCAGTGCAGAACATTCCGCTCAACGGCGGCTCGGTGGTCGCCCTCGGCAGCAAGATTCCCGAGGGTCGCCAGGTGTGGCTGGCGGGCCATGCGGTGCCCGTGGGCAAGGACGGCAAGTTCGTCGCCGAGCAACTGCTGCCCACGGGCATGCACAGCGTTGAACTGGCGGTGCTCGACCAACAGGGCAACGGCGAACTGTTCCTGCGCGATCTGGAACTGAAACGCAACGACTGGTTCCGCGTCGGCATCGCCGACATCACCGCCTCGCGCGACCGTACCAACGGTCCGGCGGCGCTGGTCACCCAGGACCAGACCCATTACGACAACGACCTCAGCGTCGACGGCCGCCTCGCGTTCTACACCAAAGGCAAGTTCGGCGACGACTGGCACCTGACCGCCAGCGCCGACACGCGCGAGGGACCGCTCAAGGATATTTTCAGCAACTTCATGAACAAGGCGCCCGACGCCATGTTCCGCCGCATTGACCCCGACTATTATTATCCGAGCTACGGCGACGACAGCACCGTGGAGGAAGACGCGCCGACACTGGGCAAGCTGTATGTGAAACTGAAGAAAGCTGAAAACCACATTCTGTGGGGTAACTTCAAGGTCGGCTACAACGGCAGCTCGCTGGCGCGCGTGGATCGCAGTCTCTACGGCCTGAACCTGCACGGGCAGTCCGCCGACACCACCGGCTTCGGCGAACAGCGCCTCTACGTCGACGGTTTCGCCGCCGAGCCGGGCACCGTCGCCAGCCGCGAGGAAATGCGCGGCACCGGCGGCTCACTCTACTTCCTGCGCCACCAGGACATCCTCACCGGCTCGGAGCGCATTTTTGTCGAGATCCGCGACAAGGACTCGGGACTCGTGGTCGGCGCCAAGGCGCTCAGCGTCGGGCTCGACTACGACATCGACTACCTGCAGGGACGCATCCTGCTCAGCGAACCGCTTTCCGCCACGGTCAGCGACAGCATGCTGGTCTCCACCGGCGGCAGCAGCGGCGACCAGGCTTATCTGGTGGTGCGCTACGAATACACTCCGGGCTTCGACAGCATAGACACCCTAGCCAGCGGCGGACGCGTGCACTACTGGTTCGGCGACCGCGTGAAGATCGGCCTGACCGGCAACAAGAGCAACGAAGACGGCGCCAAGAGCAGCCTCAACGGCATCGACGTTACCCTGCGCAAGAGTGCCGCCACCTGGGTGAAACTGGAAAGCTCGCAAAGCGAAGGACAGGGCATCACCACCCTCAACTCCGCCGACGGCGGTTACACGTTCGACCAGAGCGGCGCCTTGATTACCAACGACAGCAAAGCAAGTGCGCTGCGCGTCGACACCAGCGTCGCGCTGACCGATATGTTCGACGGCACGCAAGGCGCGCTGACGCTCTACAGCCAGAAACTGGATGCCGGTTTTTCCGCACCGGGCCTGATCACCGAATTCGACACCAGCCAGTACGGCGGCACACTCAGCATGCCGCTGGACGCGCAATTCAAACTGCGCGCCAAGTCCGACACCAGCAAGCGCGAGCAGAGCCTGAGCACCTCGGCCAACGAGGTCGACATCGACTACCTGCTGACCGACCAGTGGACCCTGAGCGGCGGCATGCGTCAGGATGATCGCCAGGACGACTCCGCCGTCGTCCCGCTCACACAGAAAGAAGGCACGCGCACCGACATGCGCGTGCAAGCGGGCTACGATTCGAAGAGCGACTGGAGCACCTACGCATTCCTGCAGGATACGGTGAGCCGCAGCGGCAACCGCGAAGCCAACGGCAGGGTCGGTGCGGGCGGCGACTACCGCGTCAGCGAGCGCTTCAAGATCAACGCCGAAGTGTCGAGCGGCGATCTGGGTGCGGGCGGCAAGCTCGGCAGCGAATACCTGTATTCGGATCGCACCAGCCTCTACACCAACTATGCGATGGAGAACGAAACCAGCGACAACGGCCTGCGCGCCAAGAAAGGCAACCTCACTTCCGGCGTGCGCAGCCACTACTCCGATACCACCAGCGTCTACGTCGAAGAACGCTACACCCACGGCAACATGCCCACCGGCCTGACCCACACCGCCGGGGTCGACGTCGCACCGAATGATCGCTGGAACTACGGCGGCAATATCGACTTCGGCACACTCACTGACTACACCACCGGCGCAACAACCGAGCGCACCGCGGCTGGTATCAAGGCCGGTTACCAGTTCGACGAAATGACTGTCGCCAGCGCCTTCGAATACCGCGTCGACAAAACCGAGAACAGCAGCGCTGTCAGCTCCGAACGCACCACCTGGCTGACCAAGAACAGCCTGAAATACCAGCTCGATGCTGACTGGCGCCTGATCGGCAAATACAACCACTCCGACAGCAAGAGCAGCCTCGGCGAGTTCTACAACGGCAACTATACCGAGGCAGTGATCGGCTATGCCTACCGTCCGGTCGAGGACGACCGCCTCAACGCGCTGTTCAAGTACACCTACTTCTACAACCTGCCCACTGCGGACCAGATGACCGTCGCCAACACCGCCGCGTCATTTATCCAGAAGAGCCACATCGTCTCCGCCGACGCCATCTACGACGTCACCCAGCAATGGAGCGTGGGCGGCAAATACGCCTACCGCCTGGGCCAGCTCAGCATGGACCGCGCCGACCCGGTGTTCTTCGACAGCCGCGCGCAACTCGCCATCATCCGCGCCGACTGGCACTTCGTCCGCCGCTGGGATGCCCTCATCGAAGGCCGCGTGCTCAACCTGCCGGATGCTCAAGACCGCCGCAGCGGCATACTGCTGGCGATCTACCGCCACCTTGGCGATAACGTGAAGATAGGCGCAGGCTACAACTTCACCGACTTTTCAGACGACCTCACCGACCTGAGTTACGATAGCCACGGCGTGTTTATTAATATTATTGGGAAGATGTGATTTAAATTTTCCAGTTGCATGCCCTCCAGCATAATCAATGACTCGGCTGGCTGCTTTATTGACCCGTTATGAATGAAGTGCCACGTCATTCCGGCGAAGGCCGCTCATCACTTTTTTGGCACCAGCGTGGCCAGGTAGATACACCCCAGCCAGCAACAAAAAAAGGGGGCCTAAGCCCCCGTTTTGAATTGAATGCCAACCAGAATTAATCGTTGAGTTCTTTTCTGCGACGTGCCGTAAAACCCAGCATGCTCAAGCCAACCAGCAGCATGGCGTAGGTTTCGGGTTCGGGAACGGAGGAGATAATGCCTCCCCCGCCGCATGTCGTACATGCGCTCAGGCTGGCGAGGAACACCCCGGTATCGTAAGCATGGTCACCAGTGTCAGCGACGGCGATCTGCAACGTATGTGTTGTTTTGGATAAGTCCAACAAACCGACTAGCTGCAGGGCACTGGTAAAACCATCGTATTCGATCCCATAGCCACCCGCAGTGTTGTTGTTAAAGTTACCGTTACTCGCCACAGACGAAAGCGATGCATAGCTTCCGTCCGAAAACGTCGCATAGTTAGTCCCGTCCACGACGAATGCGAAGCCATCGGCGAATGTTGTACCGGCAAATTCCGGATACTCATCACTACCGTATATGAACATCGACGAAACAGAAGTGATTCCGGTATCCACGGTGAAGTTGAAACTCAACGTGTTCGAGTCGTAAGACTCGTTCCCTCCAGACGCAGCGGAGACCCAGGAGTTGCCTACGGTGTTCGTTATGTTTGTGTAGTTTGAAGAGGTATTCGTCAACGGAATCAGTGCCGACCCCGAGGTCAGCAAAATACCGTCAGCCAGACTGATAGCGGGTTGGCCGACACTACTGCTGCTCAGGTTGAATCCTGTATAGGTACCAGACTGTGAAATGTCGGTATTCCCAATATAGGAAATCGAACCGGTCGTCACGTTAATACCGCTACTCGATCCGAGCCAGGTGTTTGTGAGTGTTTCTCCTGCATTAGAAGTAACCCCGGTGATGTTTAACGCACTTGCCTGAGATGCGACCAGCAGCGACGCAATTATCAGGCCTACTTTTGTCATTCGAATCATTTAGTTTCCCCTGGTGTTAAGTTAAAGTCATTTTTCGGCGTGAGACTCCACGCCTTTGCCGAACTTCCTCCGAGTTACATTTATATAGCTATTTTTCTAAAAGGTTTTTTCACTATACAAATTTTCGCAATGAATGCTATTGGACTTTGGTACAGGGATATATGGCGAAAGGTCAAAATCCTTCCCCTTCCGGTGGCTTTGCTTTGCCAGTCCTATCCCGTGCGGTGTTGAAGGATTCAGAGGTGGAAGAAGAATAATGAGAAGAAGGAAGAATATAGGAATAGGGTCAGAGTGAGCTAGCCCGCCTTCCCCGCTTTTTCTTCCCCGGTCAACCTTTGCATGTCATTCAGCGCGGAAATTGTCGAGAGCTGATTTTTGCTGCTGATACGGATTTACACTTCTATCTGCGCTGTCTGCTGGAGGCCGATGAATCGCATTCAGCTCACCGTTCACGCTTATGTGCTGATGGGCAATCATGTATATTCGCTGGTTATGCCGATACGGAAGTGAGTCTGTCCAAAACGTTGCATTCGATCGGGCGGCGTTATGTGCAGTATTCAATAACAGATATCAGCGCACAGGGACGCTGTGGGAGGGGCGCTGTAAGAGTACGTTGGTGGACAGTGAGCTGTATTTGCTGACGTGCATGCGTTATATCGAGATGAATCCTGTGCGGGCGAATATGGTGGCGCATCCGGGCGATTATCCTTGGTCGAGTTATCAGGCGAATGCGCAAGGGCGCGAAAATGTGTTGATTGCCCGGCACGAGTTATATCAACGTCTTGGCCGCACAAATGATGAGCGTGAGGCTGCTTATCGGCAGTTGTTCCGCGCGCAGGTTTCCAAGGCGGATGTGGATGCTATCCGCGATGCAACGAATAAGGGCTTGGCTTTGGGGGATAATAGTTTCAGTGTTAAGGTGGAGGCGTTGACGGATAGGTGGGCAACGCCTCTGCCGCGCGGAAGGCCCAAACGGTATGCCGAAAAAAATTCGAGTCTGAGCCCTAATTAGAAAATGAATGAAAATATCCTGAACGTCGGCCCGCTGATCAGAAATACCAACGCTGGGCTCACTGAAGAAGAAAGCGCCCGCATGAAGCGGCATCTGGCCGAGAAGCTGCAGGCGCTCAGCGCGTTGACCGGCGCCGAGCATTTGCCGCGCGCCCGTCTGCAGCTCGACATCGCCGAGATCTTGAACGCGCTGGAACGCAAGAAGGAAGCGTGGGATATCGCGCGCGAGGCCTTCGTCACGGCCATGCAGCAGGAGTCCTGGCAGGATGCGGTGGAGGCGTGCGACGTGCTGTTTATGGCTGAACAGGCAGATTCGCTCGCGGCGCTGGGCATGGGGATCTGGCTGGCCGTTACTTTTCCGGTTGAGTCGGAGCTGACCGTTGCGATGTTGATTCATGTAATAGAAGAGACGCCCGATAATTCGGATGGCGCCGCAGTGGCAGCGATGACTGCGCGCTATGTGGTCGATCTGCGTGCCGACGACGATCAGCATAAAAATCAGAGTTTCCTCGTCGATAACCTCATTTTCATGGTGGCGAAGCGCCACAGCAATGTGCAGGACCAGGCCGCGATGGATAAATGGTTAAAGCGGCTGGAGCTGCGCGATCCGCAGGTGTTTCTGCCGCGCCTGGCCGAGGTGGTCGATGTGCTGGTCGGCGACAAATGGTGGTTTGACCGCGATGCGTTGCGCAACCGTTTGCCTGATTAGCCAAGCAACAAAACCGGAATCACATCCGCGCTGTACACGGTAATACAACGCAAATTCCAAGCCATCCCGACACCGCCCCCCCCCCGTGAACGCGGGATTGGCCTGTCCATAGCGCCTCCCTAGAATCACTTCGGCAACAGTCTCGGATATTCGGCGGATCATCTGCGCGCGATCCGCCACAACTTAATTCACAGGGAGGAATCATGTACAGACGGATCATATTGGCATTGACACTCTTGCTGGCGACCGGCGCTGTATTGGCTGACGCGCCCGGCGAAGCAATCTTTTCAGAACCGGTTATCGGCGACAACGATCTGGATGACCTGAAAGGCGTCAAGAAAGTGGCCATCGCTTCATTTGTCGTGCAGTACGTCACCGTGCAGAACACCAACGACGGCGGTGCACTGGTGAATTTCGACAGTACCTTGAATGCCGAACCGGCCAGGTTGCAGGCGCTCACCGAAAAGATGTACCAGAATTTCCAGGCGGGCATCAAGGAGGCGGGATTCGAGCTGGTCAGCCATGAAACGCTCATCGCCACGCCCGAATACAAAACCATGCAGGAAAAATCCTCAAAGACGCCGCTCAAGATGGAAACAGGTTCGCCGGGCTCCAAATCCGGCATGTACTGGAGCTACTTCTATACGCCCGACGGCATCATTCTCAATCTCAAGGGCGACGAATACGAGAATCACAAAAAGGGTTACAGCGGTTTCAGCAATCAGGGAGATGACACGCTGACTTTCGCGGGGCGCATCGCGCAGAGTTCGACCAACTGGCCGTATTACGACGAAGACCTGCAGGAAGCGCTGGATGCGGCGACCTTGCACGTCCGCATATTCATCCCGATCACCTACGTGTGGTCCGGCAAGTCGTATGCGGGTCCGTGGACGCATTACACCAACGGATCGATGGCCGCCGTCCGCCTCGGTGAACGTTTTACGCGCATCGGGATCGGGTACAAGGGCGACATCGCCAAGATCTATCTGACGGAAGACGTGATGACCAAGGGCGTCACCGACGCGAAGCTGATCAAGGAAACGACCAACCTGTTCGGCAAGGTGACCGGCCGCGAAATGGAGTGGACGCTGAAGATGGATGCGTATGAGGATGTGATACCCAAAGCCGCTGATCACACCCTGAAGAAATTCCTCGCCAAAATTAAGGAAAACATCTGAGGGGAACGCTGATTATTCGATTCCGTCATACCGGCGCAGGCCGGTATCCAGTGGTTCAATAAAATGCTGTTTTGTCAGTGCGTTGCGCTGTCTCTTTGATCGGCTGGATACCGGCCTTCGCTGGTATGACGAATGAATCAGCGCTTTTCTGAAAGTTTTACTCACCGGGCCTGGCTTACACCAGGCCCATGTTCTTCGCCTGCATCGCCGCCTCGGCGCGCGAGGAGATGTTGAGTTTGCGGTAGATGTTCTTCACATGGTCGCCCACGGTGTGGCGCGAGATGTTCATCACGGTGCCGATGTCGGCGATGCTGATGCCGCGCGTGAGCTGCACCAGCACCTCGCGCTCGCGCGGGGTCAGCAAAGCTTCCTCGGGCGTTTCTGCCCTGGCGCTTTCCTTGTCTTCGCGAAAATGATCGAGCAGGCGGCGTGCGACCGAGGGTGACAGTGGCGGATGCCCTTCGCTGATGCCGCGCAGTTGCTTTACAAGTTGCTCCGGGGCCTGGTCCTTGAGCAGATAACCCTGTGCGCCCGCGCGCAATGCCGGGAACAGGTGGTCGTCGTCGTCGAAGATGGTGGCGACCACGATCACGCTTTCGGGGAAGCGCGCACTCATCGCCTCGATCACTGTCCTGCCTTCGCCGTCCGGCAGCGACAGGTCGATCAGCGCCAAGTCGAAACGGAATTGGTCCAGCATCTTCATTGCGCCGGCCACATCGGCCACGCAGCACGCGCGGATGCCGGGAAAGGCGGTCTGCGCAACTTCGCGCAGCATCTCCTGCGATTCGGGCATGTCTTCGAGTATCAGGGCGACTTTCATGTCAGGGGTACCTCGGCGATCAATTGGACTTTGTCCGGGGTGGATGCGATGCGCAGGTGTCCGCCCAGTTCTTCCAGCCGCCCGCGCATGTTGCGCAGGCCATAGCCGCTCTTCCAGACCAGCGGGTCGGCGATGTCGCCGTCGTTGCTCACGCACGCGCGCAGCATGCCCGGCCCGGCGGCAATCTCCACTTCGATGAGTTTGGGTGCGGCGTGCTTGAGCGCGTTGGTGATCAGCTCGCGCATCACCGATTCGAGCATGGCTTTGGCGCGCGGAGCGAATTGCACGGCGGGCAGGTCTTCCGGCTGCTGCCAGTCCAAGCAGCATGCCGCCGCGTCGCAGCGCGAACCGGCCTCGGCGCGCCAGTCGGCCAGCGCGTTCGCCAGCGGCACCGGGTTCGCATCCATCGCGGCGATGGCGGTACGCAGGTCCTTCATCGCGTCGCGCGCCACATCGGCATCCGGGGTGCCGCGCAGGTGGTGGATGAGTTTGAGCAGGCGCGCGCCGATGTTGTCGTGCAGATCGCGGCCGAGGCGCAAGCGTTCCTGCGCCACGCCCTGCTCGTAGCTGCTGCGTCCGCTCAGCACCTGTTCCAGCAGATGGCTCAGCGACGCGGCGAAGGTGGCATCGCGCGAAGAGAACAGACGCGCGCCGTGGCCGGCATAGCGCAACTCATAAGCGGGCAGCCTGCCGCAGCCCGGCACCTGCATGGCCAGGCCTTCCTCGCGGATGCCGCCGCCGTCCGTTTCGCCCGGCCTGACCTCCAGCGGATCATAAAGCTGGCGCAGCAATGCTTCCCAACGCGTGCGCTGCTCGCTTTCGGTTGCCGTGAACGCGATGGCGGAAAGTTCCGGCAGCAGGCTCTCGAAACCCGGTGTGCGCTTGTCCATGATGCGCTGCCACAGCCATTGCCGGAACGGGAAATACAGCCAGCCGCACAGCAGCAGGCTGATGCCGAGCGAGGCGCCCTGGGTCAGCCCGGCGAAGATGAGCAGGGCGTCGAGCGCAATCACCGAGGACGCGCCCGCCACCCACAACAGCACGCGGTACGACCACTCGTCCATGTCGAACAGGCGGTAGCGGCGCAAGCCGAGTGCGATGCCGATATACATGATGAGGAAGAAACCGAACACGTAGGCGGTGGGCAGCATCGGCGGTTCGCCGAGCAGCGGCGGGAGGATGAAGGTCACCATGGTCAGCGAAAGCCCGACCAGCATCGCCAGCAGGAACCAGCGCAGCGCAGCCCGCTCGGCGGGTTGCCCGCGCGTCATCCACCATTGCACCACTGCTGTGGCACAGACCACCAGCATCCCGGCAGTGATGGACAGCATGTGATCATGCGCGCGCACCAGGACCTGCGCCGTGTCCAGCACGAACAACAGGAGGTACAGCCCCCACGCCCAAAGCAAGTGCCGCGGCCCGACCAGTGCGCGGGGATAGCGCAGGAACAGGCCTATCAAAGCACCCATGTACATCATCGCGCCGAAATGATTGAGGATCAGCAGCACGCGCAACAAACCGCCGTCGTAGGTCAGCTCGCGCGTGTAGTAGATCGCCGCCGGAAAAGCGGAGACCATGAGGAACAGCCCGCTGAGTGCAAACAGCCGGGCGCTCCAGTCCTGCGGTTTGAGGATATAGACCCAGGCACCGACCATCAGGCACAAGCTGCCCACCAGCCAGACGAACCAGAATTGGTGCGACAAGTCGCGCAGCGAGCGCGTTTGCAGTTCGATGACGGTCGTGTGGCGGCGGCCCTCGCCATCGACCCAGCCCAGTTCTGCCTGCTTTCCCTGCAACACCGATGCCAGCGCATCCAGCCGAGAGAAATAGGCATTCATCTCTTCGAAGCTGAGCGTCATGTCGGGATCGTTATAGAGGTCGCCGGGCAGGACTTCCATGCCGTTCAGGTGCAGCACGCGCGCCCCCGGCGGGATGGCGGACCCTTGCGGTGCTGTGATGCGCGCGACTCGCACCTGATTATTAACCACTTCAAGCGTGAAGCCGAGCGAAGGCTGCCGCACCGCATATACGGCCGCTGCCATGCCCAGCAGCAGGCACAGCAGCCAGAGCAGGAACAACTTGTATGTGGGTCTTGCCGACAGTGATCTCATTCGATCGGACGGGCGTTGGTCAGGTTGCGACTCTATCAAAAGCCCCGCCTAAAGCCACCCCCCGCGAACGCGGGATTGTCCCCCGTGACCTGCCCACAGAAAATCCGGACGCGTGCATCGGGCGCCAATAATTTATGAAAACGGAGGATGAGTCATGGGTAAAGGGAGACATCGTAGTTTGGGAGCGGGACTGGGCGCGAGCCTGACCGCCATTGCGTTATTGATCCTGACGGGTTGCGGCGGGGGCGGCGCGCCAGGAGCCGACAATACGGGCGTTACGCAGTCTGTCACATGCAATACCAGTCTTTTCTCCGGCGGCGTACGCGACGCGACCAATGTGGAATTGATGACCTACGACCAGACCTACACCGGCAACACGGGCTCGTATGATCTCAGCTTCAACTTCGTCCCCAGCGGGGCGGCCACACTGGTGTTCGGTGCGAGCGGCTCCCTTTCCTACAATTCGCAAGCGCAGACGGTTGCTTCCATCTGCTACGAGAGCGCAGTGCCGCAACTGGTCGTGCATTTCGGCGCAGACGGACATGTCGACTTCAAGACCGACGGCAGCTTCACCGGCGTTGCGCCCGACGGCACGACGGTTATCAAGAGTGGCTCCGCTCCGGCCGGGACAGCGCCCGCCGCGCCAACAGGGGTGGCCGCGACGGCGGCCAGCTCGACCCAGATAAACGTTGGCTGGACGGCTGTTTCAGGGGCGACTTCGTACAACATCTATCGCTCGACTTCGCCCAGCGTACAGATCACCAGCGGCAACAAGATCAACACGGGCACCGTCGCGGCAAGCACCTATTCCGATACCGGACTGACCGCCTCGACGACCTATTACTACAAAGTGACAGCCGTGAATGCTGACGGCGAGAGCGCAGGCTCAACGGAAGTATCTGCTGCGACCCAGGCTGGTGGCGGGGCAGGGGGCGGGAGCTACACTCCGCCCAACGATCTGGGGTCACTTGCCGCTAGCGGAGCCGGGGCGGCACAATTTGGAAATTCTTTTGCCCCGACTACGCTTGCGTCCGTTGACTATTTTGGGCTGAGCTGGCAATACAAATGGGAGATCTCAAGCACCCTGCATGTACAAACGAGCGGTTCAACGGTCACGATCACCAACGGCAACCCGATATGGCAGAAGCCACTCGCGCCGCTCGACCAGTTGTCATACGACGCAACCACCGGCACGATCACGTTCACCAACCTGACCACCACCACAGCGCTTGGCGGAGCATCCGGCCCCCTGATTCTGAATGGCACACTGTATATCGCACCACTGAACAGCGGTCCGGTCAGTTTGTCCGGAACCGGCACGATCTATACCGGAACGGGATTCGATGCACCCGTTGCCGTCTTTGCCGCAACAGCGACTACTGAGACCTGGACATGGATAGATATGCGCGGTACCAGACTCAAGCTGACGCATGTGTTGACGAATGGCAATTATCAGTTGCAGATGACCGGTTTGGGAGACACGCCGTTCCTTTCGTCGATTGCCTCCCTGGCTACCCTCGGGATCGCCATTGACTCAAATGCCAAAACAGTCACGTTCACCGATACTGCGGCTACGAACAACAGCACGGGCACTTCCGTTTTGCTGAGCGGGACATTGTCCATTCCTTGATTCAGCAGTTCCCGTCTGCGGTTACGAAACCCGCCTGCCTTGCGCGGGCGGTTTCGTTTTGTCAGTCGCAAATCGGCTAGAATGCGGTATCATTTTTTCAGGCAGTCTTATGGTCCCGCATCTCACCACCGCACTCAAAGGCCCCCTGCTCGACCTCGAGCGCCGTTTCCTTAGCGAACAGTCCGCCATCGAGCGCTGGTTTCGCACGCAATGGCTGGAACACACCATCCCCTTCTACAGTTCGGTGGACCTGCGCAATAGCGGTTTCAAGCTCGCGCCCGTGGATACCAACCTGTTTCCCGGTGGCTTCAACAATCTGAGCCCGGATTTCATGTCGCTGTGCGTGCAGGCCGCGCAGAGCGCCATCGAAAAGATTTGCCCGGAAGCGCGCGGCGCGCTGCTCGTTCCGGAAAACCACACGCGTAACCAGTTTTACCTGCAGAACGTGGCGCAGCTCGCGCAGATTCTGCGCAATGCCGGATTGCAGGTGCGCATCGGCAGCCTGCTGCCCGAGATCACGCAGCCGACCACGCTGGAATTGCCGAATGGCGCGTCGCTCACGCTTGAGCCCATCGTGCGCAAGGGCAACAGGCTGGGCATGGCAGACGGTTTCGACCCCTGCGTGGTGTTGCTCAACAACGACCTTTCCGCCGGTGTGCCGGACCTATTGAAGAACCTGGAACAGGCCGTGCTGCCGCCGCTGGAAGCGGGCTGGACGACGCGGCGCAAGTCCATACACTTCGGCGCTTACGACAAGGTGGCAGATGAATTCGCCAAACTGATCAACATCGACCCCTGGCTCATCAATCCGTATTTTGCGGTGTGCGACAAGGTGGATTTCCACGCGCGCACCGGCGAAGATTGTCTCGCGGCGCAGGTGGATCTGGTGCTGGAACGCATCGCCGACAAGTACGAACAATATGGCGTGAAGGACGATCCCTTCGTCATCGTCAAGGCTGATGCGGGCACCTACGGCATGGGCATCATGACGGTGAAGGACGGCAGCGAAGTGCGCGCCCTCAACCGCAAGCAGCGCAACAAGATGGCCGTGGTGAAAGAAGGCCTGCAAGTCTCCGACGTGCTGATCCAGGAGGGGGTGTATACCTTCGAGGACATCGACGGCGCGGTGGCCGAGCCGGTGATCTATATGGTCGATCACTTCGTGGTGGGCGGTTTCTACCGCGTGCACACCGGGCGCGGCGTGGACGAGAACCTCAACGCGCCGGGCATGAGCTTCTCGCCGCTGGCCTTCGAATCCTGCTGCGCCTTCCCCAACCACGATTGCGCGCCGGACGACACGCCCAACCGCTTCTATGCCTACGGTGTGGTGGGCAGGCTGGCGATGCTGGCGGCGGCGAAGGAATTGGAAGAAATGCGGCAATGATTCGATTTTCCCGTTTTGCGCTGTTGCTGCTTGCATTGTTGCTTGCCGCCTGTGGCAAGGAACCGCTCTACCAGGAACAAGCCTATGTCTTCGGCACGCAGGTAGATGTGACCATCTACGGTGCCGAGGAAACCAAGGCACGCCAGGCAGTAGTGCTGGTGATGCATGAGTTCCAGCGTTTGCATGACGAACTGCACGCGTGGAAGCCTTCCGAATTGAGCGAACTCAATACGGCCATTGCGCAGGGTAAAAGCATGGCCGTCTCGCCCGAACTGGGTGCAATGCTGAAGGATGCGGCGCGGGTTTCGGCACAGTCAGACGGACTGTTCAATCCGGCCATCGGCGGTTTGATTCAGGCCTGGGGCTTTCAGGCGGAGGATTTCAAGGCGGAGCTGCCGGATGAGAAACTGGTCGCTGCGCTGGTGAGGGCGAAGCCGGGGATGGGGGATTTGGTGGTTTCAAACCCCAACCCCTCCCAGCCTCCCCGTGTCAGGGGAGGAGCGAACGGCTCCCCCCTGACAAGGGGGGCTGGGGGGGCTGGGGGGGCTGGGGGGGCTGGGGGGGCTGGGGTTAGCAGTCGAAACAAAGCCGTCAAACTCGACCTCGGCGGCTACGCCAAAGGCTATGCGCTGGACCGCGCCGCGGCCATCCTCAAGGAACAAGGCATCCACAATGCGCTCATCAACATCGGAGGCAATGTGATGGCGCTGGGCACGCACGGGTCGCGCGCCTGGCGCGTCGGCATCCAGCATCCGCGCAAGCCCGGCCCGCTGGCCACGCTGGAGCTGCGCGACGGCGAAGCCATCGGCACCTCGGGCGATTACCAGCGCTATTTCGAACTGGACGGCAAACGCTATTGCCACCTGATCGATCCGCGCACGGGGTATCCGGTGCAGGGCGTGCAGGCGGTCACCATCCTCACGCACGGCGAGCATGCCGGCTTGCAGTCGGATGCCTCTTCCAAACCCCTGTTCGTTTCGGGGAAATCGGGCTGGCTCGCCACTGCGCGGAAAATGCAGTTGTCCGAGGCGCTGTTGATAGATGCCGAAGGCGTGGTGCACCTCACCGCAGCGATGCAGAAACGGCTAGAATTCACGGATAGCAAGACTATTCGCAGGGTTGAACCATGAGCGGTCATGGTCCGTTAACAGGAGTGTATTGATTGGTTGGTATTCTGCTTATCACGCATAACGGTCTGGGCGACAGCCTGATCGACTGTGTCGGGCACGTCATGGGGAATGTGCCGCCGCATCTCAAGGCTTTGTCCGTATTGGCCAGCGACGACCCGGCGCGCAAGGAAGAAGCGGCCCGCACGCTTATCGCGCAGCTCGACGAGGGCCAGGGCGTGCTGTTACTGTCCGACGTGTTCGGCGCAACACCGTGCAACATCGCGCGGCGCCTGTGCGAGCCGGGCCGCGTCGAAGGCGTGGCAGGCGTGAATCTGCCCATGCTGTTGCGCGTGGCCTGCTCCTGCAACAAGACGCTGGAGGAACAGGTGCAACGCGCACTGGACGGCGGCAGGGAATGTATTGTTTCTATCGACACGGAAGGCAGCAATGTTGCAACAAGATGCGCAGATAATTAACAAGCTCGGGCTGCATGCACGCGCTTCCGCCAAGCTCACCCAGATGGCTTCGCAGTATCCCTGCGAGGTATGGCTGACGCGCAACGGCCGCCGCGTGAATGCGAAAAGCATCATGGGCGTAATGATGCTGGCGGCTGCCAAGGGCACGACCATCAATATCGAAACCACGGGCGAAAAAGAACAGGAAGCCATGACCGCTCTTGTGGCTTTGATAGCCGATTACTTTGGAGAAGGCGAGTGAGTTTTACGCTGCACGGTCTTCCGGTTTCCAGCGGCATCGCCATCGGTCATGCCCACCTGGTATCGCACACTTCGCTGGAAGTGGCGCACTACGTGCTGCCCAAGCATCTGGTGGATGACGAGGTGGCGCGGCTGGATGTCGCGCTGGAAACCACGCGCAAGGAACTGTCCGAACTGCGCAGCTTGCGCCCGGTGCAGGCTGCGGCCGAGTTCGACGCTTTTCTCGACCTGCACCTGATGATCCTGGGCGACGTGCATCTCAGCCAGGCCGCGCGCGACATGGTGTTGCGCGAGCATTGCAATGCGGAGTGGGCGCTGAAATCGCAGATGGATGAACTGGTCGCGCAGTTCGAAGCGTTCGAGGATGTCTATTTGCGCGAACGCAAGACGGATGTGATGCAGGTGGTGGAGCGCGTGCTGAAGGCGCTCAACGGCCAATCCGGCCATGTACCGCCCACGACCAAGCACGATGTAGAGATGATATTGGTCGCGCACGATGTGAGTCCGGCCGACCTGATCCAGCTCAAGCCGCACCAGTTCTCCGGCATTCTCACCGACCTGGGCGGTGCGACCTCGCACACCTCCATTGTCGCGCGCAGCCTGAATACGCCGTGCGTGGTCGGTCTGCACCATGCGCGAGAGCTCATCAAAGATCACGACATGCTCATCGTCGACGGCGAGCAGGGCGTGGTCATCGTCGACCCCGACAAACATCTGCTGGCCGAGTACAAACTGCGCAAGAGCCAGTGGGAACTGGAACGCCAGAAGCTCAAGCGCCTGAAGACCGCGCACGCGGACACGCTGGACGGCACACACATCGAACTGCACGCCAACATCGAAATGCCGCACGATCTGGCAGATGTTAAGGAAAACGGCGCAACCGGCATCGGCCTGTTCCGTAGCGAGTTCCTGTTCCTCAACCGCGACAACCTGCCCGACGAGGAAGAACAGTTCAAGGCCTACCGCGAAGTGGTGGAAGGCATGGACGGCCTGCCCGTGACCATCCGCACCTTCGACCTCGGCGCCGACAAGCAGATCAAGGGCGCAGTGCGAGTAGCCAGCAACCCGGCGCTGGGCCTGCGCGCCATCCGTCTGTGTCTCGCGGAACCGCAACTGTTCCGCACGCAATTGCGCGCACTGCTGCGCGCTTCCGCGTACGGCAATCTGAAAATTCTGGTGCCGATGTTGTCCGGCGTGGCCGAGATCAACCAGACGCTGCAGTTCATCGAGGGTGCCAAGCAGAGTCTTGCCAATGAAGGCACGCCCTACAACCCGAACGTGCAGATCGGCGGCATGATCGAGATTCCCGCCGCCGCGCTGGCGCTGAATGTCTTCATCAAGAAGCTGGATTTTCTTTCCATCGGTACCAACGACTTGATCCAGTACACGCTGGCCATCGACCGCACCGACGACGAGGTCGCGCATTTGTACGACCCGCTGCATCCCGCCGTGCTGCAACTGCTGGCGCAAGTCATCGGTGCCGCGAACAAGGCCGGCGTGCCCATCTCGGTATGCGGCGAAATGGCGGGCGAACTCGCCTACACGCGTTTGCTGCTCGGGCTGGGCCTGCGCCAGTTCTCCATGCACCCGGCGCAATTGCTCGGCACCAAGCAGCGCGTGCTCACGACCAACCTGCCGGAGATCGTTCCCATTGTTCAGAAGATCATGCGCGCGGACGATCCGTTGAAAATTCGCGATCTTCTGGACAAGCTGAATGGCCTATAGGCCCTGTGGTTGACAGCTTTCTGTAAAACACGGACACTGCGTCCTGTGCCGATTTGAATCAGCTTGCGGGGCACGTAAAATATTCCAGCTAAAGCGAGAAGACCCGCTCTAGCCCAAGCTGTGCGGGTTTTTCTTTTGGAGTTTGCTTGGACACTTCGGTTGGTATTGTTACGGCGCAGAGCGCCTATTTCGAAAAACCGCTCACCTTCAAGAGCGGCGCGGTGTTGCCGCGCTACGAATTGGTGTACGAGACCTACGGCACGCTGAATGCCGGCAAGTCCAACGCCATCCTGATCTGCCACGCCCTGTCGGGCCATCACCACGTCGCGGGCTATTACGCGAACGACACGAAGAACATCGGCTGGTGGGACAACATGGTGGGACCGGGCAAACCCATAGACACCAACAAGTTCTTTGTGATCGGCCTGAACAACCTCGGCGGCTGCCACGGTTCCACCGGCCCCTCCAGCATCGATCCGCTGACCGGCAAGCCCTACGGCGCTTCGTTTCCCGTGATCACGGTGGAAGACTGGGTGGAATCCCAGGCGCGCCTTGCAGACCACCTCGGCATTGCGCAATTTGCGGTCGTGCTCGGCGGCAGCCTGGGCGGCATGCAGGCCATGCAGTGGGCGCTGTCTTACCCGGACCGCGTGCAGCATGTGCTGGCCATCGCCTCCGCGCCGCACCTGACCGCGCAGAACATCGCCTTCAACGACGTGGCGCGCAGCGCCATCCTGACCGACCCGGATTTCCACAACGGCGATTTCTACCAGCACGGCGTGGTGCCCACGCGCGGACTGCGTCTGGCGCGCATGCTGGGCCACATCACCTATCTTTCCGACGACGCGATGGCGGACAAGTTCGGGCGCGAACTGCGCTCCGGCAAGCTGAATTTCAGCTACGAAATCGAGTTCCAGATCGAATCCTATTTGCGCTACCAGGGCGACAAGTTCGCCGCGTATTTCGATGCGAACACCTATCTGCTGATGACCAAGGCGCTGGATTATTTCGATCCGGCGCGCGGTCTGGACGGCGATCTGAACCGCGCCTTCGCCGCCGCCCGTGCAAAGTTCCTCGTGGTTTCATTCTCCACCGACTGGCGCTTCTCGCCTGGACGCTCTCGCGAGATCGTGCATGCGCTGCTGCACAACAAGCGCGACGTGAGTTATGCGGAAATCGCCTCGCAGCACGGCCACGATTCTTTCCTGATGGACGACGAGCAATATTTCGCGGTGATGCGCAATTATCTGAATAACGTGGCAGCGGAGGTTTCTCTATGAACACCTCAATCATCGAAGCCCGCCCCGACTTCGCCGCCATCGCGGCATGGATACCGCAGGGCTCGTCCGTGCTCGACCTCGGTTGCGGCGACGGCAGCCTGCTGCGCCACCTGCGCGAAACGCGCGAAGTGCGCGGCTACGGCGTGGAGATCAACGACCAGAACATCGCCGCCTGTATCGCCAACAACGTGAACGTGATCCAGACCGACCTCGAATCCGGCCTTGCCGACTTCGAGAATGCCTCGTTCGACTACGTCATCCTGTCGCAAACGCTTCAGGCCACCCGCCACACCGAAGCGCTGATGAAAGAAATCGTGCGCGTGGGACGCGAAGGCATCGTCAGCTTCCCCAATTTCGGCTACTGGAAAAACCGTATGCAAGTCATGCTCGGCAACATGCCGGTGTCGGCTGAAATACCCTATCAGTGGTACGACACACCGAATGTGCACCTGTGCACGCTGGATGATTTCGAAAATCTGTGCGCGCACCTCGGCATCCGAATTCTGGGAAGGCATGTCATGGCAAATGGCAACGATGTGTTGGTGATGCCGAACCTGCGCGGGAGTACGGCGGTGTATCGTTTCAAACGTGCCGACTGAGCGATGACCGTCTGGGAGCAACTGTTCACGAAACGCATGTTGATCTGCGTTTTCACCGGCTTTACCTCCGGCCTGCCGCTGTTCCTGCTGTTCAACCTGCTACCCGCCTGGCTGCGTAGCGAGCAAGTCGACCTCAAGACCATCGGTCTGTTCGCGCTGATCCAGTTTCCCTATACCTGGAAATTCATGTGGTCGCCGTTTCTGGATCGCTATGTCGTGCCGATGCTGGGCCGCCGGCGCGGCTGGATGCTGCTGACGCAGATCGGCCTGCTGGCGACCATCGCCGCGATGGGCGGTTTCTCGCCGACCAGCGACCTGGTCGCCATCGCGTGGATCGCGACTTTGCTTGCAGTACTCAGTGCCACGCAGGACATCGTGCTGGACGCCTACCGCCGCGAACTGCTGAACGATGTGGAGCTGGGGCTGGGCAACGCCATCCACGTCAACGCCTACCGCATCGCCGGCCTCGTGCCCGGTTCGCTGTCGCTGATTCTCGCCGACATCCTGCCGTGGAGCACGGTGTTCATCATCACCGCGCTGTTCATGCTGCCCGGCATGGCGATGACGCTGATGGTGAGCGAACCGCACCGCGCCTCGCCGCCCAAGACCCTGCGTGAGGCCGTGGTGGAACCCTTCCACGAGTTCATCACCCGCAAAGGCTGGAACAGCGCGCTGCTGGTGCTGGCCTTCTTGCTGTTCTACAAACTCGGCGACAGCATGTGCACCGCACTGGCCACGCCGTTCTATCTCGACATGGGCTTCTCCAAGACCGACATCGGCCTCATCGCCAAGAACGCCGGCCTGTGGCCCTCCATCATCGGCGGCATGATCGGCGGATTGTGGATGGTGAGAATCGGCATCAACCGCGCACTGTGGCTGTTCGGCGTGGTGCAGGTGGTGTCCATCTTCGGCTTCGCCTGGCTGGCTTCCAAGGGACACTTCGAAGTCATCGGCGTCGCCGAACGCGCGCAACTCGCGATCGTGATCGGGCTTGAAGCCCTGGGCGTCGGCCTCGGCACCGTCGCCTTCGTCGCCTTCATCGCCCGCACCACCCACCCGGCCTACACCGCAACACAGTTCGCGCTGTTCACCAGCCTGATGGCGATACCGCGCACGTTTGCCAATGCGGCGACGGGATGGCTGGTGGAAACGATGGGATGGACGACGTTCTTTTTGTTGTGTGCGGTGCTGGCGATTCCGGGGATGCTGCTTTTGCTTAAGGTGGCGCCGTGGGGTGAAGCGCAACAGAATACCTAGATTTAGTTTTCTCCCATTGGGTTTAGGTGACAGTTGTGGTGTCTAGGCCTAAGGTATCGCGCGCGGATAGCCCGCGTAGGATGGGTTGAGCAACGCGATACCCATCGATTGTTATTGTTGGGTATCGCTACGCTCCACCCAACCTACGCGGGCCTAACTGCCTGTCCTGCACCTTCCCCAACACCACCTGCGCCACAATCGCCCCGATCAACGCCATCAACATATCCGACTGCGTATCCCACGCATAGCCCTGCGTGCCGAGGAAAGCATCCGCGCCCTCCCCCCTCATTTCTGCCGCAGCCCATTCGATGAGTTCGTAGCTGGCGCTGACTGCAAGGCAGCAGGCGGTTACCAGTGTGAATAGCAGTTTGCCTTGCTTCAACGGCGAGCTACGCAGCAGCAGTTCACGGAACAGCATGGCGGGGATGAAGCCTTGGGCGAGGTGGCCGATCTTGTCGTAGTTGTTGCGCGCGAAACCGAACCAGTCCTGCATCCAGTTGCCCAGCGGCACTTCGGCATAGGTGTAATGCCCGCCGACCATGAGGATGACGGCGTGCAGGAAGAGCATGCGATAGAGCAGCGGGGTTAGAGCGTAGTTCTTGCAGGTCGCGACGAGGATGGGCACGGCGATGAAGATGGGTGCGACTTCCATCCACCAGGTGGGGTAGTCGTGGGGGTGGATGGCGGTGAGGGCGAGCAGGATGATCCCGGACAGCAGCAGGATCAGGGGTTCGTTGAGCTGTTTCATTTCTCTTCTCTCGTCATTCCGGCGCAGGCCGGAATCCAGTCATTCAATAACCCTTGCTGCGCAAGTACAAAGCATCTTGGATAAACCCGCTGGATTCCGGCCTGCGCCGGAATGACGGAATTTTCAGAGTTGCGGTTACTCCGCATAATCCACCATGAACGGCGCGTGATCGCTGAAACGTTGTTCCTTGTAGATCCCTGTGCAGATTGCCTTGGCAGCGATGCCGGGTGTGGCGACCTGATAGTCGAGGCGCCAACCCACGTCCTTGGCCCACGCCTGACCGCGATTCGACCACCAGGTGTAGGCCTCCAACTCGGGGTGCAGTTTACGGAACACGTCAATGAAGCCGACTTCGTTGAACAACTGGGTGAGCCAGGCGCGTTCTTCGGGCAGGAAGCCGGAGTTCTTTTTGTTTCCCTTCCAGTTCTTCAGGTCCTTCTCGGTGTGGGCGATGTTCCAGTCGCCGCAGACGACAACGTCGCGACCGCTTTTCATCAGCTCGACCATGTGAGGCATGAAGGCTTCGAGGAACTTGAACTTTACGGCCTGGCGCTCTTCGCCACTGGAGCCGGAGGGCAGGTAGAGCGAAACCACGCTGAGATTGCCGAACTGGGCTTCGATGTAGCGGCCCTCGGCGTCGAATTCGGGGATGTTCAAGCCGACGATGACTTTGTCCGGCTGTTTCTTGCTGTAGATGCCGACGCCGCTGTAGCCTTTTTTTTCGGCGTAGTGGAAGTAGCCGTGGTAACCGGGGGGAGCGAGCATTTCCGGCGTCATGTCGTTGGCCTGGGCTTTGAGTTCCTGCACACACAGGATGTCGGCATTTTGTTGGGCGAACCATTGCGGCAGGCCCTTGTTGTGGGCGGAGCGGATACCGTTCAGGTTTAGTGTGATGATGCGCATGAATTTTCTCGTTGTGTGGGTGTGCGCATTATAATGGCGGCACTCAACATTCCGCTCACTTAGCTTTCCATGCACGCATACCGCCAGGACTTTATCCGTTTCGCCGTCGCCCAGAATGTATTGCGTTTCGGCGAGTTTCAAACCAAGGCCGGCCGTTTGTCGCCTTATTTTTTCAATTCCGGATTATTTCAGGACGGTGCGGCCTTGCGCGAGCTGTGCCAGTTTTACGCGCAGGCCATTCTCGCGTCCGGCGTCCAATTCGATATGCTGTTCGGCCCCGCCTACAAGGGCATTCCGCTGGTAGCGGGCACTTCCATCTCGCTAGCGGAACAGGGACGCAACGTGCCGTATTGCTTCAACCGCAAGGAAGCGAAAGACCACGGCGAGGGCGGCAGCACGGTGGGTGCGAAGCTGCAAGGCAAAGTGCTGATCATCGACGATGTGATTTCGGCGGGGACTTCGGTGCGCGAGTCCATCGAACTAATTCGCGCGGCGGGTGCCACACCTTGCGGCGTGGTGATTGCGCTGGATCGCATGGAGCGCGGCCAGGGCGAGCTTTCGGCGGTGCAGGAAGTCAAACGGGATTACGGAATACCCGTTATTTCGATTGCTGCGCTGGATGATTTGCTCGGATATTTGCATGGGCAGGCCGAACTGGTGCAGAATCTGCGCGCAGTGCAAGCTTATCGCGACAGTTATGGAGTGAAGAATGAGCAAAACTAGATTTCTGCTGGCCAGTGCCGCGCTTTGCGCCGCTGTCAGTTTCAACGTCGAAGCCAAGCTTTACAAATGGGTCGACAACAATGGCATAACCCACTACGGCGAGACCATCCCACCTGAATATGCCAATCGCGACACGAAACAGTTGGACAAAGGCAGGGTGGTCGACCGCAAGGATGGGTTCGATGTAGACAAGCAGAATTCGGTCAAGAAGGAGACGCCCGAGGAGAAGGCTGCTTTTGAAGCGCGGCGACGCGACGAGGCATTGCTGAACAGTTTCACCACCGAGAAAGAGATCGACCTTTCGCGCGACCGCAGCCTGCTGCAAATCGAAGCGCGCATCAACAGCTACACCACGCTGCTCAAGTCGGCACAGTCCACGCTGGACGATCTGCACAAGGAAAACGAAAGCCGCACCGCCAAGGGCTGGAAAATCCCTCAATCCCTGACTGACGATCTCGCCGATGCAGAAGCGCGTGTCACCAAGCTGCAGAAGGATCTGGATAACAGCCTGAAGGAATCGGAAACGGTGAAGGCGCGTTATGCGGCTGAGAAGCAACGCTTCCGCGAACTGAAGGGTATCGCCCCCGCCGCCAACTGATTACGTCGCCACAAAATCCCGGGCAGCGGCATCGTAGCGCAGCAACTGCCCGTGTTTGATGTCGAAATACCAGCCGTGCAAATGCAATTCGCCGTTTTCAACGCGTTCGCGTATCCAGGGAAAAGTCCGCAGGTTGCTTAACGAGACCAGGATGGCGCGCTTTTCGCAGGCACGTTCCTGCTCTGCCCGCGTCGCCTGTGGCATTTCTGCCATCACTTCCGCACGCGCACTTTCAACCAGACACATCCAGTCGTCGATGTAGGAACCCGGCGTTCCCACGCCGCCCTTTTCGACCAGCGCATTGATCCCACCGCAATGTGCGTGACCCAGGACGATGATGTGTTTCACCCCCAGCGTGCCAACCCCATATTCGATGGCTGCAGTAGTGCCATGGTGACCGTGATGATCTTCGAGCGGAGGGACCAGATTGGCGACATTGCGGATGACAAACAGGTCGCCGGGATCGCAGTCGAAAACCAGCGCCGGGTCGACGCGTGAATCGCAGCAGGCCACCACCAGCGTCTTGGGTGTCTGGCCTTCTTTTACAAGTTGCTGGTAGAGACTGTCGTTGTGCTCGAAATGCTGTTCGCGAAAGCGCCGGAAGCCTTCGACGAGTTTGAGCGGAAAGTCGCTCATGCGCCCGTGAGGAGACGCTGCGCTTCGCGGTATTTGTCGGCCGTTCTTTGCAGCACGTCGGCCGGAACCTGCGGAGCGGGCGGCTGTTTGTTCCAGCCGGAAGACTCCAGCCAGTCGCGCACGAACTGCTTGTCGAAACTGGGCGGGTTGCTGCCGACCTTGTATTGGTCGGCGGGCCAGAAGCGCGAGGAATCGGGAGTGAGTGCTTCGTCGATCAGGTACAGCTTGCCTGCCGCATCGGTGCCGAACTCGAACTTGGTGTCGGCGATGATGATGCCGCGTGTCAGGGCATATTCAGCGGCCTGTGTGTAAAGCGCGATAGTGGCATTCTTCACCTGTTCGGCCATATCAGCACCCAGCAATTTCTTGGCCTCGTCGAACGAGATGTTTTCGTCGTGCTCGCCCGCTGCTGCTTTGGTGGAAGGTGTGAACAGCGCCTCTGGCAATTTCTGAGCTTCCTGCATGCCTGCCGGCAACTGGAGTCCGCACAAGGTGCCGGTCTTCTTGTAGTCCTTCCAGCCGGACCCAACCAGGTAGCCGCGCACAATGGCCTCGATGGGCAAAGGTTTCAGCTTTTTGGTGACGAAGGCGCGGCCGCGCACTTGCGCTTTTTCCGCGTCGGTTTTCACCACGGATTCGGGGTCGATGCCTGAAAGGTGGTTCGGAATCACGTTCGCCAGTTTTTTGAACCAAAAATTCGACACTGCTGTCAGCACTTCGCCCTTGCCTGGGATGGGCGTGGGCAGGATCACGTCGAAAGCGGATAGACGGTCGGTCTGCACGATCAGCAGATGATCGGCATCGACTTCGTACAGGTCGCGCACTTTGCCGCGGTGCAGGAATTTCAGGCTGGTCAGATTGGATTCGTGTAGGGCTGGGTTCATATTAGTCAAAGGTCAGTTTTGGGAGTATCGGTTCTTTTCGGTGCGGTTTCGGTGCCGGAATAGGGGAAACGTACATGGCCGTAACGCACTGCCAGCACGGCCAGCGTCAGGAGCAGGATCGATCCGGTCACTGCCAGCAAGCGCCAGTCTTCCATGCCCTTGGTATCCAGCACCAAATAACGCGCCAACGCCACCATCGCGATGTAGAGTGGAAAGCGTACCTGCATCCTGCCGGATTCGTAATACGCGCCAACCATGGCGAATATCTCCAGATACAGGAACAGCAACAGCAAATCGGCCAGCGTCACCATCCTGGCATTCACCATGGTCATGATCTCGCCGGTCATGGCGATCACTGTGGCAACGGCAATGATCAGCAGGCCGACGTGCTCCACGAGCAAGAGCAGCTTCTTGTTGAATGCCTGTACCGGTTTGTCCATGTTGTTTTTCGGCAACTCAGCCCAATGCGGGCAGCGTAGTCGCCGCTATTTGTTCCGCTTGTTTCTTGCGATAGTCGGCGAGTTTATCGGCTATCTTTTTGTCGTTCAATGCCAGCATGGAAACGGCGAACAATCCCGCGTTAGCCGCTCCGGCTTCGCCGATGGCAAAGGTCGCAACCGGAATGCCTTTGGGCATCTGCACAATGGACAGCAGCGAATCCATACCCTTCAGATACTTGGAAGGGATGGGAACGCCCAGTACCGGCAGGGTGGTCTTGCCGGCAATCACGCCGGCAAGATGCGCCGCACCGCCGGCACCGGCGATAAAGCATTGCACGCCTTGCGCCGTCATGTCCTTGATGTCGTCGACCAGCAGATCGGGTGAACGGTGCGCCGAGATGCCCCGCGCATCGACTGTTATTCCGAAATCCTGCAGCGCGCGCGCGGCCTGCTGCATGATTTCCCAATCGTTGCTGCTGCCCATGACAATGGAAACGAGCGGTTTGGACATTGCTTTTACACTCCCTTGTGATAACCCACTACACGTTCAACTTCGTTCTTCGAACCCAAGATGACGGGCACGCGCTGGTGCAGGCCGGTGGGCTGCAGTTCCATGATGCGCGCGCGGCCGGTGGAGCTGGCGCCGCCCGCCTGTTCGACGATGAACGACATCGGATTGGCTTCGTACATCAAACGCAGCTTGCCCGCCTTGGTGGCGTCTTTGGTGTCAAACGGATACATGAAAATGCCGCCGCGCGTCAGGATGCGGTGCACTTCGGCCACCATGGAAGCGACCCAGCGCATGTTGAAGTTCTTCTCGCGACCGCCGTCCTTGCCCTTCATGCACTCGTCAACATAGCGTTGTACGGGCTTTTCCCAGTAGCGCTGGTTGGACATGTTGATGGCGAATTCGGCTGTGTCTTCCGGGATGGTCATGTTGGGATGGGTCAGGAAGAACTCGCCGACGTCGCGGTCCAGCGTGAAGCCGTTCACGCCGTGGCCGGTGGTGATCACCATCATGGTGTTCGGGCCGTACAGCGCGTAACCGGCGCAGACCTGCTTGGTGCCGGGCTGCATGAAGTCGGCAGCGGTCGGATTGGTCACGCCTTCGGGACAACGCAGGATGGAGAAGATGGTGCCGACAGAGATGTTCACGTCGATGTTGGAAGAGCCGTCCAGCGGGTCGAAGGTGATCAGGTACTTGCCTTTGGGATACTTGGCCGGGATCGGGTAGATGTCGTCCATCTCTTCCGACGCCATCGCCGCCAAGTGGCCGCTCCACTCATTGGCCTTGATGAACACTTCGTTGGTGATGATGTCCAGCTTCTTCTGGGTCTCGCCCTGAATGTTTTCGCTGCCCGCGCTGCCCAACACGCCGATCAAGGCGCCCTTGTTTACGTCATGCGCGATTTGCTTGCAAGCTGAAATAACATCGCTCAACAAGCCGGTAAAGTCGCCGGTGGCGCCGGGAATGTGACGTTGTTCTTCGATGATGAACTGGATCAAACTCTTACTCATTACTGCTCTCCTCTGATTGACGTTGATTTTACAGGTATTACGAAATGCTCTCTACGGCTATTTGTTGGCGGATTGCGTCATCTCTTTCTACGCGTGGCGATCAGGCTCGCAACCACGCTGGTGGCTATCAGCACGGCGACGATCAGCAGCGAGGCCTGCACGGGCACGTGATACCAGGGCGCGATCAGCATCTTGCTGCCGATGAAGGCCAGCACCAGCGCCAACCCGTATTTCAGCAGGTGGAAGCGGTCGGCCACGTCGGCCAGCAGGAAGTACAGCGCGCGCAAGCCCATGATCGCAAAGATATTGGATGTGAACACGATAAAGGGATCGGTGGTGATCGCGAAGATGGCCGGGATCGAGTCCACCGCGAACACCAGGTCGGTGACTTCGATCAGGATCAGCACCAGGAACAACGGTGTGAACCAGCGCACGCCGTTCTTCATCACGCTGAACTTTTCGCCGTGGTCGTCCGCCGAGATGCGCAGATGCCGACGCGCGAACCGCAGCACCGGGTTCTGTTCCAAATCCGGTGTCTTCTCCGCCATCACCAGCATGCGCAGGCCGGTGACGACCAGGAAGGCGCCGAACAGGTACAGCACCCAGCTGAATTCCCGCA
>JAUSBC010000011.1 GCA_030652215.1 Sideroxyarcus sp.
GGATTGGTTGGCTACAAAGTGCGCTTCAACGACAAGGTGTCGCCCGATACCTGCATCAAACTGATGACCGACGGCATTTTGCTGGCCGAAATCCACCACGATCCGCTGCTTAGGAATTACGACACCATCATCATCGACGAGGCGCACGAGCGCTCGCTGAATATCGACTTCCTGCTGGGCTACCTCAAACGGCTGCTGCCGCGCCGGACGGATCTGAAGCTCATCATTACTTCGGCGACGCTGGATGCGGAGAGGTTTGCGAAGCATTTCTCCGGTGCGCCGGTGTTGCAAGTCACCGGCCGCACCTATCCGGTCGAAGTGCGTTACCGTCCGCCACAGCAGAACGAGGAAGGTGATACGCAGGACGTACCCCAGGCAGTCTGCAGCGCGCTGGATGAATTGAGCATCGGCGGCCTGAAAGGCGATGTGCTGGTGTTCCTGCCCGGCGAGCGCGAGATACGCGACACCGCCGAGGCTTTGCGCAAGCACCAGCACAAAGGACTGGAGATACTGCCGCTGTTCTCGCGCCTGTCCATCGCCGAGCAGGATCGCGTGTTCAAGCCTGCCTCCGGTGTGCGCCGCGTGGTGCTGGCGACCAATGTGGCAGAAACCTCGCTCACCGTGCCCAACATCGGCTATGTGATCGACTCCGGCCTGGCGCGCATCAACCGCTACAGCGTGCGGCAGAAAGTGGAGCAGTTGCGCATTGAGAACATCGCGCGCGCGGCCGCCAACCAGCGTGCCGGGCGTTGCGGTCGCGTGATGAGCGGCGTGTGCATCCGTTTGTATGAAGAGGCGGATTTCCTGCAACGGCCCGAATTCACCGATGCCGAAATTTTCAGGGTGTCGCTGGCCACCGTCATTCTGCGCATGAGTGCGCTGGGGCTGGGCGAGGTGGAGGAATTCCCGTTCATCGAGCCGCCGGGTTCGCGTGCCATTGCCGACGGCTACCAGTTGCTGCAGGAACTCAACGCCATTGACGACAAACGCCAGCTCACGCCGCTCGGCCACGAACTCGCCAAGCTTCCGCTTGATCCCAAGGTCGCGCGCCTGCTGCTGGCGGGGCGGCAATTTCACTGCCTGAACGAGATACTCATCATTGCCAGTGCGCTGGCGCTGCAGGACCCGCGCGACCGACCCTCGGAACGGCGCGAGGCGGCGGATGCCGCACACCAGCGTTTCAACGACGAGCGCTCGGACTTCCTTGCTTACATCAAATTGTGGGCGTGGTTTCAGGATGCGATCAAGCACAAGAAGACCAACAAACTGTGGGCGAACGAGTGCCGCGAGAAGTTCCTTTCGCCGTTGCGGCTGCGCGAATGGCACGAGCTGTACCAGCAGTTGCACGCGCAGGTGTCGGAGATGGGCATGCGCTTCAACGAGCAACCGGCCACCTACGAACAAATCCACAAGGCCTTGCTCACCGGTCTGCTCGGCAACATCGGCTGCAAGGGCGTGGATCGCGAGCCCTATTATCTCGGCCCGCGCGAGATCAAGTTCTTCATCGCATCCAATTCGGTGCTGGCGAAAAAGGGCACCAAATGGGTGGTGGCGGCCGAGATCGTGGAGACGACCAAGTTGTTTGCGCGCTGCGTGGCGCGCATCGAACCGGAGTGGCTGGAGGAAGTGGGTGCGCACCTGATCAAGCGCAGCTATTTCGATGCGCACTGGGAGAAGAAGGCGGCACAGGTCGCGGCGTGGGAGCGCAGCACGCTGTTCGGTCTGATTATCAATCCCAAGAAACGCGTGCATTACGGGCCGATGAATCCGGAAGAGTCGCGCGAGGTCTTCATCCGCGAGGCGCTGGTGAACGGCGAGTTCAACACCCAGGCGCCGTTCTTCGCGCACAACCAGAAACTGATCGAAGACATCGAGGCGCTGGAACACAAGGCGCGCCGTCCCGACGTGCTGGTGGACGACGAACTGATGTTCGCGTTTTACGATACGCGCATTCCGGCGGGCATACACAACGGCGCGGCATTCGAGCACTGGCGCAAGGAAGCGGAGCGCGAACAGCCCAAATTGCTGTACCTGAAAAAAGACGATTTGATGCGGCACGAGGCGGCCGGCATCACCACCGAACAATTCCCGCCGCAAATGCTCATGAACAACGTGAGCTACGCGCTGGCCTACAATTTTGCGCCGGGCAAGAACGACGACGGCGTGACGCTGACCGTGCCGCAGGCTTTATTGAATCAGGTCTCGGCGGCGCGTTGCGAATACCTGGTGCCGGGGATTCTGGCGGAGAAGATTGCGCAACTGGTGAAATCCCTGCCGCAGAAAGTACGCCGCAATTGCGTGCCGGTGCCGGAGTTTGCGGCGGCATTTTGCGCGGCGGTGAAGCCGTCCGACACGCCGCTGCTGCAGGCGCTGGCGCGTTACATTCGCGAACAAAAACAGCTCGACGTACCGCTGGATGCGTTTCGGCTGGAGCAGTTGCCCGCACACCTGCTGATGAACTTCCGCGTGGTGGACGAACACGGGCGGCAGTTGGGGATGTCGCGCAATTTCGCCGTTTTGCGCGGAGAGTGGGCACCCACGCAGGCCGCCGCAGTACCGGTGGCAACCGCGAAGAACGCAGCTCCGCAGCAGAAGGGCTCCGGTGAGCGCTTCACCGAATGGAAATTCGGCGACTTCAAACCCACCAGCACGGAACAACGCGCCGGACAGACCATCACCGTGTTCAACGCGCTGGTGGACGAGGGCGACGCGGTAACCCTGCAAAGCTTCGATACGCAGGATGCCGCGAAGGCCGCGCACCGTCTGGGCTTGCGGCGCATGTTCATGCTGGCCCTGAAGGAGCAGGTCAAATTCCTGGAGAAAAATCTGCCCGGCTTGCAGGCGATGGCGATGCACTGGCTGCCTTTCGGTTCGCAGCAGGATTTGCAGCGCCAGATCCTCGCCGTGACCTTCGACCGCTGCTGCCTGAACGATCCCTGGCCGGAAAGCGAGAAGGAGTTCGCCGCACGCTGCAAGGACGCCAAGGCGCGCCTGAATCTGGTGGCGCAGGAGATCGCGCGGCTGGTTGCAGCCGTGCTGGCGGAGCATCACGCGCTGCAAAAGGCTTTGCCCAACTACAAGGCGCACGGGCAGGCGCAGCAGGATATTCGGCAGCAACTGGAGAGCCTGCTGGGCAAGGAATGGGTGGCGCGCACGCCGTTCGAGCGCATGCAGCATATGCCGCGTTATCTGAAGGCGATCAACGTGCGCCTGGAAAAACTCCGCGCCAACCCAGCGCGCGATGCGCAGAACATGGCTCAGATGCATCCCCTGCAGCAGCAATGGCAGCGCCGGGTTGCCGCGCTGCACGGCGAGGCGGATGTGCGTCTGGAAGACTTTGGCTGGATGATGCAGGAGTTGCGCGTATCGCTGTATGCGCAGGAGCTCAAGACGCCGGTGATCGTATCGGTGAAACGGTTGGAAAAAATTCTGGCGGGGTTGGGCAACTAAAAACACGCCCGACCTTGGCGAGCAAGGGGTAATGCCGGCAACGGCACGCCATCCTCCCGTATGCCGCAGCCCGACGCGCTATAATCAAAACACGCCTCACAATCACGGAAAACGAGTGCACCATGGACAAGTTACTGCGCGAAGCCGCACTGCAATACCACCGCCAGGCCCCCGCCGGCAAAATCTCGGTCAACTCCACCAAGCCCATGATTACCCAGCGCGATCTTGCGCTGGCCTACTCGCCCGGCGTGGCCTCGGCATGCGAACTGATCGTGGAAAATCCCGCCGAGGTGCGCAACATGACGGCGCGCGGCAATCTGGTCGCGGTCATCACCAACGGCACGGCGGTGCTGGGGCTGGGCAACATCGGGCCGCTGGCGGCCAAACCGGTGATGGAAGGCAAGGGCGTGCTGTTCAAGAAATTCGCCGGCATCGACGTGTTCGACCTGGAAATTGCCGAACGCGATCCGGACAAACTGGTGGACATCATCGCCTCGCTGGAACCCACCTTCGGCGGCATCAACCTGGAAGACATCAAGGCGCCCGAATGTTTCTACATCGAGAGCAAGTTGCGCGAGCGCATGCATATCCCGGTATTTCACGACGACCAGCACGGCACTTCCATCATCGTCGGCGCGGCGCTGCTTAACGGGTTGAAGGTCGTCGGCAAAAAGATCGAAGACATCAAACTGGTGGCGAGCGGTGCGGGCGCTGCAGCGCTGGCCTGCCTGGACATGCTGGTCGCGCTCGGCGTGCGCATGGAGAACATTATCGTCACCGACATCAAAGGCGTGGTCTACAAAGGCCGTACCGAAGAAATGGACGACAACAAGGCGCGCTACGCGGTGGAGACTTCCGCGCGCACGCTGGGCGAGGTCATTGCGGGGGCGGATGCCTTTTTGGGACTGTCTGCGGGCGGCGTGCTCAAGCCGGACATGGTCAAGAAAATGGCGGCCAAACCGCTGATTTTCGCACTGGCCAACCCCACCCCGGAAATCATGCCGGAAGAGGTCAAAGCCGTGCGTTCCGACGCCATCATGGCGACCGGCCGTTCCGATTATCCGAATCAGGTGAATAACGCGCTGTGCTTCCCCTACATCTTCCGGGGCGCGCTGGATGTGGGCGCCACCACCATCAACGAAGAGATGAAAAAGGCGGCGGTGCATGCCATCGCCGAACTGGCCGAAGCCGAGCAGTCGGACGAAGTGGCGTCGGTGTACGGCGAAGAGAACCTGACTTTCGGTCCCGAACATCTGATCCCCAAACCGTTCGATCCGCGTCTGATCACGCGCATCGCCCCTGCCGTCGCACAGGCGGCGATGGACAGCGGCGTGGCGGAGCGCCCCATCGCCGATATGGCGGCTTACCGCGAGCAACTGTCGCAGTTCATCTATCACTCCAACATGCTGATGAAACCGGTGTTCAGCATCGCCAAGAAAAACCCGAAACGGCTGGTATATGCCGAGGGCGAAGACGAGCGCGTGCTGCATGCGGCGCAGATCGTGGTGGACGAGGGCATCGCCTATCCCATCCTGGTCGGACGTCCGGCCGTGATCGAGAAGCGCATCGCCAGGCTGGGGCTGCGCATTCGCGCGGGCGAGCATTTCGAACTGGTGAATCCGGAACACGACAGCCGCTATCGCGCCTATTGCGACGAATACCATCGCCTGATGCAGAGACAGGGCGTGACGCCGGATGTGGCCAAGCGCGAAATGCGCCGCCGCAACACGCTGATCGCGGCGATGCTGGTGCGCATGGACGGGGCGGATGCCATGCTGTGCGGCACCGTCTCGCAGCCGCTGAGCCATCTGCGCTACATCAATGAAGTCATCGGCCAGCATCCGGGCGCGAATGTGTACGCGGCGATGAATATCCTGATGCTGCCCAGAAACACCGTGTTCATTTGCGACACGCACGTGAATCTGGACCCGACTGCGGAGCAGATCGCCGCGATGACCCTGCTGGCGGCGGAAGAAGTGCGGCGCTTCGGTTTGGCGCCCAAAGTCGCACTGTTGTCGCACTCCAATTTTGGCAGCCACAAGGATGCGTCTGCGCTCAAGATGGCCCGTGCGCGCGAGTTGCTGGAAGGCCTGGCGCCGGACCTGGAAGTGGAAGGCGAGATGCACGGCGATGCGGCCTTGTCGGAAAGCCTTCGCACTCGGGCATTCCCGGCCTCGCGTTTGAAGGGCGAGGCGAACCTGCTCATCATGCCGAATCTGGATGCGGCAAACATCGCCTACAACCTGCTTCGGATCACGGGGAGCGAAGGCATCACCATCGGTTCCATCCTGCTGGGAGCGAACAAATCGGTACATATTCTGACGACCACCGCGACGGTGAGACGTATCGTGAATATGAGCGCGCTGGCAGTGGCCGGCGTGAAAAAACACTAGGGGAACGCAATGAACAAGCATGAAGTGGAATTACTCAGCCAGGAAATCGAGATGTTGATGAACGAGCGCGCGCGCATGCTCAGGGTGGTGGGCGCGGCGGCGGTGCTGGTGGCGAATGCGGATGCCACCAAATTGCAGCCGAACGCCGTGGAGGCGGCGGAAATGCTGTCCGAGATGCTGAATGCGCTGCCCGAGGAAACGCTGAAAGACGCGCTGGAATCGGTACACGCGGAGCCGGATGTGTCGTAACGCATGAGACGAGCATGAGCCAGACTCCTCCCAAGATCGGACTTATCCTCACCGGCGGCGGTGCGCGCGCGGCGTATCAGGTCGGCGTGCTCAAGGCAATTTCGGAATTCCTGCCGCGCCGTTCACACAGCCCTTTCCAGATCATCTGCGGCACGTCGGCGGGCGCATTGAATGCGGCGACGCTGGCGGTCAATGCCCGCAACTTCCGCAAGGGCGTCAAATACCTGATCAGCATCTGGATCAACTCGCACGTGAACGACATCTACCGCTCCGACGTGGTCGGCGTCGCGAAAAATACCGGGCGCTGGCTGTCCGGACTGGTGTTGAGCCTGTTTGGCGTCAACCGCATGACGCGTATTTCCCTGCTGGACAACTCGCCGCTGGCGGCTTTTCTGGAACAGACGCTGCCCTGCGAAAGAATCCAGGAGAACATCGACGCGGGCGCCTTGCATGCACTGAGCATTACCGCCTCGGGTTACGGCTCGGGGCACTCGGTTACGTTCTATCAGGGCGTGCCCGGGCTGCAACCGTGGAAGCGCGCGCGCCGTCTGGGCGTGGAGACCAAAATCGGCATCGAGCATCTGCTGGCTTCTTCCGCCATCCCCTTCATATTTCCCGCCGTGCACATCCACCGCGAATACTTCGGCGACGGCTCCGTGCGCCAGATCGCACCCATCAGCTCGGCACTGCACCTGGGCGCCGACAAGGTGCTGCTGATGGGCGCATGGCACTTCGACGACGACGAATCGCGGCGCAACCGCATGGATACCTATCCCACGCTGGCGCAGATCGCAGGCCATGCACTGGACAGTATTTTTCTTGACGGCCTGGAAGTGGATCTGGAGCGCCTGCAGCGCATCAACCGCACCGTCAGCCTGATCCCCGAAGAGTTGCGCACGGCCACCGATATGCGCCATATCGACGTGCTGGTCGTCACGCCCAGCATTCCATTGGAGCAGATCGCCGAACGTCATCTTTCGCGACTGCCCTGGACCATACGCCTGCTGCTGCGCGCGGCCGGCGTGATGCGCCGCAGCGGCGCCAATCTGGTGAGTTACCTGTTGTTCGACAGGCACTATTGCCACGCGCTGATCGACCTTGGGTATCAGGACGCGCTGAAGCGTCGCGAAGAAATCCAGAAGTTCCTGGGCTACGACACGCCGGTTGCCAAATGCGACATGCCGCAATGAGCGCGGCGGAAGCGCCCAGGACGCTGACTTTTTCCCTGCTGCGCAAGCTGGCCGACGGTGAATTCCATTCCGGCGAGGTGCTGGCGCGGCATTTCGGCGTGACGCGGGCCACCGTGAATAACGCCCTGCACGATGTCGAAAGTTTCGGCCTGACGCTGTACAGCGTGCGCGGCCGGGGTTACCGCCTGGCGCGGCCTCTGCAATGGCTGGATGTCGATCTGATCAATGCCGGACTGGGCAGCGCGCGCGACGAACTGCATATCGAACTGCTGGACCATGTCGCTTCCAGCAATGCGCTGTTGCTGCAGCGCGCCGCACAGGGCGCAGCCAACGGCACGGTGCTGGCCGTGGAGTGGCAGACAGCCGGACGCGGGCGTCTGGGCAGGACATGGCATTCCGGTCTGGGCGATGCGCTGACTTTTTCCGTGTTGTGGCGATTCGAGAGCGGCTTGGCCGCGCTGTCCGGCCTGAGCCTGGCCGTGGGCATTGCCATGATGCGCGCACTGCAGGAGCTCGGCGTGCCGGGTGTCGGCCTGAAGTGGCCCAATGACGTGCTGGTGAACGAAGGCAAGCTCGCCGGCATATTGCTGGAGGCGCAGGGCGACATGCTCGGCCCCAGCGCGGTGGTGATCGGTATCGGCCTCAACCTGAGCGTGCCGGACGACATGCGCGGGCGCATCGAGCAAAGCGTGGCCGACCTTGCGTCGCTGGACATGCCCCTGCCCGAACGCAACGCGGTGCTTGCGGTATTATTGAAGCACCTGGTGGCGGTGCTGCACGAATTTGCCGCGCACGGCTTTGCGCCGCTGCGGGCCGAGTGGGAGCGCCATCACCTGTTCCAGCAACGTCCGGTGAAACTGCTGCTGCCCGACGGCTCGCACATCGCGGGTAGGGTGCAGGGCGCGACGGACGACGGCGCATTGCGGCTGGCGACAGCACAGGGCGAACAGGTTTTCAACGCGGGCGAAGTCAGTTTGAGGAGCGCATAAGTGTTGTTACTGGATGTGGGGAACAGCCGCTGCAAGTGGGCGCTGGTGCAAGCCGGAGCATGGGTACGCCAGGGCGTGGTGGGCAATACCGAATGGCTGGCCTTGCAGCACGCGCTTTCGGCCTTGCCCGCGCCGTCGCGCATCCTGGTTTCCAATGTGGCGGGGGAGGCGATGGCGCAACGTCTGGGCGCCGTCTGTGCCGGGTGGAAGCGTCCGCTGGAATTCGTGACGGCAAGTGCCGGACAATGCGGCGTGCGCAACGGCTACGAGCAACCCGAACGTCTGGGCAGCGACCGCTGGGCGGCGCTGATCGCGGCGTGGGATCATGTGCGCGGCGCGTGCCTGGTGGTGAATTGCGGCACGGCCACCACGGTCGACGCGCTCTCGGCGCAGGGCGAGTTTCTGGGCGGCCTGATCCTGCCCGGCGTGAGCCTGATGCAACAGAGTCTGGCCACGAATACCGCCCAGCTTAAGGCCGAGCAGGGCGCGCTACGGGACTTTCCGCGCAACACGGCCGACGCCATCCATAGCGGAATGCTGCGTGCCACGCTGGGCGCGATCCGGCACCAGCTCGGTTTGCTGCAGACAGCCGGCGCAACCGTACGCTGTCTGCTGGGCGGCGGCGCGGCGGACGTGGTTCTGCCGCATCTCGACCCTGGGGCGGAGCGGATGGATCATCTGGTATTGACGGGATTGCAGATCATCGGAGAATCGAAAGCATGCTGAAGTGGATAGTGGGATTGTTGTTGCTGGCCAATCTGGCGTTGTTCGGCTGGATGAAGTGGGGTAGTGCGCTGACCGAGGACGCGCAAGCCGGCGCCGTGCAGGCCGCATTGAACCCGGACAAGATCAAACTGTTGGAAAGCCTCCCCGCGCCGAGCGCCATCCCCGCGTCGGGCGCTGCGCCAGCCCCGACGCTGCCCGCCCCCGCCTCGGCGCCCGTAGCCGGCGCCCCCTTGCCTGTGCCTGCGT
Source organism: Sideroxyarcus sp. (assembly GCA_030652215.1). Taxonomy (GTDB): domain Bacteria; phylum Pseudomonadota; class Gammaproteobacteria; order Burkholderiales; family Gallionellaceae; genus Sideroxyarcus. The sequence continues at coordinate 9,244 of JAUSBC010000011.1, forward strand.
CGACACCCACTCCTGCGGTGACGGCAGCGTCCGGGACTCCGAACTGTGCGGAATGGGGAGAATTCTCCGGGGCCGATCTGGCCCGTGCGCAGCAGGCATTGGCCGAACTGAAACTGGGCGATCGCCTGACGCAGCGTCTGCTGGAGCAGGATCACGGCTACTGGGTATACATCCCGCCGCTGAAAAGCCGCGCCGCAGTGGAAAAGAAGATATCGCAACTGAAAGAGCGCGGCGTGGTGGATTACTTCGTGGTGCAGGAAAAAGGCCGCTGGTTGAACGCCATTTCGCTGGGCGTGTTCAAGACCGAAGAGGCCGCGCAGAAATACCTCGCCACCCTGAAAACCATGAAAGTACGCTCGGCCACCATGGGCGAACGCAAGAGCAAACTCAAATTTACCGTGTTTGCCATGAAGGGGCTGGATGCGGGCCTGCTGGAGCGCCTGAACGTCATGCAGAAGGGATTTCCGGACAGTCAACTCAAAGTAATGGCATGCAGCAATTGACACGAGGGGGTGAAATCAGCAAAATGCCGCCCTTCTTCGAATTGGCGCTGGCAACTGAGTGTCCGGGGAACAAGTTACGGTGATATAGCTCAGTTGGTTAGAGCACAGCACTCATAATGCTGGGGTCGGTGGTTCAAGTCCACCTATCACCACCAAAAAAACGGTTTTCGGTTGTCTCGGAAACCTTCATGAACCCGCAAGGCGTATGGCTTTGCGGGTTTTTTGTTGCCTGCGCATGCGCGGCATCTTCGGGCCGGGCGGCCGAATTTCAAAGCGCACTGCCAAACGCAAGGCAAAAAAAACTCCGGCACGGGCCGGAGTTTTTTCAGAAGATCTTTTGTGTCAGATGTTTTTTGCGAACAACTGTTTTACCATCCACGCAGCATAAACAACCAGCATTACCATAGAACCGATTACGATCACATCAGTGATTAATGACATTTTTGCTCCTCCTCAGGCTAGATTGAACACACAAACTAAACGGTTATATGAATGCTAGCACAATTTGTTTTAATGGCAAGATATTTGAGAGAAACGCCAATAGCCTAGCGGGAAAACCCGTAGGCACTAGTAAGGATTGAGGCAAATGAAAGCGGGGCGTTATTGCATATAACGCCCCGCCGGGACTGACTTAGTCAGCTTTCTTAAACAGCTGAATGGTCATCCATACAGCAAAGCCAACCGAGAATATCGCGGAACCGACAGTTGCTACATCTGCAATGATGGACATACTTTTCTCCCTCAGGAATTAGTTTTAGATGCGACTTATAATGACAAGAGTCGATGAATGTTCTTATGACATTTGTTGACTAATGCTTTTCAAATTATATTAGTATTTTTGTAGGACATTCCCACATTTTGTATAAGGCTTATGATTAATAAGGCCTTAACGCAATTTTGACATTCAGAAAAAGTAACCGGTACACAGCGTGCACACGAAGCTCTACATAAAAACCTATGGTTGCCAGATGAACGAGTACGACTCGGACAAGATGTCCGACGTGCTGCTCGCCTGTGCAGGCATGGAACTGACCGACAAGCCGGAAGAGGCGGACATCATTCTGTTTAACACGTGTTCGATACGCGAGAAGGCGGAGGAGAAGGTGTTTTCCGACCTAGGGCGCGCGCGCGTGCTGAAACAGAAGAATCCCGGATTGTTGATCGGCGTGGGCGGCTGTGTCGCGAGCCAGGAAGGCGACGCCATCATCAAGCGCGCGCCTTATGTGGATGTGGTGTTCGGACCGCAGACGCTGCATCGCCTGCCGCAACTCATCGAGGCGCGGCGCGCCAGCGGCAAGCCGCAAGTGGACATCAGCTTTCCCGAGATCGAAAAATTCGATCATGTACCCGCCACGCAAACCACGCACGGCACGGCCTATGTTTCCATAATCGAAGGCTGCAGCAAATACTGCACGTACTGCGTGGTGCCCTTTACGCGCGGCGAAGAATTGTCGCGGCCGTTCGCCGATGTGATGCGAGAAGTGGAAAGCCTGACCGCGCAGGGTGTGGGCGAGATCACCCTGCTGGGGCAGAACGTGAATGCCTATCGCGGCGAGACGGAAGACGGCGACACGGTGGACTTTGCGTTCCTGCTGCGGGCCGTCGCTGCACACCCCGGCGTGCAACGCCTGCGCTTTTCCACCTCGCACCCGTGCGAGATGTCGCAACGCCTGATCGACCTGTACGCAACCACGCCCAAGCTGGCCAGCCATCTGCACCTGCCGGTGCAGTCCGGCTCGGACCGCGTGCTGGCCGCGATGAAACGCGGCTACACCGCGCTGGAATACAAATCCATTGTGCGCAAGCTGCGTGCGGTGCGGCCCAACATCTCCATCACTTCGGATTTTATCGTCGGCTTCCCCGGCGAAACCGAGGCCGATTTCGAAGCCACCATGAAGCTCGTCGAGGAAGTCGGGTTCGATGACAGCTTCACGTATATCTTCAGCGCGCGCCCCGGCACGCCGGCCGCCGAGATGGCGGACGATACGCCCGATGAAATCAAACTCGCGCGCCTGCACCGCTTGCAGGCGCGCATCGCCGAACTGGAGCAGCAGGTCAGTGCGGCGATGAGCGGCAGCGTGCAGCGCGTCCTCGTGGAAAATATTTCGCGCAAAAGCGAGCTTGAGTTGGCAGGGCGTACCGAAAACAACCGCGTGGTGAACTTCGCCGGTTCGCCCGGCATGCTCGGGCGCTATGTGGACGTGCGCATCCTGTCGGGGAGCATGCACACCCTGCGCGGCGAACTGGTGGTGCAGCCATGAACGATACGGTAAGCCTTTCATTCGAACCGGTGGACAACGCACGTCTGGCGAACCTGTGCGGCGCGTTCGACGAGAATCTGCGCCAGATCGAAACGGCGCTGGAAGTGAATATCGCGCGCCGTGGCGAACGCTTTACGATTAGCGGCGCGCAGGCCGGACTGGCGCGCGAAGTCATGGAGCGCTTCTATCTCGAAGCCAAACACGACATCTCGCTGGAGCGTTTGCAGCTCGGCCTCATCGAATGCATGAAACGCGACCTGCCCGATGCGAATAGCGAAGCGGTGCCGCTGCTGATGACGCGCAAGGCCGAAGTGCGCGGCCGCACGGTACGCCAGAACGAATATCTGCAGGCCATCCAGGAACACGACATCACTTTCGGCGTCGGCCCCGCCGGCACCGGCAAGACCTATCTTGCTGTAGCTTCAGCGGTGGATGCGTTGCAGCGCGAGACGGTGAAGCGGCTGGTGCTGGTGCGGCCCGCAGTGGAGGCGGGCGAGCGTCTGGGTTTTCTGCCCGGCGACATGGCGCAGAAAGTCGATCCCTATCTGCGCCCGTTGTATGACGCACTCTATGATCTGATGGGACTGGACAAGGTCGCCAAGGCATTCGAGCGCGGCATGATAGAAGTCGCGCCGCTGGCCTACATGCGCGGCCGCACACTCAACCATTCCTTCATCATCATGGATGAAGCGCAGAACACCACGCCCGAGCAGATGAAGATGTTCCTCACGCGGATTGGTTTCGGCAGCAAGGCCGTCATCACCGGCGACGTGACGCAGATCGATCTTGCGCGCGGGCAGAAAAGCGGCCTCAACGATGCGCGCGTGGTGCTAAAGGACGTGCGCGGCATCGCCTTCCAGCAATTCCTGGCGGAAGACGTGGTGCGCCATCCGCTGGTGCAGAAGATCGTTTCCGCCTACGAAAAATACGAGCACAAACCATGAAAGAATCGCATCAACTCTCGCTGTCGGTGCAATACGCCAGCAATGCAAAAAACCTGCCGACGCGCCAGCAATTCCGCCGCTGGGTGAAGATCGCCCTGGAACAAGATGTGCAAATGACGCTGCGCGTCGTGAACGAGGCCGAGGGACGCGAATTGAACAAGGCATATCGCGGCAAGGACTATGCGACCAACGTGCTGACTTTTGTCTACGACGATGCTTCGCCAATCTGCGGTGATGTCGTCATCTGTGCCCCGGTGGTGGCGCGCGAAGCCAGAGAACAGGGTAAGGACTTGCTTGCGCACTATGCGCATCTAACCCTTCACGCTGCACTGCATCTGCAGGGTTATGATCATGAAAAGACACGGGAAGCTGAGAGGATGGAGGCGCGCGAGACTGCGTTGATGCTCAAATTAAGGTATCCTGCGCCTTATCTTATTCGCGATGTTTAGCAATGGACGGTTCAGAAAGTAGTAACAAACCCGGATTTTTGGAACGGCTTTCCACGATGCTATTGCGGGAGCCGGAAGACCGCGAGCAGTTGATCGCGTTGTTGCACAGCGCCTACGAGCGCAACTTGCTGGATGCTGATGCCCTCTCCATGATGGAAGGCGTCATTCAGGTTTCCGAGCGCCAGGTGCGCGAAATCATGATTCCGCGCGCGCAAATGGATGTCATCGACATCAGCCATCCGCCAGAACAATTCATCCCCTACGTCATCAACACCGCGCACTCGCGCTTTCCCGTCACCGACGGCGACAAGGACAACATCATCGGCATTCTGCTGGCGAAGGATTTGCTGCGCTATTACGCGGGCGAAGAATTCGACGTACGCGACATGCTGCGTCCCGCCGTGTTTGTGCCGGAATCGAAACGGCTCAACATCCTGCTGCGCGATTTCCGCAGCAACCGCAACCACCTCGCGCTGGTGGTGGACGAATACGGCGGTGTGTGCGGCATGGTCACCATCGAGGACGTGCTGGAACAGATCGTGGGCGACATCGCCGACGAATACGATTTCGACGAGGACGAGGACAACATCATCCGCCAGGACGACGCGCACTGGCGCGTCAAGGCCGACACCGAGATTGAGGATTTCAACGAAGCGATGGGTACGGATTTCAGCGACGAGGACTACGACACCATAGGCGGTCTGGTTCTCAAGGCTGCAGGCCAGCTTCCCAAACGCAACGAGTGCATCCAGATCGGCGAATGGCAATTCACCGTGCTGCGCGCGGACAGTCGCAGGCTGCATTCCCTGCTGGTGGAGCGTTCGCTGGTTTCGCCGGGAGACGGCGAGTCGGGGCACTAGAAGCTCCGCGTCTTTTTACTTACAACAACGGCTTGATCGGCATCAACTGCCAGAACCTCACCCGGATGCGCTTGGCAAACGACACATGCTGATCCGGGTCGTCCGTCGCCGCATTCCAGCTGTTTTCGGGCAACATATCCGACTCGATTGAGGCTTCCACTGCGCGGGCGAGCGTCTCGTCATGGATGATCGCGCCCACTTCGGTATTCAGGTTTTCCGAACGCGGGTCGAGATTGAACGTGCCGATATAGGCGATGCACGAATCGACCACCATCGTCTTGGCATGCAGGGCGAAGATGGGCGGTTCGATGCGTTCGCTCAGCGCACTTTTCCAGAGCTTGCTCCGGATCGCGGGTTCCGGTTTGTATTCGCGGATGTCCAAACCCATCTTGAGCAGGGCTTTGCGCTGGTTCCGGTAACCGCTGGAGGCTTGCAGGTTGTCGCTGGATGCCAGGGAATTCGTATTGATCCGTATGCGCACGCCGCGCGCGATGGCGCTTTTGAACAGCGAGATCGCCTCGTCCGAAAGCACCAGGTAAGGCGACTGGATGGTGATGCTGGACTGCGCCGTGCCGACGATGTTCGCCAGCGCGGCGGTGGTCAGCCCGCCGCCGCCCAGACTGAACCGGTTTTCGTTTTTGCCCGGCACATCGCTGATGAAATCCACCCGGCCCCATACCAGTTGTCCGGCCAGGCGCGGAAATTCTGCGGGAACGCTGTCGATTGCCGCGCGGACTTCGGGCTCAAAGTTCTCCGCAAGCGCAGCGTAGTCGTGCAGCGCGCGGTAGGTTGCGGCGACCTCGTCGTCGCCGACTTTCACGTTTTTTTGCAGTAAGCCGATGCCGTCGTAGAGTTCCTCGACCTTCACGCTCAGTTCGCTCAGCCAGAATTTCTCGAAACTGTCGCGCATCGCCTGCACTGCTTTACCCAGTAACAACGCGTCACGGTCGCGGAAGTTGTATTCGTGGTTGTAGTCGAAATATTCGTCGGCCATGTTGCGCCCGCCGGTGATGGCGACCTTGCCGTCCACGATGAATGTCTTGTCATGCATGCGCTGGTTCACCCCGCGAAAATCGGTGGCCGCGTTCAGCACGCGTGCCTGCACCGGCACGCCGACGGAATTCCTGGGGTTGTAAATACGGATGTCGATATTGGGATGCAGGGCCAGCGCCAGCAGCGATTTGTCCGGTGCATCTATCATCAGGTCGTCGACGACGATGCGGACTTTCACCCCGCGCTCGGCGGCTCGCAGCAACGCTTCGGCGGCCAATATGCCGATGTTGTCGGAACTCCAGATGAAATACTGCACTTCAATCGTTTGCTGCGCATGGTTGGCCAGCCACGCCCGGGCGAGTAGCGCCTCTTCTCCCGTATCGAGCACATAGACGCCGCTCGAATCTGGGTGCGCCGCAATCTGCCTGTCGATCAGATCCATTGAGGCATCGGCTTGCGCCCACGCAGCCGCGGGCAGGCTTGCGCACAGCAACAGCCAGAAACACATCCATGTATTTTTCACGTTATCGCATGCCTGAAAACAGAGTATTGGGGGGCGCTGCAGCTTGCAGTCAGCGGCGCAGTTTAGCGAAATCCGAAGGTTCCCACCCGCGCATCGCCAGCAACAGTCCCAACCCGCGCCGCTTGCTTAGCGGCGCGGACAGGCTTTCCTCGTGCAATTCGGCGAATTTTTTGCGCAGCCGGCGCAACTCGTCCTGTATCTGCGCCAAAGCCTGGTCGGTGAACATGCCGTGCACGAACGTCATCGTCTCGTCCGCATGGGCGAAATTGCTCTTCAAAAACTCGTCGATTCCCCGCGCCAGAAAGTATTGCCGGATCGGCCCTGCCGGTAGCCAGTCGAAATCGCGCGCCACATTGAGTCGGATGCGGTTGCCGGGCAGCAGGTCGATGATGCGCAGGGCGTCCAGCTGCAGCAGGTACTTGATGCACTCCGCATCGCTCAGGCGATAAAGCTTCACGATCTCGTCCATCGACCAGTGGTTCAACGCACAGACGGCCACCATCAATAGTTTAGGATCGGAAACGACCTCGCGTTCCTGCTTTTCAGTCAGCGTGCGCAAGGCGGGCTGTGCGGACTGGGCTTCCTTGCTCAGTTCGGCCAGCGTGTAACCCAGAAAATTGCCGATTTGCACCAGACGGTCGACGGTGAGCCTTTCCGACGCAAACATGCGCTTGATGCTGGGCTCGGAGAGTTCGAGTGCGCGCGCAAGGTCGAGATAAGTCCGGCCCTGGCTCTTGAGCTGTTTCTTGATGGTTGAAATCAACTGGGCGGCTTCGGACATGATGAAGGTATCGAATTGCGATACTTCGCAGTCTAGGTTTCAATGCTGCGTCAGTCAAACATATTGTTTTTCGCTTCCGATAGCTATTGTGGCGGCACTTTCAACCAGCGGAGAACAGAACATGCAAATCAAACTCGATCAAAGCCGGCGAATCGCCGGGGCCTTCCTGGCAGGTGCAGTCCTGCTCAGCATGAGTGCACTGGGTAATGAACAGCCGGAGTTGCAGCAAACAAAACTGCGCGAACTCGGGCGGCAACTCGAAATCGGCGATGTGGTGTTTATCCGCATACCCAATGCGCCGTTCACCAAAGTGGCGGCAACGACATCGAGCTGGACCAATCACGTCGGCATCGTAAGCAATGTGTCCGGTGCAGAACCGATGATCGCCGAAAGCAGGGTGCCCTTATCCGGCGCGACAACCTGGACCAAGTTTGTGAAGCGCTCCGATGCGGGACGGGTCGCCGTCACGCGCTTGCCCGAACCTCTGGATGCGCAGCAGCAGGAAAAGCTCAAGCAGGCCGTGGCGGCGCGGCAGAACATTCGCTACGACACGGGTTTCGATCTGCACTCAAGCGGGCAATTCTGTTCGCGCTATGTGCGCGAAGTGTTGCACGATGCGGCGGGCGTGGAGTTGGGCGAGGTGGAGAACTTCTCGACATTGCTGGACCACAATCCCGAGGCCGATCAGCAATTCTGGAAACTGTGGTATTTCGGGCAAATACCCTGGCAGCGCGAGACGGTAACACCGGCGAGTCTGCTGCGGGATGGCAGAATGCGGGTCGTGTTTGACGGCCGTGCGAAATAAGCAAATCGAATTCACGTAAGGGAGCTTGAAAAATGAGAAGCATCATCCGCATAGTCCTGAAATTCCTATTTCAGATCCTGTTCCGCGTACGCACCAAGGGCATGGACAAGGACTTCGATACCACCAAGCTGCTGGTCATCGCCAACCATGAATCGTTTCTGGATGGTTTGCTGCTGGGCCTTTACCTGCCGTTTGACCCGGTGTTCGTGGTGCATACACAGGTGACACGCAGCTGGTTCTTCCGACTGATTCTGACCCAGGTGGACTACTTGGCAGTCGACACGGCCAGCCCGATGGCGGTCAAGAAGATCATCAAACTGGTCGAATCCGGCCGCCCGGTCGTGGTCTTCCCGGAAGGGCGCATCACGGTGACCGGTTCGCTGATGAAAGTGTATGAAGGCCCGGCCTTCGTCGCCGCCAAGACTGGCGCAACCATCTTGCCGGTGCGACTGGACGGCCCGGCACGTTCCTATTTCAGCCGCATCGTCGGCAAGACCAAGCGCAGCCTTTTCCCGCGTGTCACCATCTCCGCGATGGAGACCACGGTCATCCCGATGCCGGAAGGCGAGACCGCAAGACAGCGCCGCCGCAAGGCGGGCGATGCGATGCGCCGCCTGATGCAGAAAATGATCTTTGAATCGCAACCCAAGCAGACGCTGTACTCCGGCTTGCTGGATATCATGGACATCTACGGCCGCAAACGCTGCGTGGTGGAGGATGCGAAGCAGATCGAGTATTCCTACGGCGACCTGCTCAAGATGACGCTGGCCCTGGGGCGCATCGCCGCCAAACACAGCAAGCCGCAAGAATGCGTGGGCATCCTGATGCCGAACGTCGCCGCGACGGTGTGCATGATGATAGGCATAGGCGCGCAAAACCGTGTGCCCGCCATGATCAACTACAAGGCCGGTACATCGGGCATGCAGGATGCCTGCACTGCGGCCAAGATAAGCACCATCTTCGCTTCGCGCGCTTTCATCGAGCAGGCCAAACTCACGGACGATATCGCCGCGATCAAGGATATCAATATCCTGTACGTTGAAGACCTGCGCCCGGCCATGAGCCTGGGGGACAAGTTGTGGGTGTTGTTTGGCATGCGCTTTCCGCGCCTGATGGAAAAGAACAGCGATCCTGCAACAGCCGCAGTTGTGCTGTTCACTTCCGGTTCCGAAGGCAAGCCCAAGGGCGTGGTGCTGTCGCATCATGCGCTGCTGTCCAACATCGCGCAGATTCGCGCGATCATCGATTTCTCGGCGGAAGACAAAGTGCTGAACGCGATGCCGATCTTCCATTCCTTCGGCCTCACGGGCGGCACGCTGCTGCCGATCCTCACCGGCATGAACCTGTTCCTGTATCCCACGCCGTTGCATTACCGCGTCATTCCGGAAGTTGCCTACGACCGCAACTGCAGCGTGCTGTTCGGCACCAGCACCTTCCTCGCCAACTATGCCAAGTTCGCCAATCCCTACGACTTTTATCGCCTGCGCTATGTCGTGGCCGGTGCGGAAAAGCTTTCCGACACGGTGCGCAATCTGTGGGTGGAGAAGTTCGGCATCCGTATTCTGGAAGGTTACGGAGCAACCGAGACCGCACCCGTCATGGCTGTGAATACACCCATGGACTATCGCAGCGGCACGGTCGGCAAGTTCCTGCCGTGCCTCGAACATCGTTTGAACCCGGTGCCCGGCATCGACAAGGGCGGCATGTTGCACGTGCGCGGTCCCAACGTCATGTCCGGCTACTACCTGTTCAATAATCCCGGAGAACTGCAACCGCCCTCGTCGGAGGCGGGTGACGGCTGGTACGAAACCGGTGATGTGGTCAGCATCGATGACGACGGTTTCGTCTCCATCGTCGGGCGTGTCAAACGCTTTGCCAAGGTGGCGGGCGAAATGGTGTCACTGGAAGTGGTGGAGAAAGTGGCATTGCAGGCGTCCCCCGGCGCGATGCACGGCGCCACAACGCAGCCCGACGGCGGACGCGGCGAAGCCATCGTGCTCTTCACCACCGATGGCGCGTTGACGCGCGATGCTCTGGTGGAATCCGCAAGGAAAATGGGCGTGTCCGAGATCACCGTGCCGCGCAAGATCCAGAAAGTGGATGCGCTGCCGTTGTTGGGTACGGGTAAAACCGATCATGTGACTTTGAAGAAGATGGCGGAGACATTGCAATGATCGAAAGAAAAACCTTGGATATGCCGCTGCTGTCACTGGGCATGATGTCGGTGCTGGTGGCGCAGTTCCTCTCTGCGCTGGCCGACAACGCCATCCTCATCGCGGCCATCGCCATCGTCAAATCGCAGGGGCTGCCGAACCTCGTGCCGCTGCTGCAGGAATCTTTCGTCTTGCCCTTCATCTTGCTCGCGCCTTTCGTCGGTCAAATCGCGGACGGTTTCCCCAAAGGCCGCGTGATGCTGGTGGGCAATCTGATCAAACTCTCGGGTGCCATCGCCATGGTGGCAGGCGTCAACCCGCTCACCGCCTACGGACTGATAGGCATAGGTGCCGCCATGTACTCGCCCGCCAAATACGGCATTCTTGCGCAAATGTTTGGCCCTGCATTGCTGGTGCGCGCCAACGGCATGATGGAAGGCTCCACCATCGTCGCGATTCTGCTCGGCGTGATATTGGGCGGATGGCTGGCGGATCATTCGCTGCACTGGGCGTTCGTCGGCGTGATGTCGGCATATGGCCTGGCCGTAGTCGCCAACCTGTTCATCCCGCGTCTGCCCGCAGAAAATGCCGGAGCGCATTTCCACCCGTGGCGCCTCATCAAACAATTCATGACATCGCTGGCTGTGCTGTTCAAGAATCCGGATTCGCGCTTCAGCCTGCTGGGCACCAGCGTGTTCTGGGGCAGCGGCACCACCTTGCGCCTGATGCTGTTTGCCTGGGTTCCGGCAGCCTTGTTGATCACCGATAACCAGACGCCCGCAAATCTCATGGGAGCAGTCTCCATCGGTATCGTGCTGGGTGCGGTGGGCGCTGGTTTGTGGATTTCCTTGGACAATGTCAACCGGGCGCTTCTTGGCGGCCTGCTGCTCGGACCGTTCATCCTTGCTCTGGCCTTCATTCATGACTTGGGAATTGCCTATGCCTTGATGGTCGCCATCGGCATCTGCGGCGGTTCCTTCGTTGTTCCGCTCAACGCCTTGCTGCAAGCGCGCGGTCACGAGACTATCGGGGCGGGTAATGCGCTGGCGGTGCAAAATTTTGCGGAGAATATCGCCATGATGTTGTTCGTGGGCGGATATAGCATGGCGACTGCGGCGGGCGTATCGGTTACTGCCAGCGTCACGGTATTCGGCCTGGTCATGTTGATGGTCATTGGCTCGTTGACGAAGCTCAGGTTCGAACGCCGAAAAAATGAGGAAGGAAACTGAAAATGATCAGCATCTATCAACTCAAACCGCGCTTCCAATCCATGCTGCGTCCGTTTGTTGCGAAACTGAATGAAATGGGCGTGACCGCCAATATGGTTACTCTGTTTGCAATGGCGGTTTCGTGCGCACTGGGCGCCCTGTTGCTTTGGGCGGGAACATCCGAACTGTTCTTGCTCCTGCCCTTGTGGATGTTCTTGCGCATGGCACTCAATGCGGTGGATGGAATGCTTGCACGTGAATTCGGGCACAAATCTCCGCTTGGTGCATATTTGAATGAGTTGACCGATGTCGTTTCTGATGCGGCGCTTTACCTGCCATTCATAGCGATTTTCCCGTTCGGCTGGGCGAGTATCGCGGCAGTGATATTCCTGTCCGGTATTTCGGAAATGTCAGGTGCTCTGGCCCCGATGATTGGTGTTGAGCGCCGGTATGACGGTCCCATGGGGAAGAGTGATCGCGCTTTTGTATTTGGTTTTCTGGGATTGTGGCTTGGTATCGCCGGCAGTTTGCCGAACTGGATTTTCTGGATCATACCCATCATGGCAATCTTGATTCTGGTCAATGTGGCAAACCGTATCCGCAATGCTTTGAAGCAGCTTTCCTGATCAGCTCCTGCATTTTGGTTTACTAGAACTTCTCTTCCTCACCCAGATACCGCCACTGCCCCACCGGCAGATCGCCCAGTTTCACTTTTCCGATTCGCACGCGTTTCAACGCGGTGACCTTCAATCCCACCATTTCGCACATGCGGCGGATTTGGCGCTTTTTGCCTTCGTTGAGGATGAAGCGCAACTGGTCGTCGTTCAGCCAGCTCACTTTGGCGGGTTTGAGTTTTTTGCCGTCCAGCGACAGGCCGTGGTTGAGCAGGTTTAATCCGTTGCCGACGAGTTTGCCCTGCACGCGCACCAGATATTCTTTTTCGATGGGCGAATCTTCGCCGATGAGTTGTTTGGCGATGCGGCCGTCCTGGGTGAGTACCAGCAAGCCGGTCGAGTCGATATCCAATCTTCCGGCGGGGGCTAGGCCCAGCATCTGGCTGCGGAAGAATTTTTGCGGCGATTTATCCTGTTCCCAGCGCGTTCCGGCTTCGATTAGCAGTATGGCCGGTTTGTGGCCTTCCTCGGCTTGTCCGGAGACGTAGCCCACCGATTTGTTCAGCAGGATGGTGACGCGTCCCTGTTGCTTGGCCTGAGCGGCTTTTTCCAGCGTGATTTTCTGCGACGGCAAGATTTTGGTGCCGAGTTCACTGACGGTTTCGCCGTCCACTTTGACCCAGCCTTTGGCGATGTAATCGTCCGCTTCGCGACGCGAGCAGAGTCCTTGTTCGGACATTAATTTAGATAAGCGTATTTTTTCCATGATCAACCCAATGCGGGAAACAGGCCGCGCAGCCCTCCCGCGATAAATTCAACCGCGATAGCGGCAAGTAGCAAACCCATCATGCGCGTGACGATGTTGCTGCCGATTTTGCCCAGGCGTCGTGAGACCCACGGGGCGATGAGAAAAGTGATCCAGACGATGAGGCTCAGGAGCATGAGCACCAGCGTCATTGCGCCGTAGTGTCCCACGGTGTCGCCCCGGTGCGCGTGGAGAATGACCGTGCTGATCGCGCCGGGCCCCGCCAGCAGCGGGGTGGATAGCGGCACGATGGCGATTGATGGCGTCGCATCGCTGTCCAAGTCGTCCGTAATGGGATGTGCTTTGTCGCCGATGAGCATGTTGATGGACATCAGCAGCAGCAGGATGCCGCCTGCGGTGCGGAAAGAATGGATGCTGATGCCGAAGAATTCCAGTATCGCCTCGCCCAGCAGCAGGGCGGCGAGCAGGATCGCCAGCACCGCCAGCGAAGCGATGAGTCCCACGCGTTCGCGCTTTTGCGCTGTCATGCCGGCGGTGAACGCGATGATGATGGGGATGATGCCGAACGGATCGATGATCGCGAACAGGCTGATGAAGATTTTGGTGTATTCGGTAAAGTCGAGCATGCTGTCTTCTTAAACGAGGTGGTCGACAAGTTGCCCCACAGCCATGCGCAGGCGGCGCGACAGGCTGACGGCAATGGCGCGGATGATGCGGGCGGCGATGCGCGGGTGTTCTTCCAGCATTTTGTCCAGCGCCTCCTTGGAAAGTGTCAGCAGCACGCTGTCTTCCGCCGCCTTGCAAGTGGCGGAGCGCCGTTCGCCGTCCAGCACCGCCATTTCGCCGAAGGCGCGGCCTTGTCCCAGCGTGGCGACTTCCACCAGTTCATTGTTCATGTTGGCCTTGAGCACGGAAATGCTGCCGGAATGCACAACGCACATGAAGGCGCCGATGTCGCCTTCGTCAAAAACGTCTTCGTCCTGCCCGATTTTGTTCACGCCGAAATAGTGCGCGGCCGCGCGCAGTTCAGCCGGAGAGAGGTGGCTGAACAAGTCGCTGTCGACCAGCATGGAGCTGATCTCTTCGAGCAAGGCGGAATGGCTGGACATGATGCGAGTCGGGGTTACGGTGACGTGCGGCGGAAGTTACACCGTATAATCTGGCGAATCAACTTAATTGCCACTATCCGTGAACAGACTCATCGCCTCGCCCTACTTAATAGCCTTCATCGCGGGCGTGGTTGCCGTCTTCGGCTTCGCCCCGTTCGGCCTCTTCCCCTTGCCCGTCCTGTCGCTCGCCATCCTGTTCTGGCTGTGGAGCCGCGCCGAACGCCCCGCGCGGGCCGCCTGGCTGGGCTTCGCCTTCGGCATGGGGCTGTTCTGTGCCGGTATCGGCTGGATCTATGTTGCATTACATATATATGGGTATATGCATCCCGTCCTGGCGGGGCTGGCGACGGCGGCATTTGCGGCGGTGAACGCCACTCTGCCTGCGTTGGCGGGGTATGTGCAGGGCAGGGCAAAGGCAACACCGAATGTTCGCTTTTTGCTGGCCATGCCTGCCATCTGGACACTCGCCGAATGGCTGCGCGGCCTGCTGTTCACCGGCTTCCCCTGGCTTTCCGTCGGCTACTCGCAAGTGCCGGATAGTCCGCTGGCGGGCTATGCACCGCTGCTCGGTGTCTTTGGCGTGTCACTTACCGTGGCAGTGAGTGCAGGCTTGTTGCTGGTGTTGTGGAATTCGCGCTGGAGCAAACCTGGCAAGGTCGCGTTGGGAGCGTTGCTGGTGCTGTGTGCAATCGGCGCGGCGTTGCGCGGCATCGAATGGACGCAGCCGCAAGGCGAGCCGCTCAAGGTTAGTCTGCTGCAAGGCAACATCGCCCAGGACGTCAAATTCTCCGAAGACGTGCTGATCGGCACCCTGGAAACCTATCGCCGGCTCGCACAAAGCAGCGATGCGCGACTCATCGTCATGCCTGAGACCGCGCTGCCGCTGCTGCGCGAGAACGTGCCGGATTCCTACCAGAGCATCCTGCGCGACCATGTGCGCAAGAACGGCGGCGACATCCTCATCGGCGCGTTCGAGAAGGAAGACGGCAACTACTACAACAGCGTCTATTCGCTAGGCAGCGCCGAGAGCCAGCACTACCGCAAGAACCACCTCGTTCCCTTCGGCGAATTCATCCCGCTGCGTCCCGTGCTCGGCTGGGTCATCAACGAAGTGCTGCAAATCCCGATGGGCGACCAGACCAGCGGCGGCGCGCACCAGCCGCCGCTCGAAGTCGCCGGGCAAAAGGTCGCGGTGAACATCTGCTACGAAGACGCCTTCGGCGAAGAAATCATCCGTGCACTGCCGCAAGCCACGTTGCTGGTCAACGTCACCAACGACGCCTGGTACGGCGAATCGCACGCTGCCATGCAGCACAACCAGTTGTCGCAGATGCGCGCGCTGGAAACGGGTCGCATGATGTTGCGCGCGACCAATACTGGCGTGACTTCCGTCATCGGCGTGGATGGACGGATTCAGGCCATGTTGCCGCAGTTTGAGGAGGGGGTGCTGACGGCGAGTGTTCAGGGGTATGCGGGGAGGACGCCTTATGTTTGGTGGGGGAATGGGGGGATACTGGTATTGATAATTTTGATGCTGGGCGTTGCGTGGAAGCTGCGCTACTCCTCCCCTGATAAGGGGAGGTCGGGAGGGGTTGGTTTGTAGGTATTTGCATTGAGCTAAACCAGCACCGTATGGGTTGGCGCGTAGGGTGGGCACGCTTCTGTGCCCACGCGGAAATTGAAGTCAATAAATCATGCAGCACGCCGCTTTGCGGCGACCCTTCGACAAGCTCAGGGCGAACGGTCATTAGGTTATTCACACAAATGAAATCACAAAACACCTCCTGGACCTGCTACCTCCTCCAATGCGCCGACACCACCCTCTACTGCGGCATCACCAACTCCCTCGACAAACGCCTCGCCGCCCATAACGCCGGCGAAGGCGCCAAGTACACCCGCAGCCGCACTCCGGTGAAACTGGTGTATCAGGAGACTTGCGCAGACAGGTCGGCAGCGTCGAAACGCGAGCGCGAGATCAAGGCCATGCCGCGCGCGGCCAAGCTTGCGCTGTTTTGCTGAAGCGTTGCACAGACGGGGGCATTGCTTGACTTGAAAGGGGCGCGCTGTATAGTCAACCGCCATGAAAGACGCCGACTCACTACTCTCCACGGACGAAGATCCCGTGCTCAACATTCGTGTCCGGGCCGACCGGCTGCACCAGTTGTTTCGCCAGTCGTTTCCGGCAGTCTATGTCAGCGTCATTGTGGCGCTGTTGCTGTGTCAGGCGATGTGGGGCGAGGTGCGGCACGAGTTGCTGATCGGCTGGCTGGCCGCCATCTGCGTCAGTGCCGCCATCCGTTATGCCTTGTTCTGGTGGCACCGCCGCCGCAAGCCGCAAGGTCTGCAAATACTGGATTGGGAATTCCGTTATGCGGTTACGCTGCTGGTGCCTTCGCTGACCTGGGGTTTGGGGGTGATGTGGATCATGAGGGAAAGTTCGCTGCTGTATCAGCTCGTCGGGTTTGTATTTCTGCTCGGGATGGCGGGGGGCGCCATCTCGCTCTATTCTGCGCGGAGATACATGGCGATGGGGGCGATGGCAAGCGTATTGCTGCCTGCTACGGTCTGGTTCCTGTTGCGCGGGCAGCAGGTGGAGGTCAGTCTGGGCGTGGCGGCGCTGGTCTTTATGGGGGTGCTGACGCGTGCCAGTACGTCATTGTCCGCGACATTGGGTGACAATTTCCGCTTGGCCCACATATTGTCGGCTGCCAAGCAGAAAGCGGAGTTGATGGCGCACACGGATGAGTTGACGGGGCTGGACAACCGCCGCGCATTCTTCGACCGCGGGCAAACGCTGGCGAACTATTGCGAGCGCAGCCGGCTTCCGCTCTGCGTCGTGATGATAGATGCCGACCACTTCAAGCAGATCAACGATCGTTACGGCCATGCGGCGGGGGACGATGTGCTGTGCCATCTGGCTGGCAAGTTGAAGCTCAGTTTGCGCAAATCCGACGTGTGCGGACGCATGGGCGGCGAGGAGTTCGCCATGCTGCTTCCAAACACGCAACTCGCCGAAGCGACGGCGCTGGCCGAGCGCTTCTGCCAGTCTTATGCCGCAACCCCGGCGCATTGCGACGGCGTGGAAATCAGCAACACCGTCAGCATCGGCGTGGCGAGCGAGGGATACGATATCGATCACCTGCTGCACTGCGCGGACGAAGCGCTTTATCAGGCCAAGGCGGCAGGCCGAAACCGGGTTGTTTCCCAAGCCTGTCCGGCCGATGCGGGCTGACGGAATTCAATGAAAAACTGTAGAATGCGGCCTTTCGCAAATACTGGCGGTTATCGAGCATATGCAAACCATTGGTTCCGACATCACGCGCTCCGCGCATGAGTCTTCACCGAAAGCTGGCCAAGGGCCGACTTTTCAGCAAGTCATTCTGACGCTTCAGCAATTCTGGGATAAGCAGGGCTGCGCGTTGCTGCAACCCTACGATATCGAAGTCGGCGCGGGCACGTTCCATACCGCCACTTTTCTGCGTGCAATCGGTCCCGAGCCCTGGCGCGCGGCCTACGTGCAACCTTCGCGCCGCCCCAAGGATGGGCGCTACGGCGAGAACCCCAACCGCCTGCAACACTATTACCAGTATCAGGTGGTGCTGAAACCTTCCCCCGACAATATCCAGGAACTGTATCTCGACAGCTTGCGCGCACTGGGCATAGACACCGCCGTGCACGACATCCGTTTCGTCGAGGATGACTGGGAATCGCCTACGCTGGGCGCTTGGGGGCTCGGCTGGGAAGTGTGGCTGGACGGCATGGAAGTCACGCAGTTCACCTATTTTCAGGAAGTCGGTTCGCTCACCTGCAAGCCGGTGCTGGGCGAGATCACCTACGGGCTGGAGCGTCTGGCCATGTACTTGCAGGGCGTGGAAAACGTGTTCGACCTGGTGTGGGCCAAGAACGGCGACACCGTCGTTACTTACGGCGACGTGTATCACCAGAACGAAGTCGAGCAGTCGAAGTACAACTTCGAGCATTCCAACGTCGAGATGCTGTTCCGCCATTTCAACGAATACGAGGGTGAAGCCAAGCGCCTGATGGACGCAGGCTTGCCGCTGCCGGGGTTCGAGATGGTGATGAAGTGCTCGCATACTTTCAACCTGCTGGATGCGCGCGGCGCGATCTCGGTGACCGAACGCGCGGCCTATATCGGTCGGGTGCGCGCGCTGGCGCGGCAGGTGGCGCAGGCGTATTACGATTCGCGCGAAGCATTGGGTTTCCCGATGGCCAAAGTCGGGGGTAAGAAATGAAACAGGTTAAAGAAACGTTATTGATCGAACTGCTCACCGAAGAGCTGCCGCCCAAGGCGCTGGAAAAGCTTTCCGCGACCTTTGCCAATGAAGTGATGGCTGCGCTGAAAGAACAGGCGCTGCTGGGCGAAGCCAGCGTGTGCACGCCGTACGCCACGCCGCGCCGTCTGGCGCTGAGCATCACCGAGGTGTTGCAGCAACAGCCGGATCGGATCATCGAGCGCAAAGGCCCGGCGGTTGCGGCGGGACTGGATGCCGACGGCAAGCCGACCAAGGCGCTGGAAGGTTTCATGCGCTCGGCCAATGTCGTCTTGTCACAATTGTCGCGCGCGGGCGAGGGCAAGGCCGAATGCTTTGTGGCGCGCATCGAGCAGAAGGGCAAGGCGCTGGACGAATATCTGCAGGACATGGTGATCCAGGCGCTGAAGAAGCTGCCGGTGCCCAAGCTCATGCGCTGGGGCGATTCCGAACATCAGTTCGTGCGCCCGGTGCATGGACTGATCGTCCTGCACGGCAAGCGCGTGGTGAATGCGGAAGTGCTGGGTCTCACCAGCGGCAATGTCACCCGTGGACACCGCTTTATGTGCAGCGAACCAGTGACCATCCAGCATGCGGACGATTACGAAGCCACGCTGGCGCGCGACGGGCGCGTGGTTGCCAGTTTTGCGCAGCGCCGCGAAAGCATCGTGGCGCGGCTGGACGACTTGGCCGAGCAGAACGCGTCGATCTGGGTGGGGCATGCCAATTTCGACCTGGAAAAACTGCTCTCCATGTCCAACGAAGAGCGCAGCGTGCTGAGCACCCTGCTGGACGAGGTGGCAGGCCTGGTCGAATGGCCCGAGGTGTACGTCGGCGAATTCGAGAAAGAGTATCTCGACGTGCCGCAGGAATGCCTGATCCTGACCATGCAGCAGAACCAGAAGTATTTCCCGCTGCTGGACGCGGCCACCGGCAAGCTGCACAACAAGTTTCTGATCGTTTCCAACATGCAGGTGAACGATCCGCATCACATCATCGAAGGCAACCAGCGCGTGGTGCGCCCGCGCCTGTCCGATGCGCGCTTCTTCTTCAACCAGGATCGCAAGCAGAAGCTGGAATCCCGCGTCGAGAAACTCGGCAACGTGGTGTATCACAACAAGCTGGGCTCGCAGTTGCAGCGCGTCGAGCGCATCACCACGCTGGCCGGAACCATCGCGCGCCTGTTGCAGGCGGACAAGGCCAAGGCGGAACTGGCCGCGCGCCTGTGTAAGGCCGATCTGCTAACCGATATGGTGGGCGAGTTCCCCGAGCTGCAGGGCATCATCGGGCGCTATTACGCCTTCCACGACGGCGAAGAGCTCGAAGTGGCAAACGCCATCGAGGCGCACTATCACCCGCGCTTTGCCGGAGATTCCCTGCCGCTGGGCGCGGTCGCCTGTGCGGTGGCGTTGGCGGACAAGCTGGAAACCATCATCGGCATTTACGGCATCGGCCAGGTCCCGACCGGCGACAAAGACCCGTTCGGGCTGCGCCGCCAGGCGCTGGGCATTTTGCGCATTTTGATCGAGACGCCGCTTGACCTTCCCTTGCCCGCACTGCTCAAGGCAACCGCGGACAATTTCCCCAAGGGCGTGCTGAGTGCGACCGTGGCGGCGGATGTGGAAGGCTTCATGATGGACCGTTTGCGCGGTTATCTGCGCGAGCGCAGTTTTGACGTGTCGCATATCGAGGCGGTGCTGGCGGTGCTGAACGGCCGCCTGCACGAAGTGTTGCCGCGCCTGCAGGGCGTGCGCGCCTTCGCGGCGATGGAGGTGGCCAAGGATCTGGCGGCCGCCAACAAGCGCGTGCAGAACATCATGCGCAAAAACCACGAGGAACTCGGCGCGGCGATGGCGAACGCGGTGTTTGATCCGGCCCTGATGACGGACCTGGCCGAGCGCAACCTGCATCAGGCAATGCTGGATATCGCCCCGTTCGCGCAGAGCTATTTCAAGCGTGGCGAATACGGGCAGAACCTCAAGGCGCTGGTCACCCTCAAGTCCTTTATTGACGATTTCTTCGAACAGGTGATGGTGATGGCGGAAGACCAGAAGCTGCGCATCAACCGCGCGTTGCTGCTCAGGCAGCTGGGTAGCCTGATGAACCAGGTGGCGGACATCTCGAAACTGGCCGCATGACCAAACTCATCATCCTCGACCGCGACGGCGTAATCAACTTCGATTCCGACCAGTTCATCAAGAGCCCGGAAGAATGGAAGCCCATTCCCGGCAGTCTGGAAGCCATTGCGCGCCTGTGCCAGGCGGACTATCGCGTGGTGGTGGCCACCAACCAGTCCGGCATCGGTCGCGGCCTGTTCGACATGCCGATGCTCAATTCCATACACGAGAAGATGCACAAGGCCTGCGCGATGGTGGGCGGGCGCATCGACGCGGTGTTTTTCTGCCCGCATACCAACGATGCGGACTGCGGTTGCCGCAAGCCCAAGAGCGGTATGCTGGAGGAAGTCGCCAGCCGCTACGGCGTCAGTCTGAAAGGCGTGCCTTCGGTGGGTGATTCGCTGCGCGATCTGGAGGCGGCGGCGCGCGTGGAGGCGCAACCCTATCTGGTGCTCAGCGGCAAAGGCATCAAAACGCAGGCCAAGGGCGGCCTGCCCGAAAATACGCTGATCTATCCGGATCTGGCGGCAGTGGTGGCGACTCTGGTATGACAGTTATTCGTTCGTTTCTCTATTATCTGGTGCAATTGATCTGGGTTCCCGTCTTTGCAACGGTGGTGCTGTTCACATTCCCGCTCAAACCGCATACGCGCTACCGCTTTGCCACTTTCATCGCCACCAGCACGATGTGGCTGCTGCGCGTGGTTTGCGGTATCCGCATGGAAGTGCGCGGTGCGGAGAACATCCCGAAACAACCCTGCATCGTGATGTGCAAACATCAATCGGCCTGGGAGACGTTTGCTTTGCAGAGGGTGTTTTCGGACCAGGTGTGGGTGCTTAAACGTGAGTTACTGTTTTTGCCGTTCTTCGGTTGGGGTTTGGCATTGACCAGTCCCATCGCCATCGACCGCAGCAAGGGCAAGCAGGCGATGCGCCAGTTGCTGGAGCAGGGCAAGGATAGACTTGACAACGGTTTCTGTGTGGTCATCTTCCCCGAAGGCACGCGCATGCCCTACGGCGTGCGCGGCAAATACAAGATAGGCGGTGCGCTGCTGGGTGAAAGTTCGGGCGCGCCCGTGGTGCCCGTGGCGCACAATGCCGGCAAGTTCTGGGGGCGCAACTCCTTCCTCAAGCATCCCGGTACCATCGTGATGAGCATCGGTCAGCCCATCGACCCCACGGGCCTCAAGGCGGAAGAGATCAGCCGTCGCGTGGAGGACTGGATTGAGGCCGAAATGATCAAGCTCGACTGATGTTCAAGGCACTACGCCGCAAAGCTGTTCCTCCTGTCGTCGAACAACGCAACATCCGCCTTTCCGGCAAAGAAATCAGTTACACCCTCAAACGCAGCGGCTACCGGCGCAGCATCGCCCTGCGCATCGACGATCGCGGCCTCACAGTGAATGCGCCGTTGCGTGCTTCCGAAAAATGGCTGCACAGCGTGTTGCAGGACAAAGCCGACTGGGTGGTTGAAAAGCTGGACGGCTGGCTATCGAAGAAGCCCGCACCGATATTCTGGGCCGAAGGCGCGCGCATCCCGTTTCGCGGTGAGGAATTCATTTTGACGCTGACGCCCAGGGCGCGGGGAGCCGTGCCGCAGTTGCACGGCGAGGTTCTGCACGTGCCGGTCGGTGCGGAAGCGGAGGCGGTGCATATCGAGAAGGCGGTGCTGCTCTGGTATCGAACCGAGGCCTTGCGCGTGTTCGAGGAGTGCGTGGCGTATTTCGCGCCGCTGTTGCAGGTTTCGCCGAGGGAAATCAGGTTGTCCGCAGCCCGCACCCAATGGGGGAGTTGCACTGCGCGCGGTGTGGTGCGCCTGAACTGGCAACTGGTGAAAATGCCGCTGCATTTGATCGACTATGTGGTGGTGCACGAACTGGCGCATCTTGTGGAGATGAACCATTCACCCGCCTTCTGGAGCGTGGTGGAGCGCGCGTGTCCGGAATACCGGCAGTGCCGCGCGGAGTTGCGCAGTTTTGGGGTGGCGGAATAGGAGAAAGTCGGCCGGGACGGGGAATATGGCCTGCGACAAAATGCCGCATTCCCAAAACATCCAAACCGCCTTAGAGTTCGTCCTGCCAGACGGACAGACGCGTTTCCCAGTAGTCTCCTCCCAGATGAAGAACACCGTCCGTTTGGCCCCTTCCCTGTTTTGGCGCTCCCTAGAAATCCAGCTTCTTCCCGGCTCCCGCCAGCACCAGCTCGCTTAGCTTGGCATACAGTTCGCTGCCGTCGCGCTGGCTGAACCAGCGGTCGTCCTGCCATGAAAAGTGGAAGCCGCCGGATTTGGCGGCCAGCCAGATCTCCCGGTTGGGCACATGGCGATTGACAATGACTTTGCTGTCGTCCGCAAACTCGATTTCCATCACGCTGCCGTTGCTGTCGTAGTCGATACCCTCGTCGTTTTCGTCCAATACCTGCTCTATGTGCTCAAACACGGCATCGGCCAGCTCGTTGAATTCGTTTTCCGTCATGTGTCTTCCTTGATTAACGCCGCCCGATCGACATGCTGCTGTCGCTTTGGCTGACTTGAAAATTGCGCAGCACATTCGCGCCGAGCAGGTTGGTTTCCAGATTCGGCATCACCGCCACGGTGATGTTCTCCAGCACGAAATTGCCCAGCGTCATGTGCGGCACCAGCGCGATGCAGCCGTTGGCCGTGCCGTTCGCGGTCTGGAACTGCATTTCCTTGCAGTTGCGTATGCCGACCTGGCGCGCGAGTTCGCTGGAAATGGAAGTAACCGATGCGCCGGTGTCCACCATGAACGTGACGGCAATGTCGCCGATGGTGCCGGGCAGATAGAAATGTCCGTTGGCCTGGCGCCTAACCTCCATATTGCCGTCGCCCGTAAAAGTCGGCGCGGGCAATTCGGCTTCGGAAATGTCGGATTTGATGAAAAGCTGGAAATCCGCCACGCCGCTACCGGAAGTCTGCAAGGCAAGCTGCAGCGGTTTGTTCGTTTGCACGTCCAGCGGTTTGTCGAATTTGAGCAGATGTCCCTGCGAGAAGCCTTTGCGCGGATTGCACCAGGTGTTGCCCACGCTGAACATCATGTCGTATTGCCCGACCGGCAGGCGCAAGGTCGTACTGTGCCGGGCATGAATCAACACCGACAAAGCCGGGATCGCAGTCTGCGGGGCGGAGAGAAGTAATAGCACAGGATGCGTATGGTCGTTCTTGAGCGTGAGTTGGGGATCGTCCGGATTGTCAGTGCGCAGTCCGGGTTCGGCGAAGACATTCACGCTGCCGTTGACCGGGAAGCCGTCCTCGCATTGCAGGTTCGGGGTGTTGAGCGCGAGCGGTGCGCCGGACGGGCCAAGCGGTGCGCCCAATTTGAGTGCCGCCCAGAAACCGATCAAACCCGCCAGCGCCAAGATCAGCACGTTGCGCACGCCGTGGCTCTGCTTTGCTTCGCGGTAGGCGACGGCTTGCGGGAGCACGACCGGCTGCACTTTGGCAGCGGGCGCGCGCGCGTTGAGCGGGTTGGCGGCGATGGTCTGCTCGATGATTTCGTTCAGTCTGGCGTAGAGCTCGGTTTGGTCGTGCGCGCGCCAGGTGCCGTCGCAATGCGCGAACTCGATGCCGCCGGAGCGAGCGGCCAGCCACACGTTTTGTGTCTGCACGTCGTAATTGACGAGAATGCGTTGTCCGTCGGCGAATTCCAGGCGCAGCGCATTGCCGTTCAGGTTCTGGCGGATATCCACGCCGCGCTCGTTCACCATGCGCTGGATGCGGGCGAACAGCGCGCTGCCCGGTTCGTTGCCTGGACT
The DNA here is from genome assembly GCA_030652215.1 of Sideroxyarcus sp. GTDB lineage: Bacteria > Pseudomonadota > Gammaproteobacteria > Burkholderiales > Gallionellaceae > Sideroxyarcus. The sequence continues at coordinate 33,371 of JAUSBC010000011.1, forward strand.
TTCCATCATATAATCCCGCCCGTTCTGATTTGAAGTCTGATCTCAATACTATTGAAAGGTGTGGCCATGCGTACTCTTTGCATTATGTTGCTGTTGAGCATCTTCCTGCAAGGTTGCGGACGCAAAGGCCCGTTGATCTTGTCGCCTTTGCCGGTAGCCGGCACGCAGACGGCGCCCGCACAACCTTCCACCGAGAAAACCGAAAGCAAAAAGTAACCATGACCGAATATTTTCACTATGAGCAGGACCGGCTGTTTGCCGAAAACGTCGCGCTGGACGACATCGCGCAGCGCTTCGGCACGCCGTGCTATGTCTATTCGCGAGCCGCGCTGAGTGACGGCTACCGCCAGTTCGAGGCGGCCTTCAAGGAGCGCGAGCACCTGATCTGCTACGCGGTGAAAGCCAATTCAAATCTTGCCGTGCTCAACGTGTTTGCACGCCTGGGTGCCGGCTTCGACATCGTTTCCGGCGGCGAACTGCAACGCGTGCTGGCGGCGGGAGGTGCAGCCGGTAAAGTGGTCTTCTCCGGCGTGGGCAAGAGCAAAGCCGAGATGCGGCAGGCGCTGGAAGCCGGAATACTCTGCTTCAATGTCGAATCTCCGTCAGAACTGGAACGACTGAACGAAGTAGCAGGCAACATGGGCAAGATTGCGCCGATCAGCTTTCGCGTGAATCCCGATGTGGATGCCAAGACGCACCCCTACATCTCCACCGGACTCAAGCAGAACAAGTTCGGTGTGGCTTACACCGAAGCGCTGGCGCTGTATCGCCAGGCGGCTGGCATGCCGCATTTGCGCGTCACGGGCATGGATTGCCACATCGGCTCCCAGCTCACCGAGACCAGCCCGTTCATCGCGGCAGCGGAAAAGGTGCTGGCGCTGGTCGATCAACTGGCGGCCGAGGGCATCGTCCTGGAGCACCTCGACCTGGGCGGCGGACTCGGAATTTGCTACGACGACGAGACTCCCCCTTCCATCGCCGAATACGCGCAAGCCTTGCTGGGCGCGCTTTCCGGGCGTTCCGAGAAGATCATCGTCGAGCCTGGCCGGGTGCTGGTCGGCAATGCCGGCGTGCTGCTCACCCGCATCGAATACCTCAAGCATGGCGAGGAAAAGAACTTCGCCATCGTCGACGCGGCGATGAACGACCTCATGCGTCCGGCACTTTACGACGCCTTCCACGCCATCCGGCCGGTACGGCAAAGTGCTGTCGAGAAGCAGCTCTACGAAGTGGTTGGTCCCATCTGCGAGACCGGCGATTTTATCGGTCATGCCCGCGAGATGGCCGTGGATAAAGGTGATGCGCTGGCCGTGATGTCCGCCGGAGCGTATGGAATGAGCATGAGTTCGAACTACAACACCCGTCCGCGGGCAGCCGAAGTGATGGTGGACGGGAGCAAAACTCATCTTGTTCGAGAGCGCGAAACAGTCCGCCAGCTCTACGCTTCAGAGAAAATCATCTCGTGAAATTATTTCGCGAAATATGCATAAAAGTGTTGCGCATTTTTTTTAATCGCGCATAGAATGCAAGCACCGTGCGTGTTGGGAGATTTCAAGCAATAGAAAGACGCATCGGGAGTGCAGTTGGTGCACGAAAATAACACCTGGTTAGTCCATCAATTTTTATAAGGAATGAAAATGGCTGCAACAACCAAAGCAAAAAGCACCACCAAAAAGGCTGCCGCAAAGAAGCCGGCTGCAAAGAAAGCAG
>JAUSBC010000014.1 GCA_030652215.1 Sideroxyarcus sp.
GCCCATCATCACCTGATCGCCGCGCGCCGCCCCGACGATGGGGAGCACCCCCAGGATGAGGGAAATAAACAAGGCAACAACGAGTGCGAAATTACCGATCTCTGGAATCATGCTGATGCTTTCAAAAGTTATTTGGCTACGGGATATTCTGCGGATGATGCGCCGGTCTGCTTGTCTGCAGCCTTGGCCGCTTCCGCCTTGTTGATCGCATCGACGGCTTCCGGTGGCATGTAGTTTTCGTCATGCTTGGCCAGCACTTCTTCCGCGCGGAATACGTTGTCGGCCTCCAGCTTGCCCTGGGCCACCACGCCTTTGCCTTCCTTGAACAGGTCGGGAAGAATGCCTTTGTAAACCACAGAAATGGTCTTGTGGGTATCGGTAATTTTGAAGTGAGCCGTCAAGCCGTCCTGCTCTCGCCGCAAGCTCCCTTCTTCCACCAGGCCTCCGATACGAAAGCTGCGTGCCTGCGGTGCTTCCTTGTTGTATACCTGCGTCGGCGTGAAATACAAGCTGACGTTGTTCTGCAGCGCGAACAGCACCAGCCCCACTGCCGCCGCCACCAGCGCCAAACCGGCCACGATGAACCACATTCTTTTCTGTCTCGGTGTCATACCGACTCTCCCATTTCATCACGCATCAGGCGCAGATTGCGCAACGCCTGTTTTCTGCGATTGCGTATCAGCATTATTTCAATTGCAAACACCAGCAAGGCAACGCCATACGAGCCCCATACGTAAAAGGCATAGCCTTTCATGGCAAAGAATTCAGCCCAGTTCATGAGTGCTCCCCATTCATTTGTTTAACTTCCGGCAGATCGTTCACCCACTGCGTATTCGCTTCGCGTTCCAGAATGATGCCGCGCACGCGCGCCAACGCCACCGCGATGGCATACAACCAGCACGCCGCCATCACCGCAAACATGGCCTGCTGCATGGCGATATGCATGCTGGTGCCGGACATTTTGATCGTGGCACCCTGGTGCAGGGTGTTCCACCATTTCACCGAGAAGTAAATGATGGGCACGTTCACCGAACCGACGATAGCCAGCAGCGCGCTGGCTTTGTCGGCGCGACGCGTATCTTCAATCGAGGCATGCAGCGCAATGTAACCGAGGTACAGGAACAGCAGGATCAGTTCCGAAGTCAGGCGCGCATCCCACACCCACCACGCCCCCCACATCGGTTTGCCCCACAGCGCGCCGGACCACAGCGAGACGAAGGCGAACAGCGCGCCCGTCGGTGCCAGCGCCTGCGCCATCATGGATGAGAGACGGGTATTGAAGATCAATCCCAGCGCCGCATAACCCGCCATGATGAGATAGATGAACATGGACAGGATGGACGCGGGAACATGCAGGAAGATGATGCGATAGGCTTCGCTCTGCGTCGCATCCGTCGGCGCGACGAAAAAGCCGATGTATATTCCGATCGCGAACAGGATTGCTGCGGGCCATGCGAAATAGGGAATCAGTTTGCCCGCCAGACCGTAAAACGTCGTCGGTGCCGAATACTTGAACCAGTTGATAGCCAAATTATTACTCCATCGAAATACGCAACGCCTGTGAAGCAACGAACGGCGTGAACACCAGCGCGAACAACATGAACGCACCCAGAAAAGACAGGTTGGAAGCAGCACTCATGCCACTGGTAACCGCTTCCACCGCACCCGCGCCGAAAATCAGCACAGGGATGCACAGCGGCAACACCAACAACGACACCAGCACGCCGCCGCCGCGCAAACCCAGCGTCAGCGCCGCGCCTATCGCGCCTATCATACTCAAAACCGGCGTACCCAGCAGTAATGCCAGCACCAAAGTCCCCAACGCGGGAGCCGACATATCGAATTGAAGACCCAGCACCGGTGCAATCAGGGCCAGGGGCAGTCCGGACAGCATCCAGTGTGCAACAATCTTGCCCAGCACCAGTACCGACAGCGACTGCGGCGCGAGCATCATTTGCTCCAGCGTCCCATCCGCATAGTCCGCCGAGAACATGCGCGGCAGCGACAGCATGGAAGCCAGCAAGGCCGCGACCCACACCACGCCGGGCGCCATCTTGCGCAGCATGTCCATTTCCGGCCCGACACCGAGCGGGAACAGACTCACTACCATCACAAAGAAAATCAGCGTGGTCAGCACATCAGCGCGGCGGCGCATCGCCAGCAACAGATCGCGCCGCACCACCAACCCCAGCAGACCGAACAGGGACATTTTTTTCATGGCCGCACCTCCGAAACGTTACAGGCGAAGCCAGCCGTTTGCGGGAGGAGGTGCTGAGCTGTCATTCCCGCACCTGTCAAATTCGCACACCTTGTCATGACAGCGACAACTGCCTTGTTTCCACACCAGCGACCTGTAACGGCTGATGAGTGGTGAAAATTGTCATGCCGCCCTTCGACAGGTGCTCGCCGATTAGTTCCTGCATCAGCCCCACTGCCCCCACATCGAGTGCGGTCAATGGTTCATCCAATATCCATAAATGCGCATCGGTCGTCAGCAAGCGCGCCAGCGCCACTCTGCGCCGCTGGCCTTGCGACAAGACCTTTACCGGCAAATGCTCGCGGCGTTGCAGCCCCATGCGGCGCAGGGCCGCAACGGCCTGTTGCTCCGTCAACGCATAACCGGCCAAGCCCGCGCTCATCTGCAGGTTTTCCAGCGCGTTCAGCTCGTCCTTGATTGCATTCAGGTGCCCCAGATACAGCAATTCGGCGTAGTAATCCTCGCCCAGATCGTGCACAGGTTTGCCATGCCAGAGAATCTCCCCCTCGTCGGGCGACAAAAAGCCGCACAGCGTGCGTAGCAGACTGGTCTTGCCGCTGCCGTTGGCGCCCTGCACCTGCATGATCTGCCCGGGGTGCAGCGAGAAACTCAATCCGGAAAACAAGCGATGATCGCCGCGACTGCACGCAAGATTGCCGACTTCCAGCATGAAAGGAAAACCCAAAATGAACAGCGGGGAATTATATACGATTAACCGTGGGGCTTCACTCAAGTACCCGCACTGCGCAAAACGGCGGAGGCATGCAACGCAAGCCTCTCGCCTGCACGATTACATTATTGCCGCTTCCCGCGTGTCCACAAACACGATCAGCCTAATGGTGTATTTCAAGCGAATGCATCAGTTCCCAACCATCGCCATCACGTCTTATTGTTACCCTATTTCCCGGGAGCCTTGGCAACAGACTGGCGGCGATCAGGCAAGCGCGAAAGGAAGTCAGCCATTGCCTCCATGTCGTTGGGCGAAACTTCGCGCAACGACGTAACCATATCGGGATGGGAGTTGCCGCGCGCCATGGTTTTGATGAGCTCCATTTCCCGCAGCAGATAGCTGTAGTGCTGGGCAGCCAACGCCGGATAGAGCTTTTCTCCGTTGCCCTCCCCCCGGCTGCCGTGGCATTTGACACATCCCTTTTGCACGTAAACGGATTCACCGAGCGCCAGTTGATCGCCCGGCCCCTTGCCGTTTTCCTTGATGGTGGTTGCCTGGGAAAGGAAAGCCGCAATATCGGCAATCTCGTCCACCGTAATGGCATCGAACGAAATGAAGGGTTCCATTTTCGGGTTAAGACGCAAACCGGCGCGGATGTCGGTCAATTGCTTGATGATCACCGAAGCGTATTGCCCGGTGAGCCTCGGGTAAATACCGTCGACCCGGCCAAAAGCATCCTGCTTGTGACAACCGCGGCATCCGCGATACGCTTCCTGTCCGAGCGCCACGTCGCCTTTCTTGCGCACTGCCTCAGCACGCTCCGGGGTCAATCTATTCCATACATAGCCCTTGCTGCCAATCCCCTGGTTAACCATAGCGGGCGTATCGGCTAAAACTGCGGATGCCGGCAGCAGCGCCAGCGCAAAAAAAAGCAATGCTCTCATTGATCATTCCCCCTTTAAACTGGTGATATATTCGGACACCGCTTGCATATCCTGCTCGGTCATGCGCATGGCGATAGCGCGCATGACTTTCCTGGCATCATTGTTACGCACCTGGTTCTTAAAGTTCAGCAACTGGGTATTCGTATAGCTCGCGTGCTGTCCCGCCAGGCGAGGGAAGTTGTTGGCACCCTCACCCTTCTCGCCGTGACAACCGCCGCAAGCCGGAACCGCGTTATCAACGATGCCCTCGGCATAAATCATCAGACCTTTCGCCGCCAGATTCTGGTCTGTCACAACGCCGGAGATTCGTTTCTGTTTGCTGTAGTAAGCGGCCAATAATTCGATTTCCGAGTCCGCAATCTGGGTGGCTATCGGCCCCATGATCTCGCTAACGCGCTTGAACTTCTTGAAATCGGCAATTTGTTTGGTGAAGTATGCAACATCAAGTCCCGCTATTTTCGGATAATCCGGCACCACGCTGTTGCCGTCCTCATTGTGGCAGGCTGTGCACACAGGATTAGGCGGATCCTCTGCCCGAACTGCAAGCGGCAACAACGCGGATGCCAGAAATGCCAACGCCAGGATCAAAGTGGCGTTGTTGCCACTTCCTGCCCGGCGAGGTCGCAGAATCTGCGCTGAAACCTTTCCTGTCTCGATCATTTATTACCCCTCCCAACATTCATTAGCGACTGATCGCCTCCCACAACAAATGTACCTGTCCGCGCCACAATTTGCAGTGTTAATTTCCGCCTTCGCAATGGTCTCTTTCACGAAAGGCTGAGAATCGCTCCCAAATTATTCGAGGTTCGACATTCCAGGCAACACAATCCAATACTATCCAAATACCGCATTTTTGCTGATTCTATTACAACCTATCCCGGCTGCAGCCGATTTACACCGACGATTCCTGACAAAAACTGACTTGATACTGCTCCCGCAACTGCATATGCCATCACAACAGGACATATGGATAGTCTGCCGAACGTCGGCAATGCTTTGCCCCTCCCCAATTGCTATGTCGGCTGCCGTCAAGCGGGTGCAATTGCAGCTATAATGAAAAGCTGTAGAACAGATCAATTGCAGGGGATATAAGCATGGGTTTTTTGGCCAACAAACGCATTCTAGTCACGGGCATGCTGAGCAACCGCTCGATTGCCTACGGGGTCGCGCAAGCCATGCATCGCCAGGGGGCAGAACTGGCCTTCACCTACCAAGGCGAGCGAGTCAAGGATCGCGTCGCGGAATTGGCCAAAGAATTCGACAGCGCATTGGTATTTCCCTGCGATGTTGCGGTTGATGCCGAGGTCGACCGCCTTTTTGCAGAGCTGGGGGGCCATTGGGGAAAATTCGACGGATTCGTGCACGCCATCGCTTTCGCACCTCGCGAAGCGCTGGACGGCGAGTTCCTCGACGGATTCAGCCGCGAAGCCTTCCGCATTGCACACGATATCAGCGCTTACAGTTTCCCGGCTTTGGCCAAGGCCGCATTGCCGCACCTGAACGACAAGTCCGCCTTGCTTACCCTGAGCTATCTCGGCGCGGTGCGCACCATGCCGCACTACAACGTGATGGGCATGGCCAAGGCCAGCCTGGAGGCCAGCGTGCGCTATCTGGCAATGGAGTTGGGGCAAAAAGGAATACGTGCCAACGGTATTTCTGCCGGCCCGATCAAAACTCTGGCTGCGGCAGGTATCGGCGACTTCGGCAAATTGCTCGCCTACAACGCAAAGCACGCCCCGCTCAAGCGCAACATCACCATAGAGGAAGTCGGCAATGTGGCGGCATTCCTGTGCAGCGATCTGGCCAGCGGCGTCACCGGCGAGATCACCTATGTGGACGGCGGTTTCAACACCACGGCGCTGGGCTCCACCGAGGCTTGAGATTTCGTTCCGTAAAAATAAAACGCCGCTCGATGAGCGGCGTTTTATTTTGCATCCGGTTCAAACCTTCTATTTCTTTTCTTCCGCGGAAAAATCTTTCATTGTGATGTCCGCGCGTTTCTTCGCATCCGCAAGATAGGACATCAACAACTCCTCACCCGTGATCTGGCGTATCTGTTGCGCATAGCCACTGCGCTTGGCGTCGTCGATCACAGCGGGAGCCTTGACTGCATCAATGCGCGCCAATGCGTAACCGCCGCCGCTGGCTACGCCCACATAAGCCGGCAACTTTCCGGTGTCCGCGCCGAACACTGCCTGCAACAAGCCGGGCTCGATACCCGAACGCTGATTGCGCGTAAGGAACTGGGCTGCATTCCAGTTGACGGCGGCTTTTTCGCCGCGCTGCAATTGCTCCAGCATCTTCTGGCCTTGCTGCAGCGCCAATTCTGCCGCTTGCTGCTTTTCAAGTTTCTGCCTGATGCCCGCCGACACTTCATTCAATGGACGCGCACTCGCCGGTTTGTATTCGACCACGCGAGCCGACAGCAAGGTGTTTGGCGCAACTTCAACCGCCGCAGTATTGCGTTTGTTTTTCAGCGCATCCTCGGAAAATACCGCTTCGAGCGCTTTTTCGGTCCACAGCCCGGCGGGCGCCTGCCCCTTGCTCAACCACACGCCGCGCTGCACCGTTGCGCCGATCAAATCGGCAGCAGGCTTCAGGCTGTCGCTTTGCTCGTAAACGCTGTTGTTGAACCCCTCGGCCAACTCGGCAAATTTGTCGCCGGCATGCTGCAGCTTCAGGCGCTGGGCGATCAGGTTCTTCACTTCGCCCAAGGGTTGAATCTTCGCCGGTTTCGCTGCCAGCAGCTTGATGATGTGGTAACCGTAGTCAGTCTGGACCAGGCCGCTCAATTCGCCCACCTCCAGGCTGAACACGCTGTCCTCGAACGGCTTCACCATGGCGCCGCGCCCGAACATGCCCAAGTCGCCGCCGTTGGCTGCCGAACCCGGATCTTGCGAATGCTGTTTCGCCAAAGCGGCAAATTTGGAAGGCGCTTGTTTGATCTCCTGCAGTATTTGCTCGGCCTTGGCCTTGGCTGCCTGCCTGTCCGCATCGGACGCCTGCTTCGCAACCGTAATCAATATATGTGCCGCCTGGCGCTGCTCCTGAGTGCCGAATTCGGCTTGATGTTCTTCGTAATATTGCTTGATTTCGGCGTCGTTCACCGACACCTGCGGCAACAATGCGTCTGCGGAAAGAACTACATATTCAACGCTGGCGCGTTCCGGTACCTGGAATTCTTGCGCGTTGCTGTTGTAATAATCGTTTACGGCACTATCCGGCACCTTCACCTGCTTGGCGAACGCGGCGGCATCAAGTCTCGCCACGGCGACGCTGCGTTGCTGCTCGTTCAGTCGAATCAGATTTTCTGCCACTGCGTCTGCCGCGTATCCGTTCTGGGCATAAGCTTCGGTCAGTTGCTGCGCAAGCACTGCCTGGCGAATCTCGGCATCGAAGCCCGACGGAGTCTTGCCTTTCTCTCTGAGTACCGCTTCGTAGCGCTGTCTGTCGAATTTTCCATCCGTCTGAAAGTCGCCGATGTTGATGAGTATCTGCCCGATCTGCTCGTTGGTCAGACTCAGTCCGGCCTTGCGCGCTTCCAGTGCAATCACGCGCTGGGTAACCAGTCCATCCAGGACGGAATGCTTGATCTCGGGCTTGTCGAAAAATGTGGGGTCGAAGTTGGCACCGGCCATTTCGCGAATTCGTTGCTGCTGTTGATTCAGCGCATAGTCAAATTCCTGCTGCCCGATCTTTTCACCATTGACCGACGCCAGCACCGCGCCGTCGCCAGACTTCTGGTATGAGTCCACTCCCCACAAGGCAAAGGGCACAATGATGAGTGCCAGCACGATCTGCACTGGCCGTCTGTTTTCCTGCACGAAATCGAACATAGCCACCTACCCGAAAGAACGGACGCCGTTTTCGGACATCCCATATGAAAAAAGGCGAACTTTCGTTCGCCTCTGTTTGGCGGAGTGGACGGGACTCGAACCCGCGACCCCCGGCGTGACAGGCCGGTATTCTAACCAACTGAACTACCACTCCAAAAACTTGTACAACTTGCAAAACTAAAACTGCTGGTGGGTGCTGACGGGATCGAACCGCCGACAATCGCCTTGTAAGGGCGGTGCTCTACCAGCTGAGCTAAGCACCCGACAAAGAACGTTAGTTTACAGCATCTTTCAAACCTTTGCCAGCGCGAAATTTAGGAACTTTCGCTGCCTTGATTTTAATTGTGGCGCCAGTGCGCGGATTGCGGCCATTTCGCGCAGCGCGCTTGCCTACATAGAACGTGCCAAAGCCCACCAGGCTAACGAGTTCGCCCTTCTTCAAGGTTTTCTTGATGGACTCGATGGTGGCATCCAATGCTCGACCAGCAGCGGCTTTGGAAATGTCGGCGGATTTTGCAATTGCTTCGATCAGATCAGATTTATTACTCACGCGATTCCCCTTTGCTTGTTGGTTGAGAACACAGGAAGGCCCTGGAGCGGCTTTATATCAAGGGTTTTGGAGCGGGTCAAGCAAATGCAAACACAAGCGCAAATTGCTTGACCCTTTAGATAGCCCGTCAATGCTTGATTGCAGGCGATGTCGCCGTTTCGGTGATGACCGCTGGCGATGTCACAGCGGCAACTTCAGGCTCCAGCAATGGCTCCGGCTTGCGTTCCAGCGCCAACGCCAGCACTTGTTCGATCCACTTCACAGGATGGATGTCCAGTTTGCTTTTTACGTTGTCGGGAATCTCGACCAGATCCTTGGTGTTTTCCTCCGGAATAAGGACAACCTTGATTCCACCGCGTTGCGCTGCCAGCAGTTTTTCCTTCAACCCGCCGATGGGCAGCACCTCGCCTCGCAGCGTAATCTCACCGGTCATCGCCACATCGGCCCGCACCGGAATACCCGTCAGCGCCGAAACCATCGCGGTGCAGATGCCGATACCGGCACTCGGACCGTCCTTGGGCGTCGCCCCTTCCGGCAAGTGAATGTGCAGGTCGCTCTTCTCGTAGAAGTTACCCTGGATGCCCAATGTTCGCGCACGGCTGCGCACGACACTCAATGCAGCCTGGATGGACTCCTGCATCACTTCGCCCAGCTTGCCGGTGGTTGTGGTTTTGCCTTTGCCCGGCAACACGGCGGTTTCGATGGTCAGCAATTCGCCGCCCACTTCGGTCCACGCCAAACCGGTGACCTGACCGACCTGATTGGTTTTTTCCGCGATGCCGTAGCTGTAACGGCGCACGCCCAGATACTTGTCCAGATTGCGGGCGTTGACAGTAACCTTGGATTCGCGGCCTTTCAGCAACAGCGCCTTCACCACCTTGCGGCATATCTTGGACAGTTCGCGTTCCAAGCTGCGCACACCGGCTTCGCGCGTGTAGTAACGCAGGATGTCGCGTATCGCGCTCTCGGAGACGCCAATCTCTTCTTCCTTCAGGCCGTTGTTCTTGATGGCCTTGGGCAACAGATAGCGCGTGGCGATATTGACCTTCTCATCCTCGGTGTAGCTGGATACATGGATAACTTCCATGCGGTCCAGCAGCGGCGCAGGGATGTTCATGCTGTTGGACGTGGCGACAAACATCACGTCGGACAGGTCGTATTCGACCTCGACGTAGTGGTCGACGAAAGTATGGTTCTGCTCCGGGTCCAGCACTTCCAGCAATGCCGACGAGGGATCGCCGCGAAAATCCATGCCCATCTTGTCCACTTCGTCCAGCAGGAACAGCGGATTTTTCACGCCGACCTTGGTCATGTTCTGCAAGATCTTGCCCGGCATGGAACCGATGTAGGTACGGCGATGGCCGCGTATTTCGGACTCGTCGCGCACACCGCCCAGCGACATGCGTACGAACTTGCGATTGGTCGCGCGCGCGATGGACTGACCCAGCGAAGTCTTGCCCACACCGGGAGGACCGACCAGGCACAGGATGGGCGCTTTCATTTTGGTCACGCGCTGTTGCACCGCGAGATACTCAACGATGCGTTCCTTAACCTTGTCCAGACCGTAGTGATCGGCTTCCAGCACATCTTCGGCATGTTTCAGATCGGTATCGATCTTGGTCTTTTTCTTCCAGGGCAGCCCAACCAGCACGTCGATGTAGTTGCGCACCACGGTCGCTTCTGCGGACATCGGCGACATCAGGCGCAGCTTCTTCAGTTCGGCCTCGGCTTTGGCGCGTGCATCCTTGGGCATGTGCGCAGCCTTGATCTTCTTCTCGACTTCCTCGATGTCCGCGCCGTCTTCGCCTTCGCCCAGTTCTTTCTGGATGGCTTTGACCTGCTCGTTCAGGTAGTACTCGCGCTGGCTCTTTTCCATCTGGCGTTTAACGCGGCCGCGAATGCGCTTTTCAACCTGCATGATATCCAGCTCGGCTTCCAGCAAGCCCAGCAGATGTTCAAGACGCAGACGCACATCGAATATCTCCAGCACTTCCTGTTTCTGCTCCAGCTTGAGCGGCAAGTGTGCGGCGATAGTGTCGGCCAAGCGGCCGGCATCGTCTATGCCCGCCAGCGAAGTCAGAATCTCCGGCGGAATCTTCTTGTTGAGTTTGACGTACTGGTCGAATTGATTGATCAACGCGCGGCGCATCGCCTCGGCCTCATGCCCGATTTCCTCGTCGGCGGGCACCGGCTGTATCTCGGCATCCAGATGCGATTTGTCGTCGAATATGCGCAACACCTTGGCACGCTGAGTGCCTTCCACCAGCACTTTAACCGTGCCGTCCGGCAGTTTCAGCATTTGCAGGATGTTGGCTATGCTGCCGATGCGGTAGATGTCTTCGGTCGCAGGCTCGTCTTTGGCAGCGGACTTTTGCGCCACCAGCACGATGCTCTTGCCCGCTTCCATGGCCGCTTCCAGCGCCTTGATGGATTTTGCGCGGCCGACGAACAGCGGGATGACCATATGCGGAAATACCACCACGTCGCGCAATGGCAACAGGGGGAATAGGTCGGCAGTTGTTGCGATAGATTCGTTTTCGGCCATGATTCGGGACTCGGATAATTAGGGTACGGCAGTGATGTGGGGGCAGAGCCCGGGAATTCAAGCCCTGCCCGCCAAGGCCGTTATGCGACCTTGGGCGTATCCGCGTACATCACCATGGGTTGTATCTCGCCCGCGCTATTTTCGTCCAACACCACTTTGCTTACATTCTCTGCAGACGGCAGATCGAACATGGTATCCAGCAAGGCATTTTCCAGAATGGAGCGCAAACCGCGCGCACCGGTCTTGCGGGCCAGCGCCTTCTTGGCGATCACGTTCAACACACCCTCGCGGAATTCAAGCTCGACGCCTTCCATTGCAAACAATTTCTGGTATTGCTTGGTCAGTGCATTCTTGGGTTGCGTCAATATTTGCATCAGTGCCGCCTCATCCAGACCTTCCAGCGTCGCAACCACCGGCAAACGGCCGACAAACTCCGGGATCAGGCCGAACTTGATCAAATCTTCCGGCTCCACGCCGCGCAGCACGGCGCCGATATCCTTGTTGTCTTCGCGCTTGGAAAGATTGGCCGAAAAACCGATCCCGGCTTTTTCCGAGCGATTGCGGATTACCTTTTCCAGGCCGTCGAACGCGCCGCCGCAGATGAACAGGATATTGCTGGTGTCCACTTGCAGGAACTCGGTATTGGGATGCTTGCGCCCGCCCTGCGGAGGGATAGACGCCTTGGTGCCTTCGATCAGCTTGAGCAAGGCCTGTTGCACGCCCTCGCCCGACACGTCGCGGGTGATGGACGGGTTGTCCGACTTGCGCGAAATCTTGTCGATCTCGTCGATATAGACGATGCCGCGCTGCGCGCGTTCCACGTCGTATTCGCAGGCCTGCAACAGCTTCTGAATGATGTTCTCAACATCCTCGCCGACATAACCCGCTTCGGTCAACGTCGTTGCATCCGCCATCACGAACGGCACATTGAGCAAACGCGCCAGAGTTTGCGCCAGTAGCGTCTTGCCCGAACCGGTAGGTCCCACCAGCAGGATATTGCTCTTGGCCAACTCCACGCCGTCCTTGTCCGTGTTCTTCAGGCGTTTGTAGTGGTTGTACACCGCCACCGACAGAATCTTCTTTGCCTGGCGTTGCCCGATGACATATTCGTCCAGACGTTCGCAAATATCGTGCGGAACCGGCAGTTCGTTCTTGTCGGTCTTGTCCCCGCCTATGCTGCTCTGTGTCTCTTCGCGAATGATGTCGTTGCACAGCGCGATGCATTCGTCGCACACGAACACCGACGGTCCCGCGATCAGCTTGCGCACTTCGTGCTGGCTCTTTCCGCAGAACGAGCAGTACAGCAGCTTGTCACCTTTATTCTTGTCCGACGTCATTTGTACCTCCGCTCCGAATCTATCGGCAGCTTGCCTGTTTACTTAAACCCGCTTGTCCAGCACTTTATCAACCAGGCCGTATTCCACCGCCTCGCTGGCCGTCAGGAAATTGTCGCGCTCGCTGTCGCGGGCGATCTCTTCCACGGTGCGTCCGGTGTGATGCGCCATCAGGGCATAAAGACGTTCGCGCAAACTCAAAATGTACTTGGCATGGATCTCGATATCCGATGCCTGACCCCGGAAACCGCCCAGCGGCTGGTGGATCATCACCGTGGAATTGGGCAACGCAAAACGCTTGTCCTTCGCGCCCGCCTGCAGCAGGAAAGCGCCCATGGATGCCGCCATGCCGATGCACAGGGTTGAAACCTGCGGCTTGATGAACTGCATGGTGTCGTAAATTGCCATACCCGCCGAGATCGAACCGCCCGGTGAATTGATGTAGAAATGGATGTCCTTGTCCGGATTTTCCGATTCCAGGAACAGCATTTGCGCCACGATCAGATTGGCCGTATGGTCATTGACCTCGCCCACCAGAAACACCACCCGCTCCTTGAGCAGGCGCGAATAGATGTCGTAGGCGCGCTCACCGCGCCCGCTGGTCTCGACCACCATCGGGATCATGCCGATATCCTGCGGCTCCATTGGTTGCGCGGTGGCGTTATACATCATGCTCAGTTACTCCCCATCAATTCGGTCAGTGTGACTGACTGGTCGCTGACCTTGGCACCGGCCATCACCCAAGCAACCACGTTGTCTTCCAGCACCAGATTCTCGACCTCGCGCAAACGAGCGGGATCGGCGCTGTACCAGCGCACGACTTCTTCCGGATGCTCGTAGCTTTGAGCCTGATCCTGCACCAGTGCCTTTACCTGTTCCGGCTTGGCCTGCAGATCGTGCTTTTTCACCAGTTCCGCCAGAATCAGACCCAGCTTGACGCGTTTGGTTGCGCGTTCGGCGAACATGTCCGCCGGCAACTGCATGCCCTTGGGAATCTTCATGCCTCGGCCTTCCATATCGCGCAGGGTCTGCTGCATCAGGTTTTGCGACTCGCTCTCCAGCAGCGCCTTGGGCACTTCCAGTTGGGCGAGCTTGAGCAGCACTTCCATCGCATTGTCCTTGTTGCGCGCCTTCACGCGACGCGCAGCTTCACGCCCGATGTTGTCGCGAATCTCGGATTTGAGCTTGGCAACGTCGCCTTCCGGCATGCCCAGCGCCTTCGCGAACTCGCCGTCCACTTCGGGCAAATGGGCTTCTTCAACGGCATGTACGGTGATAGTGAAAGTAACCTGTTTGCCCGCCACGTCCTTGCCGTGGTAATCCGCGGGAAAGGTCATGTCGAAAGACTTGGTTTCGCCCGCCTTCATGCCGACGATGGCCGTTTCAAAATCCGGCAGCATGCGCCCTGTACCCAGCACCACGGCGAAATCCTTGGCTTCGCCGCCTTCGAACACAACGCCGTTCAGCTTGCCGGAAAAGTCGATGCGAACCTGGTCGTCGTTCTTCGCGGCCCGGTCGGCCTTCTTGAACACGGCGCGCTGTTTGCGCAAGGTGTTGATCGTCTCTTCGACATCGGTTTCGCTCAATGTGAACGAAACGCGGTTGACGCTTTCGCCGGCGATGGAGCCGAGCTGGACTTCAGGGTAAACCTCGAAAGTGGCGCTGTATTCGATCTGCGGCGCGTTCAGGTCCGTGGTCTTGATCTCGAACTGGGGATAACCCGCCACTTGCAGCTTGTTGGTAACGGCGGCTTCGGCAAAAGAACGCTGCAGGGTCTCACCCAGCACTTCCTGCTGTACCGATTGGCCGTATTGTTGTTCCAATACCTTGTACGGGACTTTGCCCGGGCGGAAGCCGTGCACTTTGGCCGTACGGCCGATGTGCTTCAATCGCGCTTCCATTTCGCCGCGCAATTGCTGTTGGGGGATGGATGCGCTCAAACGGCGTTGCAATCCACTCAGGGTCTCTACATTTGACATACTGACACTTCCTTTGAGTTTAGGCTGGCTTCACAAAACGAATAATACGGACGGAATGATACATGAAACGGGGCGGGAAGGCCCGCCCGTCGTCCCCTCAACCTTGGTGCGCGGGCACCTGCGGCAGGTGCCAGATGTCGCGGTTATAGTCCATTATGGTGCGGTCGCTGGAGAACTTGCCGCTGGCGGCGGTGTTGAGAATGCTCATGCGCGTCCAGCGATCCGTGTCGCGATAGGCAGCCGCTACTTTTCGCTGTGCATTCACAAAACTGCGGAAATCAGCAGCCGTCAACCATGGATCGTGCGGGTTCAGGATGGACTGCACGATAGGCGCAAACAGCCCCGGCTCAAACAGGCTGAAATGCCCGCTTTCCAGCAGGTTTATCACTCGCGCCAGATCGGCATCTGCAACCATAATGGCAGCAGGGTCATAATTTCCGCGCACCGCTTCCACCTCGTCGGCGGCCAAACCGAACAGGAAGAAGTTCTCCGCCCCCGCCTCTTCGCGTATCTCGATATTGGCCCCGTCCAGCGTGCCGATGGTGATTGCCCCGTTCATCATGAACTTCATGTTGCCGGTACCCGAAGCCTCCTTGCCCGCCGTGGATATCTGCTCGGACAAGTCTGCCGCCGGACAAACCACTTCCATCGCCGAAACGCGGAAATCGGGCAGGAAAGCAAGCCGCAACAGACCTTTGGTGGCGGGATCGTGATTGACGACATCGGCCACTGCCGTAGCCAGACGGATGATGCGTTTCGCCATGACATAGCCGGGAGCTGCCTTGCCGCCAATCAGCACGCAACGCGGCGTCCAGTCGGCGATATCGCCGCGCTTGATGCGGTCGTACAAATGAATGACATGCAGGATATTGAGCAGTTGGCGCTTGTATTCGTGGATACGCTTTACCTGCACGTCGAACAAGGCGGAAGGATCGAATTCCACCGCGCAGTCGCTGGCCACCAGTTCCGCCAGTCGCTGCTTGTTGGCCTGTTTGACCTGGTGCCATTCGGCGCAAAAACCCTTGTCTGCGGCGAATTCCCGCAATGCCGACAGCCGGGACAGGTCCGTGCGCCACGCTGTGCCGATGCTCCGGTCGATCAAATCGCTCAACAGGGGGTTGCTCGATACCATCCAGCGGCGCGGCGTCACGCCATTGGTCTTGTTGTTGAATTTGTTCGGCCACAGTTCGAAAAAATCGCGGAACAGGTTTTGCTGCAACAGATGCGAATGCAGTGCCGCCACGCCGTTGACCGAATTGCACGCCACCACCGCCAAATAGGCCATGCGAATCTGCGGCGCGTCCCCTTCCTCGATGATGGACATGCGGCGCAGGCGCTCGGCGTCTCCGGGCCAGCACAGCGACACCTCTTCGGTGAAGCGCGCGTTGATTTCGAAAATGATGTCGCGCAAGCGCGGCAACAGCCGCCCGAACATTCCCACCGGCCAGCGCTCCAGCGCTTCCGGCAGCAAGGTGTGGTTGGTGTAAGCCATGGTGTTGGTGGTGATATCCCAGGCCTCGTCCCAGCCCAGCTCATGCTCGTCCATGAGCAGCCGCATCAGTTCCGGCACGGCACAGGTCGGGTGCGTATCGTTCAACTGGAAGCAATTCTTTTGGGCAAACCGCGTGAAATCGGAACCATGCTTGGCCACCCAGCGGCGCAATACGTCCTGCAGGCTGGCGGAGGCCAGAAAGTACTGCTGCCGCAGACGCAACTCCTTGCCGTTCTCGCTGGCATCATTGGGATACAACACCATGGTGATGTGTTCCGCCGCATTTTTCGATGCAACCGCCTCGGTGTAGCTGCCGGCATTGAATTCGTCCAGATTGAACTCTTCGGTCGCTGCAGCCTTCCACAGGCGCAGGGTATTCACCGTACCGTTACGGTAACCGGGTATGGGCATGTCGTAGGGCACGGCCAGCACATCCTGCGTGTCCGCCCAACGCAGACACATGTTGCCTTGCGCGTCGGTATAAAACTCGCTACGCCCGCAAAACTTGATCCTCACGACAAACTCGGGACGTTCAATCTCCCACGGATTGCCGTTGCGCAGCCAGTGATCCGGCTCTTCCAACTGGCGGCCATGCTCTATCCGCTGGCGGAACATGCCGTATTCGTAACGGATGCCGTAACCCGTGACCGGCAGTTGCAGCGTCGCGCAACTGTCGAGGAAGCACGCCGCCAGACGGCCCAGGCCGCCGTTGCCCAGACCCGCATCGCTCTCCAGTTCCTGCACCTCCTCCAATTCCAGTCCCAGCGCACGCATCGCCTTGACGCTCTCCCCCTGCAAATC
Organism: Sideroxyarcus sp.; assembly: GCA_030652215.1. GTDB lineage: Bacteria > Pseudomonadota > Gammaproteobacteria > Burkholderiales > Gallionellaceae > Sideroxyarcus. Next base: position 16,409 of record JAUSBC010000014.1, read on the forward strand.
CAGATTCAGCAGGGAGTTGCCCAAGGCGCGCCCCATCAGAAATTCCAGAGACAGGTAATACGCCTGTTTGCAGTCGGTTTCGTCGTAGGCACGCTGGGTTCGGCGCCAGCGCTCAACCAGACGATCGCGTAACACGAGCGCATAGGAAGAATAAACATGGTGCGACGACACGCTCACCCGGTCCCAACCGAGCGTGTGATTGAAGTAGCGGCAGAAATCCTCTTCCAAGCCGGTCACATTCATGCCCAGCGGCGGCATTTTCAGCGTGCTAGGGTGTTTGGGGAGAAACAGTTTCTTGTCGGTATTCATATGTACTCCCAAATTGTGGTTTGTTCTACTTCGCCCGCACAACGTCGATGCAGAACTCCAGCTTGTCCGACTTTCCGGTCGGCGCGTATTCGAAAGTAAGTACCACGGCCTGCATGATCTTCTCGAAACCCGCTTCGGATTGCGACACACTGAAGCATGGCAGCGAATGCAGCGACACCGGCGGGCTCGCCGATACATCGAGTTTGCCGCCCAGCACTGCATCCTCCAGAGTAACGCGCTGGAGCGCAGGAACTTTCAGCAGCTGTCCGAAACCGCCCATGATCGCGTCGCCCACGCGAAAACGCCCGGCAGGACCGTCGCAACTCGGCATGGCCAGATTCACGGTCACCCGGAACACGCCGGCGCCGACCCCGTCGAAATGATAGGCAACAAGCAAACGCGTTCCGTCGAGTGTCACCGATTTGCGCAATATGCCCTTGCCCACGGAGGCCTCAAAAGTTGCACCGTGCGTGGTATCGGCCTTGGCAGCCAACGCGTAACCGGGTTTGATCTCGGTCTCGCCGGTCAGCCAGGTATCCAGGAACATCAGCTTCTGCTGCGGGTCGATCAGCATGTCATTCGCCGAAATTTCGTGCTTCAAGCCGACGCGATCATGCGGGTTGGAGATGCCCTCGCCGGCTTGCTGCGCGCTCGGCTGTGCATGCACCTTGCGATGATAGTGTTCATGCGGCATGGACAGCGTGTCGGCGAAATTGTGGTTCAGGTGATAGGCGTCGAATTCGCAAATGCCGGCGTGGCCGTCCTGCCGCAACACCGCCTGCAGCACACCGTTCTGCAGGAACACCTCCTCGTCGCCGTCCAGGTCGATATCCGCCGCCAGCCTGGGCTGGCGCGGCGCGACCGCATCCAGCAATCCTTCCAGCTTGACGATCGCGTTGTAAATGGCGCGGCGCAGATGCGGCAGGTACAAGCCGCCGAACAGTCCGTGCCAATAGGCATCGTTGGCCTGCGCCTCGTACAGTGCGTTCAACATCTCTGCCGTCTGTTTTTTCTGCGGCAAGGCATGCAGGCGCTGCGACAGGCCCAGCATGCGCTTGTGCATCCAGTTCGCTTCCGGGTAGCGCATCATGAAATTCTTCCAGATGCCGCCGCGCAGGAAGGGCTTGTTGCGTTCGAACTCCCCGGATGTTTTCGACGCCTGCACCAGATCGGCATAGTGATGCGCAGCCGGCACCGGCAGCGTCCACTCGTTCATCTCGATAGAGGATGTCGTCGGCAGGTACACCACGCCGCGCGGCTTGGCGCGCGCCTGGTAGTCGCACTAGCGCTCCGTCTTGATAATGCTTGAAGCCAGCACCCCTTCGATGAACTGGGTGAGCCAGCCTTTTTCGTAGACCCACTCGTATGTTTCCGGCCAGATGCCGAACTTCTCGATGTCGTCGAAATAGATTGCCGCCGGCGCCCCGCCCTCTTTCGCCAGGCTCTCCAGATAACTCACCGCCTCCTGTGCGGGCGAGAACGGCAGCCGGTAACGCAGGGCTTCCGAAATGGGGAACAGATCGAGCTGGCGCCCGTTCTCTTCGGTGGTGTAATAACCGTCCAGATCGCCCGCATTCTTGCCCGCGCACAGGAAGTGATAATCGTCCACGGTGGAATAGCGTATGCCGGAATCGGCCAGGGACGGCACCACGGTCGCCTCCCACACGCGCTCGGTCAGCCACGCACCCTGCGGCCGCTGCCCCAGGGTTTTTTCCAGCATGTCGGACATGCGCTGCAACTGCCCCAGGCGATCCGCTTCCGGAATCACCGCCAGTACCGGCTCGGTATAACCCGCGCCGACCAGTTCCGCCTGACCGCGCTCAACCATCACCCTCAGCAAAGCCATGTCGTTCGGGTAACGCTCCAGCATGTAGTCCAACAGCCAGCCGCTGATATGAATGGCGAACTTGAACGCGGGATAGCGGTGCAACACGCGCAGGAACGGCCCGTAGCAGCGCTCATGCGCATCGTCCAGCACATGGGTAAAATTTCCCACCGGCTGGTGGGCGTGTACTCCGAGCAACAACGAAATCGTCTTGGCCATGCATTACTCCATCAAAATTCAAGCACCGTCGGAACGACGCATGGTTCCGCCCATCGCAGGGGCGCCGCTGCCGACGCTAAGAACGTTTTGCAGTTCTGCCGGCGGCTCCAGTTTGAGCAATCTGTAAAGGTTGGACAGGTTGCGCCGGAACAAACTGTCGAACGACGCCACGCTCAGCGCCGAGTTGTAGTCGCCGAACCACCAGAACCAGTCCGAGCCTTCGCAATCGGCAAGTTGCACGGTAGCCTGGTGTATTTCTTCCTCGCTCAGGTTGCCGCTCGCCACGACGCGGTCATAGCTGCTTTTTGCATCGCACAACAAATCCCAACCCCGGTTCTTTTCCGGCGAACCTATCCATGTGCTGAACGTGCCATAGACCCAGCTGCCCGCCACCAGCTGCTGCAACTTGCTCGCCGTCACGCGCGATTCGGGATCGCTCAGGCTCTGCACACATTCGTGGAACGTGGTGGTCCGGATTTGCGGATGGGCTTCCAGCTTCGCATACAGTTCGGACAGGAAGTAGTAGGCATTGTAGGGATAGTATTCCCAGGCATTCTCGCCATCCAGGATTACCGTGACCACCGGATCGTCCTCGCCAGGCGAGTGATGCAAAATCTCTTCCAGATGATGGACGAAGTCGGCCGCAGCGTCGTCGCCCTTCCACTTGGCATATTCGAAACCGACCTTGTCGGACAAACGGTCGTCGCGGAAGAAACAGTAGATGGGCTTGCCGCCGGTTTCAACCAGATAGGGCTTGTACAGGTAGCCCGAGCTGCCCGGCAGGGGATAGTCATTCATTTCGCGCAGCAGGCTATTGGCCAGCACCGCCTGCCCGGTTGCCGTCCATTCGCAGCCGTGTTCCGCCAGCAGCTTCAGTGTGGCACGCGACACGCCGCCTTCCGACGGCCACATGCCGTGCGGCGCGGCTCCAAAGTTCTGACTGTGGCTCTCGACGGCGTTGGACAAATGGGCATGTACCCGCGACAGTCCGCCCGGATATTGCGCAGTTTGCGGCAAGTGCGCGTTCGGCTCGCTCTCGCGCGCTGCGCCAAAATCCAGCAACAGCGGAACGATGGGATGGTTGTACGGCGTGGTGGAAATTTCGATCTGTCCGCGTTCGGCCAGCTTGCGGTAACGCGGCACGATGCCCGCAATGGTGGTACCGATCAGGTCGAACAGCGCCCTGCGTTCTTCATAGCTAAACTGGCTGCCCTTGGTCATCAGCCGCGCCACCAGCTCGCTGCTGCGTCGCATGCTCTCGCCCATCCACACCAGGTGGTACCACACGAGCAAGTCGGCCAGATACTGTCCCGAGAGATAGGTCACGTTCTCGCGACCGTGCCCGTCCATCATCGCCTGCAGGTCGAACAAGTGCTGGTAAGCCCGGTAAGGCTTGAGCATCTTGGTGTGGTTGCTCTTGAAACAACTGTTCAGGATATGCTGGCGCGCGTCGTCCCCCAGCTCGTCCAGCAACTCGTAGCGCAGCATCCTGAGCAACGAGTCGCGGATATCGCCGCTCTTGAACTGCTGCTCGTAATCCTGCAGTTGCTCGATCAGGATGGGCACGAAGTTCACCACCGCCTTGGCTTGCGGATGCTGTTCCAGATGAAACACCATGTCGGTGTAATCCTTCATGGCGTGCAAATACGTCCACGGCAGCACATATCTGCCGTGCAGATATTCGCGATAGTCAGGCTGATGCATGTGCCAGCACAGAATAAGCTGGAGCTTCTTGCCTGCGTTCCGGGGTGGGATGCTATGTGGCATGGCGCCTTCCAGTAACTGATCCGGTAAGAATTCTCATCGTATATGGTGTATCGACTGGCCCAGCATGTCCGGCGTCACCAGCGTGACTCCGCCGGGCGACACGTGGAAGCGGTGCGCGTCTTCCTCATGGTCGAATCCGATCTGCATCCCGTCGGGTATCGCGCAATTGTTGTCGAGCACCACGCGGTTCAGCTTCACGTTCTCGCCGATACGCGCGCCGGACAGGATCACCGAATCGGTAATCTCGCTGCGCGCGCCCACCCGGATGTCCGAAAACAACAGGGAATGCTGCACCCTGGCGCCGCTGATGATGCAGCCGCCGGAAACCATGGAGTCGATGGCCACGCCGCGCCTGTCCTCGTCGTTGAACACGAACTTGGCCGGCGGCAACTGTTCCTGATAGGTCCAGATCGGCCAGCTCTTGTCGTACAGGTCGAGGGCGGGCGTCACGCTGACCATTTCCATGTTGGCATCCCAATAGGCGTCAATGGTTCCCACGTCGCGCCAGTAGGGATCAACACCCTCCGTCGCCCCCACGCAACTGCTCTCGAAACGGTGCGCATACACGCGGTAGCGGTCGATCAAATAGGGAATCAGGTCATGGCCGAAGTCGTGCGAAGACTTCTTGGTGTCGGCATCGCGGATCAACTGCTCGTACAGGAATTTGGCGTTGAACACGTAGATGCCCATGCTGGCCAGAATGCGTCCGGGCTTGCCCGGGATCTCGTCCGGCACTGCGGGCTTTTCGCTGAACTTGATGATGCGGTCTTTTTCGTCCACGGACATCACGCCGAACGAGGTGGATTCCGACGCTGGCATTTCGACGCAGCCCACCGTCATGTCGGCATCGCTGCTCACGTGATAGGCCAGCATCTCGCCGTAGTCCATCTTGTAAACGTGGTCGCCCGCCAGAATCACAATGTACTCGGGGTTGTAGCCGCGCAGGATATCGATGTTCTGGAACACCGCGTCCGCCGTGCCCCGGTACCACTCTTCCTGTATGCGCTGTTGCGCCGGTAACAAGGCCAGAAACTCGTTGAACTCGCCGCGCAGGAAACCCCAGCCTTTCTGAATGTGTTCGATCAGCGTGTGCGCCTTGTACTGCGTCACCACACCGATGCGGCGTATGCCCGAATTGATGCAATTGGACAAAGGAAAATCGATGATGCGGAACTTGCCGCCGAACTGCACGGCGGGCTTGGCATTCCAGTCGGTCAGGTTGTGCAAACGGCTGCCGCGACCGCCCGCCAACACGAGCGCTACCGTGTTTTTGGTCAATGCACTGATGAATCGTGGTGAACGCATTTCTTGAACCATGATTCTTTCTCCCCTTTTTATTGAATCAAGCCGTAAATTTTTCTAGGAAATTGTCTGGTAAAGATTGATGTACTTCTGTGCGCTACTACTCCATCCGACATCACGGCGCATACCGTTGATCTGGATGCGCTGAAATGCTTTCTTGCCCCTGTAACAATCAATTGCCGCCGAAACGGCGCGATACAGCGCGGCCGAAGAAGGTTCGTCGAAGACGAAGCCGGTGCCGTCCGGCTGGCTCGCATCGGTGACCGAATCCGCCAGGCCGCCCGTGCGCCGCACCACCGGCGGCGTGCCGTAGCGCATGCCGTACATCTGATTCAACCCGCACGGCTCGAAACGCGACGGCATCAGGAAAATATCAGAATACGCCATGACCTGGTGCGATAAAGCCTCGTCGAAACGCACCGTCACAGAAACGCGTCCGGGATAGCGCGACGCCAATTGCTGATAACGCCGCTGCAAATCAACCTCTCCGCTGCCCAGCACCACCAGTTGTGCCCCGCCGTCCAGTAATTTTGGCAGACATTCCAGCAACAAATCCAGCCCCTTTTGATAGGTCAGGCGGCTAACCACGCCCAATAAAGGGGCTTCCGCGTTCGCTTCCAGACCGAGATGCTTTTGCAGCGCCAGCTTGCCCGCCAGTTTGGGCGCAAGATCGCTGCTGTCGTAGCGCGATGTCAGATGAGGATCGGTCGCCGGGTTCCATTCGTTTTCGTCGATACCGTTGAGGATGCCGCTGACATCGCCGTTGCGCGAGGTGAGCAGGCCCTGCATGCCGTGGCCCAATTCGGTGGACTGGATTTCCCGGGCGTAGGTCGGACTCACGGTCACGATACGATCCGCGTAATGCAGACCCGCTTTCAGAAACGACAGGTGTCCGTGGAACTCCACGCCGTGCATGTCGAAGCACGATTGCGGCAGGTCGAGCGGCCCCAGCCAATCGCGGTCGAAATTCCCCTGAAAAACAATGTTGTGTATTGTCATCACCGACTTTGCGTGCACACTCTGCGTCATTTGCAGATAGGCCGGCGCAAGGCCGCTCTGCCAGTCGTTGCAGTGCACCACGTCGGCCTGCCAGGCTACAGGAGAGTCGGCACTTCCCAGCAGCGCGGCCACTTTGGACAACATGCCGAAACGCATGGCGTTGTCCGGCCAGTCGCCACCCAGTTCGTACTGATACGGCCCCGCCACGCGGCAGTAGTATTGCGGCGCATCCAGCACGTATACCGGCACCCCGCTGTCGGGCATCTTCGCGCTCAGCAGATTCACGCCCGGCTGACCCGGAAAGACCGAGAACGTGGCGACCTTGCGCTTGTTTTCGAGCTTGTCCAGCACTTGGCTATAGCCCGGTATCAGTACCCGCACATCCTGTCCCAGTGCCTGCAGCGCGACAGGCAGCGCGGCGCTGACATCGGCCAGACCGCCGGTCTTGATCAGTGGATGAATCTCGGAAGTGGCGAACAGAATCTTCATTTGAGTGCGTTGTAATGTTGAATCAAACCGTTGGTTGAAGAATCGTGCGCGACGATTTCGGCGCCGCTGCGCAACTCCGTCTGGATACGGGTGGCCAATTGCTTGCCCAGCTCCACACCCCATTGGTCGAAAGAATTGACGTTCCACACGATGCCCTGCACGAATATCTTGTGTTCATACAGCGCGATCAGTCTGCCCAGCGTGTGCGGCGTCAATTTCTCGACCAGTATGGAATTGGTTGGCCTGTTGCCCTCGAAAATCTTGTGCGGCAGCAGCGCCTCGACGGCTGCGGCGTCCGTACCTGCGGCCTGCAGCTCGGCGCGCGCCTCCGCCTCTGTCTTGCCGCGCATGAGCGCTTCCGTCTGTGCAAAATAATTCGACAGCAAAGTCGCGTGATGCTCGCCCGATGGATGGTGCGATCGCGCCGCCGCGATGAAGTCCGCCGGAATCGTTTGCGTCCCCTGGTGTATCAGCTGGAAAAACGCGTGCTGCCCGTTGGTGCCCGTGCCTCCCCACAGCACGGGGCCGGTCGCATAATCCACGGCAACGCCCTCGCGATCCACGCGCTTGCCGTTGCTCTCCATGTCGGCCTGCTGGAAATACGGCGCGAAGTGTTCCAGCGCCTGGTCGTAGGGCAGCATGGCCTGCGTGGCGGCATTGTGGAAATTGTTGTACCACACGCCCAGCAGCGCCAGGATCACCGGCATGTTGCGTTCCGGCGGCGCGCTGCAAAAATGCGTGTCCATGTCATGCGCACCGCGCAGCAATTCCTCGAAATTGTCCATGCCCACCGCCAGCGCAATCGGCAAGCCTATCGCCGACCACAGCGAATAGCGCCCGCCGACCCAGTCGGAGAATTCGAACATGTTCGCCGGGTCGATGCCGAACGCCGCCACCTCTTTGGCGTTGGTCGACAGTGCCACGAAATGTCTTGCGATATGCTTCTTGTCGCCCGCGCTGCGCAGGAACCAGTCGCGCGCCGAACGCGCATTCATCAGGGTTTCCTGCGTGGTAAAAGTCTTGGAAGCGACGACGAACAGCGTGGTTGCGGGATCGAGACCGTGCAGATTTTCCGCCAGGTCGGTACCGTCCACATTGGAAACGAAATGCACCTTCACCCTGCCGCTGTATGAATGCAGGGCGCGGCACACCATCAACGGCCCCAGGTAGGAACCGCCGATGCCGATGTTCACCACATCGGTGATGGGTTTGCCGCCATAGCCCAGCCAAATGCCGTTGCGCACCTCATCCGAAAAGTGCCGCATCTTTTTCAGCACGCGGCGCACACCCGGCAGCACATCCTGCCCGTCGACCATCACCGGCGCATGCGCGGGGTCTATCGCGGCGCGCAGGGCGGTGTGCAGCACGGCGCGCCCCTCGGTGCAATTGATTTTCTCGCCGGAAAACATCCTGTCGCGCCAGCTTTCCACGCCGGCCTGCCGTGCCAGCGCAAACAGCAGGGACATGGTTTCGCGCGTCACCAGATTCTTGGAATAGTCCAGCAGCAGATCGTCCAGACGCAGCGAGAAATCGGCGAAGCGGCGAGCATTGGCCGCGAACAGATCGCGCATCGAAAGCTGCCGGTTCGCGGCATGGTGTGCAAGCAAGGCCTGCCATGCGGTTGATTGTGTCAGTGCAGACATACCCTCTCCCCAAACTTCAATTTACCCGTTTCAGCACGATTCCGGCCAAAGGGGGCAATGTCAGTTCCAAAGATTGCAGTTCGCCGTTCCAGCCGGTATCCGAGGTATCCAGCCCCAGTCCGTTGCCCATGTTGGACCCGCCGTAGAAATGCGAATCGCTGTTGAATATCTCGCGGTAACAGCCCTTTTCCCGTACCCCGACGCGATAGCCGGTGCGGGGAACCGGTGTGAAATTGAGCACCACCACCACGCAGGAACCGTCACGCGCGTACCGGCGGAAGCTCAGCACCGACTGGTCGACGTTGTTGCAGTCCAGCCATTCGAAACCCTCGGGCGAAAAATCCTGCTCGTGCAGGGCGGGCACCTCGGCATACAGACGGTTGAGATCGCGCAATGCGGCCTGCACCCCGCTATGCTCGCGGCGCCCGAGCAGATGCCAATCCAGCTCCGAACCGACTTTCCACTCGTACCCTTGGGCGAATTCGTTGCCCATGAAGTTGAGCTTCTTGCCCGGATAGGTCATCTGATAGGTGAACAGCAGACGCAAGTTGGCAAACTTCTGCCAGGGATCGCCCGGCATCTTGTCCAGCAGCGATTTTTTTCCGTGCACCACTTCGTCGTGCGAAAACGGCACCATGAAGTTTTCGGTGTAGTTGTAGAGTTGGCCGAAAGTCAGTTTGTTGTGGTGATAGCGGCGGTGCACCGGATCGTGCTCGATGTATTCGAGCGTGTCGTTCATCCAACCCATGTTCCACTTCATGGAGAATCCCAGTCCACCCAGATAGGTGGGGCGCGACACCATGGGCCAGGAAGTCGATTCCTCGGCCAGTGTCAGGGTTCCGGGGAAACGCTCGTGGGTCATCACATTGAGTTCGCGGAAAAAATCCACCGCCTCGATGTTCTCGCGGCCGCCGTATTTGTTCGGCAGCCATTGGCCCGCCTGACGCGAATAATCCAGGTACAGCATGGAGGCCACCGCATCCACCCGCAATCCGTCGATATGGAACTCGCTCAGCCAGTAGTGCGCGTTGGCCATCAGGAAATTGCGCACTTCGTTGCGGCCGTAATTGAAAATCAGCGTGCCCCAATCCTGGTGTTCGCCCAGTCTCGGATCTTCATGTTCATACAGCGACGTCCCGTCGAAACGCGCCAGGGCGAAGGCATCCTTGGGGAAGTGCGCGGGCACCCAGTCGAGGATGACGCCGATGCCGACGACGTGGCAGGCATCCACGAAATACCTGAAATCGTCGGGTGTGCCGTAGCGGCTGGTCACGCCGAAATAGCCCGTGGTCTGGTAACCCCAGGATTCGTCCAGCGGATGCTCGCTGACCGGCATCAGTTCGATATGCGTAAAGCCCATCTCCTGCACATAGGGCACGAGACTGTCCGCCAGTTCGCGGAAATTGTAGAAACGCCCGTCCCAATGCCGCTTCCACGAACCGGCATGCACTTCGTACACGTTCAAAGCCGCATGTATCCAGTCGCGGCGCGCGCGTTCTTCCTGCCATGCCGAATCGCGCCACTGATATCCGTCCAGTTCGACTACTCTGGATGCCGTGCCCGGGCGCAACTCGAAACTCAGACCATAGGGATCGGTCTTGACGAATATCTGGCCGGAACTGCGATTGCGTATCTCGTATTTATAGAATTCGCCCAAACCGATGTCGGGCACAAAAATCTCCCACACGCCGGTGCTGCCCAGCACGCGCATGGGATTGATACGCCCGTCCCAGCCGTTGAAATCGCCCACCACGCTGACGCGCTCGGCATTCGGCGCCCAGACCGCAAAGCGCACGCCCCACACGCCTTCGCACTCCATGTGGTGCGCGCCGAGCATGCGGTAGGCCTGCTCCAGGCGGCCTTCGGAGAAAAGGTGAAGATCGTGTTCGCTGATGCTGCTGCCGAAGCTGTAGGCATCGTGCACTTCGATATCGTGATTGAAGAAACTCAGTTTCAGGCGACAAGGGGCGGGCGGGGCTTTTTTGCCCTGCCACTGGTAAAAACCGCCGGTATTGTCGCGCTCCAGCGCACGCCACTCATCCCCGTCATGAACGGAAACCTGTGTTGCATGAGGCTGAAAGACCCGCAAAGTCCAGCCGGACTTGCTTTGATGCAAGCCCAGATATGAAAAAGGGTCGTGATGGCGCGCGTCTAGAATGGAGCGCTTGTTCTGTAGATCACTTGGCATCTCTTGGCTCCTTGGCCCCAATATAGCCGTTTAGCCCGGCCGGGGCAATTCAAAAAGAAATAATGAGCGTCTGCAACAAAGAATTCACTTAATGCCTGTAAGGCATTAAGAGCTTACCGGAAAAAACTGGTGTAGTCTGGTGCGAAAGACAGGACTCGAACCTGCACGCCTTGCGGCGCTGGAACCTAAATCCAGTGCGTCTACCAATTCCGCCACTTTCGCGCTTGGAGTCATGACAAGACTCCAGAGGGCGCGCATTATAACCGAGCGGATTCTAGTTCGGCGCGAATTCCACAACCGAGCGCCCGTGCGAGCCGTTGGCGATCAGCTTTGCGCAGACGTCCGACAGGTCGTCCAAGGTGATGCGATGGGCGATCTGCCCGATTTGTTCGATGCGCAAATCGCCGGCCAGGCGCTGCCACATCTGCCTGCGCAAGGGCATCGCCGTGGCGGCCGAATCCACGCCGAGCAATTTGACGCCGCGCAGGATGAATGGAAAAACCGAAGTGTGCAGTTCCAGACCGCCCGCGTTGCCAAAACTGGCAATCGCCCCGTTCTGTTGCATGGTGCGGGTCAGCCAGGCCAGCGTGTCCCCGCCGACGGCATCCAGTGCGCCTGCCCACAATTCTCTTTCCAAAGGACGTTTGCTGCCGAAGTCGACCTCGCTGCGCAACAAGACTTCGCTTGCGCCCAGCGCAAGCAGATAATCCTTTTCGCTTGCCTTGCCGGTCAGCGCGACAACCCGGTAGCCGAGCCGTGACAGCATGCGCACGGCCAGACTGCCCACCCCGCCACTTGCTCCGGTGACGATCACTTTGCCATTGTCCGGCGCAAGTTCGTTCTGTTCCAGACGATGGATAGCCAGCGCCGCGGTGAATCCGGCCGTACCCAGCGCCATCGCCTCGAACAGCGAAAGCCCGGCCGGCAGCGGCACAACCCAATCCGCCGGCGCGCGCACGTATTCCGCAAAGCCGCCGTCATGCGCGACGCCCATGTGATAGCCGGTCACCAGCACCTGATCGCCCGCCTTGTAGCGCGCATCCGTTGAAGACTCGACCACACCGGAAACATCCACGCCGCCCACGCAGGGAAAACGGCGTATGACTTTGCCGGCGCCGGTCGCAGCCAGCGCATCCTTGTAATTGACGCCCGAGAAATGCGCGCGTATGACCACCTCGCCGGGATCGAGATCGTCAAGAGACAACTCGACGAGGCGACCGCCGGACTTGCCGTCCTCGTCGAAAATCCGGAAGGCGCGGAAGGTCTTCATTTACAGATCCAGCAGCACGCGTGCCGGGAATTCTTCCAGCACTTCCTTGATCGTGACGAGGAACTGCACTGCTTCGCGGCCGTCGATGATGCGGTGATCGTAGGATAGCGCGAGGTAGTTCATCGGACGGATCACGATCTGGCCGTTCTCCGCCACCGGCCTGTCCTTGGTGGCATGGATACCCAGAATGGCGCTTTGTGGCGGGTTGATGATGGGCGTGGAAAGCATGGAACCGAACACGCCGCCGTTGGTGATGGAGAACGTGCCGCCGGTCAATTCTTCCATGGTGATCTTGCCGACCTTGGCGCGCGCGGCGTATTCCGCGATGCTTTTCTCGATTTCAGCAATGGACATCTTGTCCGCATCGCGCAGGATGGGCACCACCAGGCCGCGCTCGCTGCCGATGGCCATGCCGATGTCGAAGAAGCCGTGATAGATGATGTCGTTGCCGTCCACCGAGGCGTTGACGATGGGGAACTTCTGCAGCGCGATCACGACCGCCTTGACGAAGAACGAGGAGAAGCCGAGCTTTACGCCGTGTTTCTTCTCGAAGGCTTCCTTGTATTTGTTGCGCAGCTCGATCACCGGCTGCATGTTCACTTCGTTGAACGTGGTCAGGATCGCGGAATTCTGTTGCGATTGCAGCAGGCGTTCGGCGATGCGCTGGCGGATACGTGTCATCGGCACGCGCTGTTCGGGACGGTCGCCCGCCGGTGCGGCAACTGCGGGCGCTCTTCCGGCTGCGGGTTGCTGCACGGCACCCAGCACGTCTTCCTTGGTCACCAGTCCGCCGCGGCCGCTGCCCTGCAGGCTGGCGGCATCCACGTCATGCGCATGCGCCAGTTTGCGGGCGGATGGCGAAACGGCTGCGGGCTGCGCAGATGCCGCCGGAGCGCTGACCGCCGCCGCAACGGGTGCAGCAGCTACGGGCGCTGCCGCAGGAACTGGAGCAGCAGCTTGTGCGACAGCAGTCGTGTCGATCTGGGCGATGACTTCGCCGCTGCCGACCTTTGCGCCGTCCGCCTTGATGATCTTGACCAGCACACCGCTCTTGATCGCCGGCAACTCCAGCACGACCTTGTCGGTTTCGATGTCGATCAGGTTTTCGCCTTCCTTCACGGCCTGCCCGACTTGTTTATGCCAGGTCAGCAAGGAAGCTTCGGATACCGATTCGGAAAGCTGCGGGACTTTGACTTCAATGATGCTCATGGTGTGCTCCTGGTTTGTTCTTGACATCAATATCGGGGCGGAAAGCGGCTTCGATCACCGCTTTCTGCTGCTCGTTGTGCGTTGCCAGATACCCCGCCGCGGGCGAAGCCGACGATGAGCGCAAAGCATAACCAAGACGCATGTCCTTGCGCATATGACGCAGCAGGTAATGCTGGATGCGATGCCATGCCCCCTGGTTGCCCGGCTCTTCCTGGCACCACATCAGTTCGGTGGCGTTCGGGTAGGCCGCGATCTGTGCGGCAAATTCGTCGTGCGGGAAAGGATAAAGCTGCTCCAGCCGGATGACGGGCGTGTTCTCCAGGCCTTTTTCGCGGCGATGCTTGAGGAGATCGAAATAGACTTTGCCGCTGCATACGATAATGCGTTTGGCTTTCGCGGCGGTCATCGCCTCGACTTCCGGAATCACTGTCTGGAACGAACCTTCCTCGAACAATTGCAGCGGGGAAGCAGCGTCCTTGCTGCGCAACAGACTCTTGGGCGTAAATACGACGAGCGGCTTGCGGTAGGGACGCAGCATCTGGCGGCGCAGCAGATGGAATATCTGCGCGGACGTGGTCGGCACGCACACCTGAATGTTGTAGTCTGCACACAGTTGCAAATAGCGCTCGATACGGCCCGAAGAGTGTTCCGGACCCTGCCCTTCGTAGCCGTGCGGCAGCAGCATGGTCAGGCCGCACAGCCTGCCCCACTTGGCTTCGCCGGAGGTGATGAACTGGTCGATGACCACCTGCGCGCCGTTGACGAAATCGCCGAACTGGGCTTCCCACACGGTCAGCGTATTCGGCTCGGCCGTGGCATAACCGTATTCGAATCCCAGCACGGCCTCTTCCGAGAGTATGGAATCGATCACGATGAAATCAGCCTGGTCCTGCGCAATGTTCTGCAGCGGAATAAAGATGCCCTTGTCCCACTGCTCGCGATTCTGGTCATGCAGCACCGCATGCCGATGGAAGAACGTGCCGCGACCGCTATCCTCGCCGGACAGACGCACCGGATAGCCCTGCGCCACCAGGCTGGCATAGGCGAGATTTTCGGCCATGCCCCAATCCAGCGGCAGCTCGCCGTTGCTCATTGCAATGCGGTCGGCAATGATCTTTTCCACGCGCGAATGCAGCTTGAAATTCTCCGGAATGGCGACCAGACGTTGCGCCAATTGCTTCAAGCGTTCCAGCGGCAGGCCGGTCGCGGCGGGCGTGCGCCACGGAATATTGCCCTTGAATTCGGACCAGCTCACGGTAAATTCAGGCTTGGACCCGGCCAGGACCGGCTGTATTGGATTATGCCCTTCGTCCATCGCGCGCCGGTAGGCGGCGACCATGGCATCCGGTTCATCCGCAGCCAGCACACCCTGCTCGACCAGGCGCTGGGCATACAACGCACGCGTCCCCGGGTGCTGGTTGACCTTGCGGTACATCAACGGCTGGGTGACCAGCGGTTCGTCCTGCTCGTTGTGGCCCAGCTTGCGGAAGCACACCAGGTCCACCACCACATCCTTGCCGAAGTGCATGCGATAGTCGATTGCGATCTCGGTGATCAGCAGCACCGCTTCGGGATCGTCCGCGTTCACGTGGAAGATGGGTGCATCGACCATCTTCGCCACGTCGGTGCAATACAGCGACGAGCGCATGTCGCGCGGGTCGGACGTGGTAAAGCCGATCTGGTTGTTAACGACAATATGTACCGTGCCGCCGGTACCATAGCCGCGCGTTTGCGACAGGTTAAAGGTCTCCTGATTCACGCCCTGCCCGCCGAAGGCCGAGTCGCCGTGCAACAGGATGGGCAGCACCTGTTTGCCTTTGACATCGTGGCGGCGGTGCTGCCGTGCGCGCACCGAGCCTTCCACTACCGGATTGACGATCTCCAGATGCGAGGGATTGAACGCCAGCGTGAGGTGCATGGGACCGCCCGGCGTGGCAATATCCGACGAGAATCCCTGGTGGTATTTCACGTCGCCGGCGGACAGGTGTTCGGTATGGATGCCCTCGAATTCCGCAAACAAGTCCCTGGGCAGCTTGCCCAGCGTGTTGATCAGCACATTCAAGCGGCCGCGGTGCGCCATGCCGATCACGGATTCTTTCACGCCCTGGGTGCCTGCACGCTGCAGCAGATGGTCAAGCATGGGAATCAGCGTGTCGCCGCCCTCGAGCGAGAAACGCTTCTGGCCGACGTACTTGGTATGCAGGTAGCGCTCCAGCCCTTCGGCCGCAGTCAGGCGTTCCATGACGCGTTTCTTGGTCTCGTTCGGGTACTGGATCTCGCCCGAGGGGCCTTCCAGACGCGCCTGTATCCAGCGTTTTTCGACAACGCTGCTGATGTACATATACTCCGCACCGACGCTGCTGCAATAGATGCGGCGCAGGCGCTGGAGGATTTCCTGCAGGGTCATGCGCGCACCGCCCACCAGCGAACCGGTGAAGAAAGTATCGCCCATGTCTGCCTCGCCGAACCCGTAATAGGACGGGTTCAACTCGGCCACGTCCTGTGCGGGATGGCGCTTCAGCGGATCGAGTTCGGCGATGCGCACGCCGAGAAAACGGTAGGCATTGATGAGTTGCAGCACCGAAGCCTGCTTGCGCGTTTCGTCCGCATGCTCCTCGGCCTGGCGTTTGTTCAGCTCCAGGAAGCCGCGCTGTATCGGGCTATGGGCCACATCGCGCCGGGCATTGGCCGCCTGCAAATTGTCGAAATAGGCGCGCCATTCGGCCGGAACTGAGGACGCATCCTGCAGATAGTCCTCGTACAGCCCCTCGACAAACACGTTGTTTCCGCCGGACAGCGGCGAAGTGCTACTCATCATCTGCAGATAATTGTCAGGTGCATTCATGATCCACCTCGCGTTGCTTAGCGTTTGGCAACAGGCACGAAATCGCGCCGCACGGCACCTCGATACAACTGGCGCGGACGGCCGATCTTGTATTCGGAATCCGAGATCATTTCATTCCACTGCGACACCCAGCCGATGGTGCGGGCAACCGCGAATATCACCGTGAACATGTTGGACGGGATACCCAGCGCGCGCAGCACGATGCCCGAGTAAAAGTCCACGTTCGGGTACAACTTGCGCTCGATGAAATACGGGTCGCTCAAAGCGGTTTTCTCCAGCACCATTGCCAGTTCAAACAGACCGTCGTTCTCCAGCTTTTGTTCCTTCAGCACCTCGTAAC
The DNA here is from genome assembly GCA_030652215.1 of Sideroxyarcus sp. GTDB lineage: Bacteria > Pseudomonadota > Gammaproteobacteria > Burkholderiales > Gallionellaceae > Sideroxyarcus. Next base: position 32,814 of record JAUSBC010000014.1, read on the forward strand.
AGGTCTGGCGCATCACGGAAGCGCGCGGGTCCATGTTCTTGTAGACGCGATGGCCGAAACCCATGAGTTTGTATTTCTTGTCCTTCACACCCTGCACGTATTCAGCTACGCGCGACACATCGCCGATCTCTTCCAGCATCTTCAGCGCGGCTTCGTTGGCTCCGCCGTGAGCCGGCCCCCACAGGGCCGCAATGCCGGAGGCGATACAGGCGAAGGGATTGGCGCCGCTCGATCCGGCCAGGCGCACGGTCGAGGTGGAAGCGTTCTGCTCGTGGTCTGCATGCAGAATCAGGATGCGCTCCAGCGCGCGCACCAGTACCGGATTGGGCACATAGTCGTCTGCCGGGGTGGCGAACATCATGTACATCAGGTTCTCGACGAAACCAAGCTTGTTCTTGGGGTACATGAAGGGCTCGCCGACGCTGTATTTGTGCGTCATCGCGGCAATGGTCGGCACCTTGGCCAGCAGGCGCTGTGCCGAAACGGTGCGGTGATGCGCGTCGGTGATATCCAGCGAATCGTGATAGAAGGCCGACAGCGCGCCCACCACACCGACCATCACCGCCATCGGGTGCGCGTCGCGGCGGAAGCCGTTGAAGAAACGAGCCAACTGGTCGTGCACCATGGTGTGATGCGTGATGCTTTGGTTGAACTGGGCCCTCTGCTCCGCCGTCGGCAATTCGCCGTTCAGCAGCAGATAGCAGACTTCCAGAAAGTCGGACTTTTCGGCCAGTTGCTCGATGGGGTAGCCTCGGTAGTAGAGCAAGCCCGCATCGCCGTCGATGAAGGTGATCTCGGAGGTACAACTTGAAGTGGAAAAGAAGGCTGGATCGTAAGTAAACACGCCCAGTTTGCCCAGGGCGCGGATGTCGATCACATCGGGGCCGAGCGTACCGGAAAAGATCGGCAGTTCGATCGTGCGTCCGTCATCCAAAGTCAGTGTTGCGACACGTTTGCTTTCCATTTTCAACCTCGTTTCGTTCAAACTTCTTTTAACCAACCCAACACGACGCTGTGATGCGCCTGTGTCGGCTCCTTTTTCCCCGTAATTACATCCCAGAGTTCTGTGTCCGGGAGGTCCAGCAATTCATCAAAAATTACCCGTTGGGCGTTAGTCATCAACGGGTATCTTTGATCGATAAAACGGCGTAATACAATATCGAGTTCCAGCAGGCCGCGCCTGCAACGCCAGCGCACGCGCTCCAACGCCACTGGATCGAGAACCGATGAATCGGGATCCGAAATGGCCGATTCCTGCTTCGTCATACCGTGCGCTTCACCATCATATCCTTGATCTTGCCGATGGCCTCGGTCGGGTTCAGCTCCTTGGGGCACACATCGACGCAATTCATGATGGTATGGCAACGGAACAGGCGGTACGGATCTTCCAGGTTGTCCAGACGCGCCGCCGTATCCTGGTCGCGCGTGTCGGCGATGAAGCGATAGGCCTGCAACAGGCCGGCCGGGCCGACGAATTTATCCGGATTCCACCAGAAAGAGGGGCATGCTGTCGAGCAGCAACCGCACAATATGCACTCGTACAATCCATCCAGCTCCAGACGATCCTTCGGCGACTGCAGGCGCTCGGTTTCGGGCGGCGGATCGTTGTTCACCAGATACGGCTTGATCGAATGGTATTGCTTGAAGAACTGGGTCATATCTACGATCAGGTCGCGGATAACGGGCAATCCCGGCAGCGGACGCAATTCGATCGGCTGTTTGAGCGAGGACAGCGAAGTGACGCAGGCCAGACCGTTACGCCCGTTGATATTCATTGCATCGGAACCGCACACGCCTTCGCGGCAGGACTTGCGAAAACCGATGCTATCGTCCTGCTGCCGCAGCAGCATCAGCGCATCCAGCAGCATGGCATCGCCTGCTTCCAGACTCAGCTCGAAATCCTGCATGTACGGCGCAGTATCGGTATCGGGGTTGTAACGGTAGATCCTGAATTTCATCGTCTGACTCCTGGTACCTGCCGCCCGGCAACCGCATTCAGGTCGCCCGGCAGGAAGGCTAGTTGTTTTATCAGTACACGCGCGCTTTGAGCGGGAACGACTCCACTGTCAGCGGCTTCAAGTGCACCGGTTTGTAATCGAGCCGGTATCCCTCGCTGTAATACAGTGAATGCTTCAGCCAGTTCTTGTCGTCGCGCTCGGGGAAGTCCTCGCGCGCATGCGCTCCGCGGCTTTCCTTGCGCGCCTCGGCAGCGGTCATGGTGGCTTGTGCGACCTCGATCAGATTGTCCAGCTCCAGCGCCTCAACGCGCGCCGTATTGAACACCTTGCTCTTGTCTGCGATCTCTGTATTGCGCACGCGTTCCGCCACTTCGCGAATTTTTGTCACGCCCTCGGCCATCAGGTCGGGGAAGCGGAATACGCCGCAATGCAACTGCATGGTTCTACGCATTGCATCGCCGACATCCGACACGCGCTCGCCGTTTTTCTGGTTTTCCAGCCGCGCCAGGCGCGCCAACGGACGATCTGCCGCATCGGCCGGCAAAGGTTTCGGATTCGGGTTGCTCTTCAGGTCTTCAATGATCTGGCGTGCGGCCGCGCGGCCGAACACGATCAGGTCGAGCAGCGAGTTGCAGCCCAGGCGGTTGGAGCCGTGCACCGACACGCAGGCGCATTCGCCGACTGCGTAGAAACCCTGCACCACGTCTTCCGGCGACGTACCGCGCGGCGCGACGACTTGTCCGCGATAGTTGGTAGGGATGCCACCCATCATGTAGTGCGCAGTCGGCACCACGGGAATGGGGGCTTTGGATGGATCGACGTGCGCAAACTTGATGGCGATGTCGCGGATACCGGGCAGACGGTGACGGATCACTTCGTCGCCCAGGTGATCGAGCTTAAGCAGCACGTGGTCGGCTTGAGGGCCGCAGCCGCGACCTTCCTTGATCTCGGTAGCCATGGCACGCGACACCACGTCGCGGCTGGCCAGATCTTTTGCTGTCGGCGCATAACGCGGCATGAAACGCTCGCCGTCCTTGTTCACCAGATAGCCGCCCTCGCCGCGCACGCCCTCGGTAATCAACACGCCCGCGCCGTGCACACCGGTCGGATGGAACTGAAAGAATTCCATGTCTTCTAATGGAATACCTGCTCGCGCCGCCATCCCGAGTCCGTCGCCGGTATTGATGAAGGCATTGGTACTTGCCGAGAAGATACGGCCCGCACCGCCTGTTGCAAACAGCGTGGCGCGCGCCTGCAGGATCATGACTTCGCTAGTTTCGATCTCCATCGCCACCACGCCCAGTACGTCGCCGTCCTGGTCGCGGATCAGGTCGAGCGCCATCCATTCCACGAAGAAATTGGTGTTGGCCCGCACGTTCTGCTGGTACAGCGTATGCAACAGCGCATGGCCGGTACGGTCGGCTGCTGCACACGCGCGCGGCACCGGGTTTTTTCCGTATTCCTGCATATGCCCACCGAACGGACGCTGGTAGATTTTGCCGCTGTCCAGGCGGTCGAACGGCATGCCGAAGTGCTCCAGTTCGTACACCACCTCGGGTGCCGCACGGCACATGTATTCGATGGCATCCTGGTCGCCCAGGTAGTCCGAACCTTTGACAGTGTCGTACATATGCCAGTGCCAGTTGTCTTCATTCACGTTGCCCAGCGAGGCGGCGATGCCGCCCTGCGCCGCGACGGTATGCGAACGCGTCGGGAATACTTTGGACAGGACAGCAACCTTGAGTCCGGCTTCGGACAAAGACAATGCCGCGCGCATGCCCGCACCGCCCGCACCCACCACCACCACATCGAATGTTCTTTTTGCCAATGCCATCACAATCCCCACAGAATTTGCACTGACCAGATCACATACAGCACCAGCGCAAGAATGACCAACACATGAATCAACAGACGGATACTGGCCGGCTTCACATAGTCCATCACGATGTCTCGTACGCCGATCCACGCGTGATAGAACAGGGTAAGCAGAAACAGCAGAGAGAAAGTGCGCATGATGTTGCCGGAAAACAAACCGATCCAGGTGTCGTAACCGAAGGACGGCTGCAGCAGCAGATACACCACGATAAACACCGCATACACGGCCATCACGACGGCAGTAAAGCGCTGCGCCAGCCAATCGCGCAGACCGTAATGCGCGCCGGTTACAATACGGTTCACCATAATTTCACCCCAAACACGATAGTCAACGTCAGACTGACTGCCAGCACCCAGACGCTGCTGGAGCGTGCGGCCGCAAGCGTCGGAAGCAGATGCAGGTCAATCGCCAGATAGCGCAGACCGGCACAGAAGTGATGCAGGAACGCCCACATCAACCCCAGCAGCATCAGTTTCAGCAAGGGGTTAGCGAGACACTCCGCCAGGTTGGTGTAGGTTTCGATGGAACGCAGGCTTTGATCGAACACCAGCAACAACACGGGTAGGGCCAGGAACAGAACAGCACCGCTGACGCGATGAAGGATAGAGACGTAACTTGGGAGGGGGAATTGGATCTTGTGAAGCGCGAGATGCTTGGGGCGTTTTTTAATCATGTCCATTTTTCCGCAGCAAAAAATCGAATGGCGCAATCCTACACCTACGCCCAGACAGTGAAAAGCAAAAGGACTGCGGCACAAGGCGAATTTGGGCGCCCGGGACCAGAATTTATAATTCGGTGGTGAATATTTAATAATTCGCACCCAATAACTGGATTTATAATTTGTTTTTCCAACACAACAACGAGGTCACCATGAAAGCTCCAATCCGTGTAGCAGTCACCGGCGCAGCAGGCCAAATCGGTTACAACTTATTGTTCCGTATCGCTAATGGTGACATGCTCGGTCGCGACCAGCCGATCATTCTGCAACTGCTGGACATCGCGCCCGCACAGCAGGCCTTGAACGGCGTGGCGATGGAACTGGATGACTGCGCATTCCCCCTGCTCAAGCAAGTGATTACCACTGACGATCCGCGCGTAGCATTCCGCGATGTCGAGGTCGCTCTGCTGGTCGGCGCGCGTCCGCGCGGCAAGGGCATGGAACGCAAGGACCTGCTGGAAGCCAACGGTGCGATCTTCTCCGTACAGGGCAAGGCGCTGAACGAAGTCGCTTCGCGCAACGTCAAGGTGCTGGTCGTGGGCAACCCCGCCAACACCAACGCACTCATCGCACAAAAGAACGCACCCGACATCGACCCGAAGAACTTCACCGCCATGATGCGCCTGGACCACAACCGTGCCGTCAGCCAGGTCGGTCTCAAATTGAACAAGCCCACCATCGACATCAAGAAAATGGTCGTGTGGGGCAACCACTCCAGCACACAATATCCCGACCTGTCGCACTCCGAAGTCGGCGGCCGCAAGGTACTGGACGAGTTGAAGGACCACGACTGGATCGCCAGCACCTTCGTGCCCACCGTGCAAAAGCGCGGCGCAGCCATCATCGAGGCACGCGGCCTGAGCAGTGCGGCAAGCGCCGCCAATGCGGCCGTTGGGCATGTCCGCGACTGGTTGCTGGGCACGCCGGAAGGCGACTGGGTCTCCATGGGCATCCCTTCCGACGGCAGCTACGGCATTCCCGAGGGCGTGCTGTACGGCTTCCCCGTCACCTGCAGCAACGGCACTTACAAGATCGTGCAAGGCCTGACGATCACCGACACCGGCCGCAAGCACATGATGGAAAGCTACAACGAGTTGCTGGGCGAGCGCCAGATGGTGACCCATCTGTTGGGTTAAGCCGTCATTTGCAGGGCATCGTCAGTCCGATGCCCTGCAAAGAAACAGAAAACGCATCACGATTAAATCTGCAAATTGAAAATGGCCGCTTAGCGGCCATTTTCAATTCCTGCTGCAGTTAATCCGGCTTCGGATTAAATCGCTTCCAGCGCCGCATTGAACGTTGCACTGGGGCGCATCGCCCTGGACGTCTTGCCGAAATCGGGCAGGTAGTAACCGCCCATGTCCACGGGCTTGCCCTGGGCCGCGATCAACTCCGCATTGATCTTGGCTTCGTTGTCCTTGAGCGCCTTGGCCAACGGGGCGAAACGAGTCTGAATCTCCTTGTCCTTGGTCTGCGCAGCCAATGCTTCGGCCCAGTACAGCGCGAGATAGAAATGACTGCCGCGATTGTCGATTTCGCCGACCTTGCGCGCCGGAGACTTGTTGTTGTCCAGGATTCTGCCGTTGGCCTGATCGAGTGTATCCGCCAAAACCTGCGCTTTCGGATTCTTGAATGTCTGCGCCAGATGTTCCAGCGACACGCCCAGCGCCAAAAACTCACCCAGTGAATCCCAGCGCAAATAGCCTTCTTCCTGGAACTGCTGCACATGCTTGGGCGCCGAGCCGCCCGCGCCGGTCTCGAACAAACCGCCGCCGGCCATCAACGGCACAATGGACAGCATCTTGGCGCTGGTACCCAGCTCAAGGATTGGGAACAAGTCGGTCAAATAATCGCGCAACACGTTACCGGTCACGGAGATCGTGTCCTTGCCCGCGCGGATACGGTCCAGCGAAAACTGGATCGCGTCTTCCGGCGTCATGACGCGGATATCCAGACCGCTGGTATCGTGATCCTTCAGATAGCGTTCCACTTTGCGGATAATCTGCGCATCGTGCGCGCGGTTCTTGTCCAGCCAGAACACGGCCGGCGTGTTGCTCAAACGCGCGCGCGAAACCGCCAGCTTGACCCAATCCTGAATAGGCGCATCTTTCGCCTGGCACATGCGGAAGATGTCGCCCTGCTCCACATCCTGCTCCAACAAGGTATTGCCTTCAGCATCCACGGCACGCACCTTGCCTTTGGCCGGCGCTTCGAAAGTCTTGTTGTGCGAACCGTACTCTTCCGCCTGCTGCGCCATCAGGCCAACATTGGGCACGGAGCCCATGGTCTTGGGATCGAAGGCGCCATGCTTCTTGCAGTCGTCGATGACCACCTGGTAAATCCGCGCATAGCAGCGGTCCGGGATCATGGCCTTGGTATCGTGCAGCTTGCCGTCCGTGCCCCACATCTTTCCGGAGTCACGGATCATCGCGGGCATGGACGCATCCACAATCACGTCGCTGGGCACATGCAGATTGGTGATGCCCTTGTCGGAATTGACCATCGCCAGTTCGGGACGGGTCTTGTAAACGGCCTGGATGTCGGCTTCGATCTCGGCACGCTTGGCTTCCGGCAAAGTGGCGATCTTCGCGAGCAAATCGCCGAAACCGTTGTTGACGTTGACACCCAGTTGCTTGATGGTCGCGGCGTGCTTCTCGAACACATCCTTGAAATACACGGTCACCGCATGGCCGAACATGATGGGATCGGAAACCTTCATCATGGTGGCCTTGAGGTGCAGCGACAGCAGCACACCCTGCTTTTTGGCGTCCTGTATCTGCTCTTCGTAGAACGCGCGCAGCGCGTTGCGGCTCAACACGCATGCGTCAACGACCTCGCCCGCCTTGAGCGGTGTCTTGTCCTTGAGCACAGTCGCCTTGCCGTCCGCGCCGACGAACTCGATCCTGAAGCTGCCCGCCTCGGCGACCGTGACCGATTTTTCGCTGCCGTAGAAATCGCCCGCAGTCATGTGTGCAACATGCGTCTTCGAATCGGCGCTCCAGGCGCCCATCTTGTGCGGATGCTTTCTCGCGAATTGCTTGACCGAGGCTGCTGCGCGGCGGTCGGAATTGCCTTCGCGCAATACGGGGTTGACCGCGCTGCCCAGCACCTTGCTGTAGCGCGCCTTGATGTCTTTTTCCGCATCCGTTTTGGGATCTTCGGGATAATCCGGGACTTTGAAACCCAGCGCCTGCAATTCCTTGATGGCCGCCTTCAACTGCGGGGTCGAAGCGCTGACATTCGGCAGTTTGATGATGTTGGCTTCCGGCCTCAGGGTGAGTTCGCCCAGTTCGGTCAGTTCGTCTGCAATGCGCTGCTCTGAAGTCAGGTTTTCCGGAAAGTTCGCGATGATACGGTCCGCGAGGGAGATATTCTTCGTTTCTACGACAACACCGGCCGCCTTGGTGAAGGCCTGGACGATAGGCAGTAAAGAGTACGTTGCCAGCCCGGGCGCTTCATCTACCTGGGTCCAATAAATCTTCGGTGTTGTCATGACTTTCCCTCTTAAGAATAAGAAATACGGAGCATGCTTTCAGGGCCGGCACCGGCTTGCGGACAAGTGAAACATCGGAATGAACGCAGGATTCACGTCCCTCGCCAGCGACCCGACGCTGAATTTGCGCCTGCGTTTGCGGCTACATGCGATTCAACCGCAACTTTTTAATATTGACGCAGAACACGCTATTTGTCACGCCGATAGCAGCCGACGCAGCCGCTGGCCGCAAAATTCATAATCACTATTGTTTGGAAATTCGCTGGAACTGGATTGCGGAAGCTGGCGCGCAAGCGCAGCATAATCGACTGGCGGAGGGTTTAGTCGGGGTCCTGGAACACGGGGGATTCGGCGCGCTCCACGTAGTGTTCGCATACATCCTCAAACCCCGCATCCATCACGCCCAAAATGGCGGTGCATAGCACCCTGCTTGCATCGTCGCGCATGCGGATGGTCTTGCCGCATTTGCCGCATGTCCGGGATGCCGTGTCTTTATTGGAACCTGCTTTCAACTTCGCTCCTGTATCGCCTGGTGGACTTGCTCGTGCAAATCATGCGTATGCACGCTTTTGCGGAATGGCAGCAAAGTCCATGCCACTCAAGCGGGAAATCGGGGCACTGTTGATAAAGAAGATTTTTGCGCCAGACTGGCGTAAAGAGTCGTTATCTGACCGCTTGGCGACACGCATGTTGAGCGCCCGTCACTCAGAATGCCTTGATTCTTCGCCGTCAGCCGCCATATTGGAAAAATAGAGGAGACAGCCATGCCTACCGTACGCCCTCCTGCCGTCGCAGGTATGTTTTATCCCGCCGATCCGCAACAACTTGCCGGCGAAGTGCGGGGATTTCTGGCTGCGGCCAGTTCGCAGGCTTTGTACCCCAAGGCATTGATCGTGCCGCATGCGGGTTACGTCTATTCCGGGGCGATTGCGGCAAGCGCCTATGCCACGCTGAAGGCCACTGCACCGCAGATTCGCCGCGTGGTGCTGCTCGGCCCCACCCATCGTGTCGCCGTGCGCGGCTTGGCCTTGCCGGACGCCGAGGCATTCGACACACCGCTGGGACGGGTAATGCTCGATTCGGCAGCAATGCGCGCTATTGCGCGGTTGCCGCAAGTCAGTATCAACAGCGAAGCGCATGCGCTCGAACACTCGCTGGAAGTACAACTACCTTTCCTGCAAAGCGTACTGGACGACTTCACCCTGGTGCCGCTGGCGGTAGGCATGGCCACCGCGCAGGAAGTGGCCGAAGTGCTGGAGGCCGTCTGGGGCGGCGCAGAGACACTGATCGTGATCAGCTCCGATCTGTCGCATTACCTGCCCTATGCCGCTGCACAGATTGCCGATGCCAAGACCGCCGAGGACATTATCCGGTTGCGCCAGCTCGCCGATCACGAACAGGCCTGCGGCAGCATCCCGATCAGCGGCATGATCGTCGCAGCGCACACGCACGGTCTCGTCCCGCATCTGCTTGATCTGCGAAACTCCGGAGACACTGCGGGGTCACATCATAAAGTGGTCGGATATGCGGCGTTTGCTTTTACCCGCGCCGATCACACGGATTAACAGGAGGTATCGAAGCGTGTCGATTGAAGAACGAGGAAAAATATTACTTGCGATTGCGCGTGCCGCGATTGCGCGCGCACTGAATATTTCGCATACGGCGGACGAAACGACACCATGGCTGGAAGAGCATGGCGCCTGCTTCGTCACGCTTACCCAATACGGGGAGTTGCGCGGCTGCATAGGCACGTTGCAGGCCCATCGACCCCTGCTTTCCGATATCAAGAGCAACGCCGTATCGGCCGCTTTGCGCGACCCGCGATTCGTACCGCTGACAGCCGAAGAATTCGACTTCACTTGTGTCGAAATTTCACTGCTGACGGTATGCGAGCCGATGACAATCCGGCACGAGGCAGATGCGATGGCGCAATTGCGGCCCGGTATCGACGGCGTGATATTCGAGTACGGCCTGCAGTACCGCAGCACGTTTTTGCCGCAGGTATGGGAACAATTGCCCGAACCGCACCAATTCATGGCCCACCTCAAACGCAAGGCGGGATTGCCCGACAACTTCTGGGCGGAGGGCGTAAAGCTGTCGCGCTACACCGTCACCAAATGGCGCGAACAGGATTGCTAACCCGGGCGAGGCGACAGGCATGCCGCGCTCGCCTTCAGCAAGGAGAATGATCATGGCGGACTTGAACAGAGGACAGACGCTGCTGCACCTGGCGCGTGCAGCCATTGGCAAGGAACTCGGCTTTCTTTCGCATGAACTGCCGCATGTCGCTTGGCTGGAAGAGCCGGGGGCGACGTTCGTCACGCTGACACTGCGCGGAAAAATGCGCGGCTGCGTTGGTAGCCTCGAAACAACCAGGCCACTCATTGAGGACGTGCGTAAAAACGCCGTCGCGGCCGCTTTTCACGATCCGCGTTTTGCACCGCTCACCAAAGCTGAATTCGCCGAGGCGGTCATCGATGTGGCACTGCTTAGCACGCATGAAACGCTTCGCTGCGGCAGCGAGCAGGAAGCGCTCGCACAACTGAATCCGGGGCTGGACGGCGTGGTACTGGAATACAACCCGGCAGGCGCTTCCGCCAAAACGCCCGACGAACATCCCAGAAAGGCGACTTTCCTGCCGCATGCCTGGATCGACTTGCCGGACCCGCGGGCATATCTTGCGCATCTCAAGAGCCAGGCGGGACTGGACGAGGACTTCTGGTCTGAGGACATCCGGCTGTCGCGCTTCAACGTGCGTAAGTGGCGCGAAGGCGGACGCCGCGAAGGCGAAGAACAACATGGATGAACCGATCAGCAGCGCCGAGCAATACCCAGCCCGGTATTGGCACAAGCTCCCCGACGGCCGCATCCAGTGCGACCTGTGCCCGCGCGACTGCAAACTGAACGAGGGGCAGCGCGGCGTCTGTTTCGTGCGCGGTCGCGTCGGCGACACAATGGTGCTGACCACTTACGGCCGCAGTTCGGGCTTCTGCGTCGACCCCATCGAAAAGAAACCGCTCAATCATTTCTATCCCGGCAGCAGCATCCTGAGTTTCGGCACAGCGGGCTGCAACCTCGCCTGCAAATTCTGCCAGAACTGGGACATTTCGAAATCCAGGAGTTTCGACAAGCTGGCCAACCAGGCGAGCCCCGAAACCATCGCGCGCAATGCTGCCGAACTGGGATGCAAGAGCGTGGCCTTCACCTACAACGACCCGGTGATCTTTGCCGAATATGCGATGGACACGGCCGACGCCTGCCACGAACTCGGCGTCAAAACCGTGGCGGTCACGGCGGGCTACATGCACGCCCAGCCGCGCGCCGAGTTTTACGCCAAAATGGATGCGGCGAACGTGGATCTGAAGGCGTTCACCGACGAGTTCTATTTCCGGCAAACCAGCGCGCACCTGCAACCGGTGCTGGACACGCTAAAGTACCTGTGCCTTGAAACCCGGGTGTGGGTCGAACTGACCACGCTGCTGATACCCGGCTACAACGACAGCGCGCACGAAATCGGCAGGATGTGCGAATGGATCGCGAAGGAATTGGGAACGGCTGTGCCGCTGCACTTTACCGCTTTCCATCCCGACTACAAGATGACCGACATTCCGGCCACGCCCGCCGCCAAACTGACCGAAGCGCGGCAGATCGCCCACTCCGCAGGACTGCTGCATGTTTACACCGGTAACGTGCACGACACCAGCGGCGGCACCACACTTTGCGCCAATTGCCGGCAGCCGCTCATCGTGCGCGACTGGCACCTGATTCGCGAATATGCGCTAACCGAAGACGGGGAATGCCCGCATTGCGGGACCAAACTGGCGGGACACTACGAGAAATTCGCAAGGCAGTTCGGCAGGCAACGCATACCTGTCATCGTCAGATAGCCGCGACAACGATCAATCGCGGTACCTCTCTGCGATCTCCACAAACTGATGCTGTATTTCCAGATAGGCATCGACCACGTCGGGATCGAAGTGCTTGCCACGGCCTTCGACGATGACGGTGGTGACTTCGTCGTGCGCGATGGCAGATTTATACACGCGGCGGCAGGACATGGCGTCGTACACATCCGCCAGCGCCATTAGCCGCGCAGGGATGGGAATGCTTTCTCCGCTCAGCCCAGCGGGATAACCGCTGCCATCCCATTTTTCGTGATGGCTCATTGCAATCTGGCATGCCACCTCAAGAAAAGTGCTGGAAATGTCCAGGCCGGCCACGGCCGATGCAAAGGCATTGCCGCCCAGTGCAGCATGGGTCTTCATGATCTCGAACTCTTCCTCGGTCAGCCTGCCGGGCTTGTGCAATATGTTGTCGGGAATGCCAACCTTACCCACATCGTGCAGCGGCGCGATCTTGTACAACAGGGTGATATTCTCGTCCGTCAGGAAATCGTTGAAGCGCGGATGGGCTTTCAATTTGGTGGCGAGCGCCCGAATGTAGTTTTGCGTGCGGCGTATGTGGTTCCCTGTCTCGTTGTCGCGGGTTTCCGCCAGGGAAGATAGCGCAACGATGGTCGTATCCTTGATCAGTTCGTTCTCCTGAGTCCGCTGCAGGAGTTCCGCAGTGCGCATCTGTACTTTTTGTTCCAGCTTGGACTCGTTGTTGCGCAGCTCATTGTTGGTCAGTTCGAGTTTTCTTCTGGCTTCCTCGATTTCCGCCTTGTGCGCCGTCAATTGCTGCAGCAGCTCGATATTCTCGAAGCGCTGGGTCAGGGACAACATGAACGTCTTGTTCAATTCCCGGCCCGCCACCAAAACCACCAGCAGGAACACGACCAGCATGATCGCAAGGATGGAATGGATGAAATCATTTATCACCACCACACGGCCAATCAGCGGAAACATGATGCCGAATACGTACACATACAGCGAAGGAGGGTGAATCGGATTCATCGTGACCGCGCCCGCAACCAGCCCGAGCATGATGCAGATCATCAGCCCCTGATAGCCGATGTCGGCTGGAAAGAACAGCACGGCTGCCGCGCCCCACATGATTCCGGCGGAAAATGCGAATAGAGTGAAGTGCAAGTGCAAATTCCTGCACTCGCGGATAGTTCTCAGTTTATTTTTGTGCGCGAACCAGTGCACAACCTCTGTTGCATGCAGCGCGTAAAAACAGGCCAGCCACAACAGCAGAAAACCGTGCGAGGCATAGTCCCAGAACAACCAGACAAACAACGGCTGCAGGATGAGCTGACTGCCGATGAGCGGCGGATACATCGCTTCCCGGATACCCAACTGCTCGATACGCACATTGAGATTATCCGGACCGACGCGAAAGGCAAAACCACCCAGCCTGGCAGGTGACAACAAACGGTTTATGAATGCGATGTCCATCTAATGCTCCGAACTGAACCATGGGTTCGTCGTTGTCGGGCGTTGATTCTGCTGCCCAATGCCCTACAGCGCAATATGCAGAACTGCCTATATACTTACCTTACCTTTGAAGACACCCGCACTATCACTCCACTACCCTAACCAGCGCAACCCCCCCGCCGGGCGTGCGGAAATTGGTGGTCTGCCCCTGATACAGCCGCGCGGCGATCAACTGGATGCTGCCGTCGTAAACGTAACAACGCACATCGTACTTCAACAATTGCGGCTCCAGCCCGGCCGGGCACACTTTGCGCTCTCCCGGCAAAGCCAGTCGCTGCGCGATGTAGTCCGCCTGCATGATCTCCTCGAACACGCGCTTGGTCAGCTTGTCGCCGCGATACGCCCCCTTGCTGCCGTAGCCGCTCACCGGCTTGAAGAACCACTGCTTGCGCTCTGCCCACCATTGCGCGGCATCCGCCGAATCGACGATCTTCGTTTGCGGAACGCCCGCGGACAGCGCGTCGATTCCGGTTTGCGACACTCCTTGCGCCCGCAAGGCTGCGGGATCGGAAAACAACGCCAGCTTGCGCTTGTCCGCATACTGCTGATGGTGTGCGGGGTTCGGCGTCAGCACGACCTGCCGCTTTTCCCATGCCGAGCGGAGGTGCGGATACTGCTGCAATGAGAAATCGGTGAGGCGGTTATAGACCAGATCGACTCGTTGCCCCTCGCAGTACAGCCCGTCATCGCGCGCCTGCAACGCGGACGGATCGGCGATGAACGCAGCGATGCCCGCGCGACCGAACATCTTCTGTGCCAGCAAGAACTCGGGATACAGGTATTGCGCTTCGGGTTGCTCGTCCACGATGGCGATGGTCTTGAGCGGCACAGCGCCGTGTACCAGCCGCCACTCGTTGCGGAACATCTCGATGAATGCCTGCTCTAGATCGATTTCAGTTCGTACTGAGCTTGTCGAAGCATGAACGGGGACCGCGCCATACAGCGTCGCTTCACGCTGACTATCGAGCAGCAGTGCATTGAGAAAGGCGCCGCCTGCATTGGTATTGACCTCGATCAGGTGCGCGCCCTGCTCGTTCAGGTGGAAGTCGTAGCCGTAGAACACGCCCAGACATGTCCCCTCCATCCCCCTTCCCTCTTCCCCCTTCTCGTCCTGCACCACCTCTTCCACCGCCGCAATCACCGCCTTCATCTGCTGCAACTGCATCTCGGTGATAAATACCGGTGCTGCCGCGAACACATGCGGGCAACGCTCCTTCACCAATCCGTACCAGTCGTCACCCTGTGCGTGCAGCGCCTGCTGCAGCGCCTCGCCATCCATCCCCGCCCAGTCGAGGCATTCCCCGTTCAGGTGCGCGATGAAATCATGATCCACATCGAAATGATCCTTCTTCGTTTCCAAATGCTCTGCCAAATCAACCACCCAGCATCGCTTTCTTCAGGTCATCCTGAGCAGGTTTGTTACCCAACCATATCTTGAGCAAAGCACGATTGAATGCCGCCCCCGCAATCGTGCCGCGCGCCGCGCCGTTCACGCTGATTTGCGTGCCGCTGGCAGGCAGATAGTCGAGCGCGATCACGTCGCCCGGCTTCACTTCCTTCACCGCATTGAAAATCTGCGCCATCTCCTTGAGCTGCCCATCCAGTGCGCCCAGCTCTTCCTTCGTATGGTTCGCCTCGATGGCCTCGTTGAAGGCATTGAGCAACTTCTCGCTGCTCAGATCGCGCATGATATGCAAATCCACGCGATGCTCGCGCTCGTCGGCGATGATCGCCTCGGCCGAAGCCTGCTTCTGCGGAAGATACAGCGCACTGACGTATATCTTGAAGAACAGCTTGGTGCGAATACCCGCGCCGTTCAGTTGAAGACTCGCACTCCCGACCTGGGCAGTATCGGGCAATTTCACGCCGGCCACTTCCAATGCGCTTGCGTTCCAGCTCAACAACAAACCACAGGCTACCGCCAAAATTCTTTTCATTTCCATCCTCTCCTTTACAGTGCTTCAAAAATTCCTGCCGCCCCCATGCCCGTCCCGATGCACATCGTCACCATGCCGTACTTCTGCTTCCTGCGACGCAAGCCATGCATCAAAGTCGCCGTACGTATCGCCCCCGTCGCCCCCAGCGGATGGCCCAAGGCAATGGCCCCGCCCAGCGGATTCACGATCTCGGGATTCAACCCCAAATCGCCGATCACCGCCAGCGACTGCGCGGCGAATGCCTCGTTGAGCTCAATCCAGCCGATATCCTGCAAACTCAGGCCGACCTGCTTCAGCACACGCGGAATCGCCTCTTTCGGTCCTATACCCATGATCTCCGACGGCACGCCCGCCACGCTGAAGCCGAGGAACTTGCCGATGGGAGTCAGATTGTAACGTTTCAGCGCCGCCTCGGAACACAGCAGCACCGCACCCGCCCCGTCCGACATCTGCGAACTGTTGCCCGCCGTGACCGAGCCTTTCTGAGCAAACACCGTCTTGAGTTTGCCCAAGGCCTCCAGCGACGAATCTGCACGCGGCCCCTCATCCTGCTTCACTTCACGCGTCTTCGTCATCACTTCGCGGCTGTGCATATCCGGCACATGCTCGGTGATCAGGTACGGCGTAATCTCGTCCTCGAACTCGCCGTTATTGATCGCCGCGATGGCGCGCAAATGGCTCTGCAGCGCAAATGCATCCTGTGCCTCGCGCGAAATCTTCCAGCGCTCCGCCACCTTCTCCGCCGTCAGCCCCATGCCGTAGGCGATACCGTAATGCTCGTTCTGCTCGAAAATGGCCGGATTGAACGCGATCTTGTTGCCCATCATCGGCACCATGCTCATGCTCTCCACACCCGCCGCGATCATTACCTCGGCCTCGCCCAGACGGATGCGATCCGCCGCCAGCGCCACCGCCTGCACGCCGGAAGAACAGAAACGGTTCACCGTCAGCCCCGGCACCGTGTTCGGAATCCCCGCCAGCAGCAGCGAAATGCGCGCCACATTCATCCCCTGCTCCGCCTCCGGCATCGCACAGCCCACGATCACATCCCCGATGCTGGCCGGATCAAGCGAAGGCGCCTGCGCCAGCACGCTCTTCAGCACATGCGCCAGCAGATCGTCGGGACGCGTGTTGCGGAACATGCCGCGCGGCGCCTTGCCGACCGGCGTGCGGGTGGCGGCGACGATGTAGGCTTCCTGGACTTGTTTGGTCATGACTTCCTCCCAATCAACTACTGTTCGAGATTCTCAATTCAAGAATTGAGAATGAGCTGAAGAAAACTCGATGCACATCTATTAATTCGCAATTCGCGAAATGCGAAAACCCCGCTTATTCAATACGTTTGCAACAAACCGCAGGCCACCCCGTAGGTCGGGTTCACCCCAAAGGGTACAAGAGCGCAGCGTAACCCGACACCCATCTCATTCATGCCCAATCCCCTCAAACTCCACCTGCCCCCGTCCCCAATCCGCATCATATATTCCGGCCTCGACATACCTCCGAAAACTGGAATGGGGCCACGCAATCGGGGAATTCGCATATCCGTGCTTAACCGGATTGTAATGAACATACTCCACATGTCTCTCGAAATCCCGCTCGTCCCGCAGCATGTGCTCCCAATAACGATGCTGCCACAGTGTCTGCTCCCGCCGCTTCGTTTGGCTGGCGTTTGGCATGGAACGCAACGCCGGGTCGCAATGCTTGGTGAACCATGTTTTTATCAGCCTCCAGCGAATGGCGAAATCCGCATCGTCCGGCGGCAACGTCCAGATGCAATGCAAGTGATCCGGCAAAACCACAATCGCATCCAGTTCAAACGGACGGGAGGTTCGCACGGAACGAAATGCCGACCGCAACACATCCACCGCCTCCGTCGAGGCAAATATCGGCCGCCGTTTCTCCGTCACCAATGTGAAGAAGAATGAGCCGCCCTCAACGAATGCGCGCCGGTATCTCATCGCAGCCTCGACTTCGTATATCGCCAATATCCCCGTAGGTCGGGTTAGGCCGCAGGCCGTAACCCGACTGAGCGAGGAACAAACTGTCGGGTTACGCTACGCTAACCCGACCTACGGGACTCTATCCAAACGCGAAGAACATTAGTTGTAATCGTCACAATTAAGCCCCTCCCTTCTTGCCAACGCAGCCTTAAGGTTTCAATTCCGCAACGGCTTCCCAGTCTTCAGCATGTACTCGATCCGCGCCTGCGTCTTCTCGGTCGCCAGCAGTTCCATGAAGTTCTTTCGCTCCAGATCAAGCAGCCATTGTTCATCCACCATACTGCCCGCTTCCACATCCCCGCCGCATAGCGTTTCGGCAACACGGCAGCCGATGTCGTAGTCGTGATCCGAGATAAAGCCGCCTTCACGCATATTGAGCATGGCGGCCTTGAGGGTGGCGATGCCGGTGCGGCCGGCGACGGCGATCTGGCGCTGGTGCAGCGGCGGGCGGTAGGCGGTGGCATTGAGTGCTTTGGCTTCTTCCTTGGCGATGTGCAGCAGTTCGAAACGGTTGAGCACGATGCGGTCGGAGGGTCTGAGGTAGCCCATCTCTCTTGCTAGTTCGGCGCTCTTGGCGACTTCGCCCATGGCGATGTTCTGGAAGTAGCGGCGCACGAAGGGGAAGATGTCGACGCGGTTGTCGATGGCGTAGCGCTGCGCTTCCTGCGAGGCGCGTTGTGCCATTTCCTTGCAACCGCCGCCTGCGGGCAACAGGCCGACGCCGACTTCAACCAGACCGATCTAGCTTTCCAGCGTGGCGACGATGCGCGATCAGTGGATGGAGAATTCGCAGCCGCCACCGAGGGCCAGGCCGTCCACTGCGGCGACGGTGGGCACTTGCGCGTATTTGAGGCGCATTGAGGTTTGCTGGAACTTGGCGATTCCGGCTTCGACCTTGGGCACGTTTCCGGTGGCGGCGTTGAACAGGTCGCCCATGCTGCCGCCGCCTGCGGCCGTAAATTTGACGCGATTCACTGCTCCCTTGAGTTTGCCGAACATGCCCATCTCGGGCGTCTCCTGCAGGCCCTGCATCATCTGCAGCAGGTTGGCACCGACGGAGAACGGCGGTTCGCTCTGCCACAGGATGAGCGCGCTGAAGTGCGCTTCGGCTTCGTTCACCGCACGCAACACGCCATCCAGAACTTCGCTGCTGATGGTGTGCATCTTGGTCTTGAAGCTGAGGATGGCGATGGTGTCACCGGTGTGCCACAGGCGGACGTCGTCGGTTTCGAAGATGGTTTCGCCGTAGTGGCGGGTTTCGCCTAGCAGGTGGTCGGGATATATCTGGCGCTTGTAGACAGGCAAGCCAGAACGCGGCTGGTAAATGCCGCCCCTCACCCCCGCCCCCTGTGACAACTCCGCATCCGGCTTGCCGGATAGCGGATTGCCTACCTTTGGTGCTCCCGCTTGCGGGAGAGGGGAGTAGGAGCCTTGCGGTGTGTGGACGCCGGTGCGAGTTGGGTCGGTGGCCCATGCAGGCAGTGGTGATGCGGCCATCGCCTTGCCTGCCGCAATATCGGCGCTGATCCAGCCTGCCACCTGCTGCCAGCCTGCGGCCTGCCAGATTTCAAACGGGCCGCTGTCCCAGCCGAAACCCCAACGCACGGCGAAGTCGAGATCGCGCGCGTTGTTGGCGATGGAGTCCAGTTGCAGCGCGCAATAGTGAAACACGTCGCGAAACGTCGCCCACAGGAATTGCGCCTGCGGATGCTGGCTGTTGCGCAGACCGCCGAGCTTCTTGGCCCAGTCGCGTTCGCGCAGGATGTCTTTCACGCCGTCGTCCACCTTGGCGTCGGAGAGTTTGTATTCACGTGTGTGCAAATCAAGAACGTGGATCTCTTTGCCTATCTTCTGGTAGATGCCGCGCTTGGTCTTCTGCCCGAGCGAGCCCTGCTCGACGAGATAGTTGAACCAGCCCGGCAGTTCGAAATGTTTGTGCCACGGGTCTTCGGTGAGGTTTTCGCGCATGGTGTTGACCACATGCGCGAACACGTCGAGGCCGACCACATCCAGCGTTCGGAAAGTCGCGCTCTTGGGGCGGCCGAGATAGCGGCCGGTCAGCGCATCCACCATATCAAAACCGAGGTTGAACGCGGCCGCATGGTGTTTGGTGGCGAGCATGGAGAACACACCGATACGGTTGGCGATGAAGTTGGGTGTGTCTTTGGCGCGCACTACACCCTTGCCCAGCGTAGAGACAAGGAATACTTCCAGCTCATCCAGAAGCGATGCCTCGGTGCCTTTGCACGGAATCAGTTCGACCAGGTGCATGTAGCGCGGTGGATTGAAAAAGTGGACGCCGCAGAAGCGGTGACGCAGATTCTCGGGGAAGGCTTCGGCCAGTATGTTGATGGAGAGGCCTGATGTGTTGGTGGCGAAGATGGCGTTGGCGTTCACATAAGGCGCAACCTTGCGGTAAAGGTCGGACTTCCAGTCGATGCGCTCGGCGATGGCCTCGATGATGAGGTCGCAGTCGCGCAGCTTCTCCAGATGCTGTTCGTAGTTGGCCGGTTCGATGTAGCTGATGCGGGTTGGGCTGGAGATGGGTGCGGGGTCGAGCTTCTTGAGGCCGTCGAGGGCCTTATTCACATTACCGTTCGGGTCGCCCTCCTTCGCAGGCAGCTCGAACAACAGTGTCTCGACATTGGCATTGACCAGATGCGCGGCGATCTGCGCACCCATCACGCCCGCGCCGAGCACGGCGACCTTGCGAATCTGAAATTTCCCGCTCATGACATTTCTCCTGAACCGATTATGGCAAACGCGATTTCTTCCCTTTGCACTCCCAATGCCCGAGTGTATTGCATACCCGGGATGTCTACCTTGCTCTTGCAGCTTCACGCCCGCGACAGTTTTGCTAAAACCACCCTTTGACGGTCATCAACTGCATCACGAACTGCGCGAACAGCGAATGGCCGTAAGGCGTCGGATGGATATTGTCCGCGAACAGGTAATGAACCTCAGGCGACAATCCCGGCTTGAGGTTGCTTGCATTGCATAACAGCGACGAACCCAATGGATTGGGGAATGGTGTGGTCAGATCGCAGGCCGTGTCGGTGACATTCGTCAAAAGAAACCTCGCCGGATTCAGTATCTGGTCTTTGCTCACCGCGTATGCATCCACATTCAGCACATTGGCGCTCTCGGGCAGTTCGGCCGCCAACCGCGTGTTGAACGCCGTCACCAGCGTCTCTGCCAAATCCGCTGCTGCGGCACGCGCGACAGGGTCCGCCATTGAGGTGATTCTGGGCGTGCCGGCAATGTACGGCACATTCGCCACCACAACAAACCTGGCACCGTTGGCGATGATCTGCGTTTTCACTGCAACGGCCAGTTCACTCGCTGCCGTTTGCACCGCCGCGACGGCACTTGCGGCGGGGAAGCCCGGCCCCACACTGTCAGTCTGGGCGAAAACATCATTCGCCCCCGCCATGACCAGCACCAGTTCATTGCCGGAAAATACATTACCGCTGGCAGCCAGATGATTTGCGATCTGTACCACAACCGGTTCCAGCATCGCGCCTGTAAACACTCCGCCGGTTGCGACTGCTGCACCATCGGTCACCCGGGCACCGCCCTGCGCATACCCGAAGCATCCCGGATGAAAATTTCTGGCGGTACCGAAACCGCCCGTTGCTGCAGCACATGGCGCGGGCAAACCCAAAGAGGCGGCGGTCAATTCCGTCCAGTTCACCGGTATGCCGGGTGCTGCATTAATGCTGAATTGTCCTAAATTCGTTCCCAGCCCAAGGCCGGACAGTAGTGATTCAAGGGTGCTTACCCTGTATGAACCGATATCGCTCAAACTATCGCCGAACGTGACTTGCGCGGCAAATTGAGGCTTGGTGGGCAGATCGCTGCCTCCCCCGCCGCAGCTTGCCAGAATTACGGAAACCAGAACCGCCAAAACGAATTTGAATGGATGCATTTGGGATCTCCTTGGCCGTATAAGCAAAAGTGTTCCGCCCCTGATGCAATCTTCCCAGGCTGTCCGGTTAAGTCCGCTTTCCCTCCGCAAGAGTTCCTTGATTTGAAAAGCGGCAGGGTGAACACCCCACCGCCCGTACTACATAGTTAGAAGTTATAGGCGTACTGCACGCTCAGGATGTCTACGCTGCTGCTGTAGCTGCCTGTCAGATACCCCTTACCCAAGAGGTCGGGATTTGCGGCTGCACTTTGATTGAGCGTTGCATCCTTGACGAACAAGTGCGCATAGCCAAAGTCCAGAGTGCTTTCCGTACTCAGCTTGTACTGTCCGCCCAAAGCCAGCCATGTTCTGTCGGCATCGGGGATGCGCACGGTGCGATACTCATCGGGAACCGGGGTCTGGTCGTATGCAACACCAACACGGGCCATCCACTGCTCGTTGTAGTGATAGCTTGCACCCAGGCTGACGCGCCAAGTGTCCTCCCAGTTTTCAGGCGTATTGCTGAGCGAAGTGCCATCCGTCTTCTTCACATTCAGCTCTTTGAAGGAACCCCAGCCTGTCCGGGTAGCATCCGCCATGATGTCCCATTTGTCGTCCATCTGATGGAATGCGCTAATCGCAAAGGAATCGGGCATATCGATTGCCAGGGTGACGTCCTGATTCGGGAGCGTAGCGTCAAGAGCTGCAGGACGATTGGCGAACGTGACCGTTCCGTCCAGGTCATATTTGATGCTGGAACGGTAAGCAACGCCGATACGCGTTTGTGGGGTGACTTTGAACAGCACGCCCAGATTGTAGCCCCATGCACTGTCGCTGCCGGTGAGGGTGCTGATACCCTCAACGCCAGCATATGGCGTTGCCGCTGCTGCTGCAGTTCCTGCATTCCCGGTCTGGAGCAACACCCCCTGAAATATCGCTGCTGGATAGTTGATCATGCTGGTCAATTCGCCAGTGATATGCTGGTAGTTCAGGCCGATGCCCAGGCTGACGGTCTCGTTCACCTCGTAGGAAAGCGACGGGTTCAGGTTGACTGCTTGCAACTTGGACTTGATTCCCTGATATCGCCCAACCCAATTCTCGTCATACTTGGTCTGCAAACCGAATGGTACGTTGATACCCATACCGAAGCGCAACGCGGGTTCGATCTCCATAACCATATAGGTATTGGGCACCAATGCCGGCCCGCCAGCATCGCCGCCCATGTTAGTACCAGGAGTCTGGAATGGAGCCGAATTTGGTGTCACCGTGCCCGAAAACGAGGCCGCAGGGACAATCAAACTACCCGCCACCGTTGCCTGCTTGCCTTTAAGCCTGGACATCCCCGCCGGATTAAAAAAGATTGTAGTCGCATCTTCGGCGGCAGCCGCGCCTCCGGCAAACGCATTGCCCAAGCCGCTGCTTTGCTCGATCAATGCAAACGCAGATGCCGCCGCATTTCCCGACATCGCCAGCAATGCGCCAACCACGGAAATACCCAGTAACGACTTTCCTAGTTCCATGTTTTCTACCCCCTAAATAATGAAAAAAATAACCACCCCCGACTGCCGACAAACAACCACTCAACTTCAAATCATTGCTGGGCCGGAACAGGCCGCGGTTTGCGGTCTTCGCCCACTGCGACATAAGTCAACGTCGCTTCGGTAACCTTCAGGCACGTCGGATTTTCCGGATCGCGCTGCACATAGACTTCGACATCGACTGTGATCGATGTCCTCCCGATCTTCACGATCCTGGTGTAAAAGCTCACGATGTCGCCCACAAAAATGGGCTGCTTGAAGACGAACGAGTTTACCGCCACCGTCGCCACCCTGCCCCTGGCGCGATGCACGGCGGGGACGCTGCCGGCGATATCCACCTGCCCCATCAGCCAGCCCCCGAAAATATCGCCCGTGTAATTTGCGTCCGACGGCATCGCCGCCACACGCAGGGTGGGCTGGCGGTCCGGCAGCGAGTTGGGGGCTTCCTGATTCATCGTTCAATGTCCTTTGTAGAGTTCTTCGATTTCTGCGGCAAATTGTTTCGAAACTGTGACCCGTTTTAGCTTCAGAGTTGGCGTGAGCAAACCGTTCTCGATGGTCCACGGTTCCAGCGTCAGCATCACGCGATGCACTTTGGCATATCCGGGGAAGCTGCTGATATTGCGCGCAATGCGCCGCAACACCTTGGCTTCCACATTGCTGTCGGTCAGCGATTCCGGCATATCCGAACGCACACCGACTTTCGCGGCAACGGCTTTCCACACATCGGGATTCAGCACCGCCAGCGCAACCAGGTAGGGTTTGCCTTCGCCGCAGATCATCACTTGGTCGATCAGCGGATCATGCAGAATGGCGGCTTCCATGTCGCCGGGCGGTATTTTCTCGCCGTTGGACAACACGATGATCTCTTTCAGGCGTCCGGTGATATAAACATGTCCCGTCTCGCTGATGTGCGCGACATCGCCCGTGTTGAGCCAGCCGTCGGCGTCTATCATCGCCCGGGTCGCCTCCGGATTATTCCAGTAGCCCATCATCACGTTCGGTCCCTTCACCAGCAACGCGCTTTGCTCGCCCAACTTCACCTGCACGCCGCGTATGGGCTGCCCCACGCTATCGGGGAAATTGTTCTCCAGATAATTACCCGCCACGATGGGACTGGTCTCGGTGAGTCCGTAGCCCTGCACCACCGGCAGGCCCAGGCCGACGAACATGCGCGAAATCTCGGGTGCGAGCGCCGCGCCGCCGCTGACAGCCGTGCGCAAGCGCCCGCCCAGACGGTCCAGTATCTTTTGCGCCACCAGCTTTTGCAGCAGCGGCCACAGCAGAAACGACAGTTTCCAGCCGCCGCGCCCCTGCTCGCGCAGGAATCGCGCCCAACCGACTTCCACCGCCAGATTGAACAGCAGACGCTTGACCGGCGAACCTTCCTCCAGCTTGGCATGGATCGCGGCATACACCCTTTCGTAAATGCGCGGCACGGAAATCAGGATGGTGGGCTTGATGTATTGCAGGTCTTCCGAGAGCAGCGGAATGGAACGCGCATAGGCAACGGTCGCCCCCGTCATCACTTGCAGGTAATAGCCGCAGGTGCGCTCGAAAGTGTGCGACAGCGGCAGGAAAGACAGCATCAGGTCGCTGCCGAATACCGTGAACGTTCCCATCGAATCGTACGCATTGGAAAGCATGTTGTTGTGGCTCAGCATCACGCCTTTGGGCTTGCCGGTGGTGCCCGACGTGTAAATGATGCTGGCCAGCTCGCCGATCTCGCAGGGCACGGGCGGCTGCAACTGCACTGTCTGCGTGTGCAGATATCTCGCCGCAGAGACCAGACGCTCTTCGTCGCCCGGCACCTCGTCCAGCGCAACGAAACGCTGCACGCAACCCATCTGCCCGACCACGCCCGCAAGCTCTTGCCACTGCTGGGCGGTTTCAAAGAGCAGCACTTTGACCTGCGCATCGTTGACGATGTAGGCGATGCTGTCCGCACGGTCCACCGTATAAAGCGGAACGACGATCAAACCCAGCGACATTGCCGCCTGGTCGAACATCACCCATTGCGGGCAGTTGCGCAGCATAAGCGCCACACGGTCGCCCTTGGCCAGACCCTCGCGCGCCAAAGCCGCTTGCCAGCGAGCCACCTGATCGCGCATCTGCGCCCAGCTCAGATCGACCCACACCGACTGGCGCGCATCGAAATAGCGGTAGGCAATCTTGTCCGGAGTGCGCCGCACGCGTTCCAGAAACAAGCCGTGCAGCGTCACCGCCTGGTTCGGCGATATAGCATCCTGATTTTTTGTTGTTGTCATGTCCCTATCCTCCGTTTTCTAATTATGCTTTCCACACAAACAAATCGCCGTAAAGCTGCCCTCCCGGATTGACTGCGTACTGATCGAAATCCTTCACACCCACCGCCCGCAACACTTCCTCGTCGATAAAAAAGAAACCGCTGAACGTCTTGCTGTCGCGCACAAGAATGGCATGCGCCGCGTCCGCCACAATGGCTGGTTTGCGCGAGGCGCGCAGTATCTCCGGCGGAAAATTGAATTCGATGGCCGACGTGGCAATCGTGGTGCGCGGCCACAGACAGTTCACCGCAATGCCGTCGGCGGCAAACTCGTGCGCCATGCCCAGCGCGCACAGACTCATGCCGTATTTGGAAATGGCGTAGGCAACGTGCGGTGCGAACCATTTCGCTTCCAGGTTCAGCGGCGGCGACAGCGTCAGAATGTGCGGGTTGGCGGCCTTTTTTAGGTGCGGGATGCAGGCCTGCGAGGCAAGGAAAGTCGCGCGCATGTTCACGTCCCACATCAGGTCCAGGCGTTTGGCGGGTGTCTCCAGCGTGGGCGTCAGACTGATCGCGCTGGCATTGTTGACTAGCACGTCGATGCCACCAAAGTGCGCTGCGGCCTGCTCGACTGCATCGTGTATCGCCTGTTCGTCGCGCACGTCGAGCCGGATGGCCAGCGCCTGTCCGCCTGCGGCAACCACCTCTTCCGCCACCGTGTGGATGGTTCCCGGCAGCTTGGGATGCGCCTCCGATGTCTTGCCGGTGATAACCACATTTGCGCCATCGCGCGCGCAACGCAGGGCGATTTCGCGACCTATACCCCGAGAGGAACCTGTAATGAAGACTGTTTTGTTACGCAGATCAGACATCGCTTGCCACTCCCCAAAAGCAACCAAGTCCCGGACGAGCGCGGTTGTTCACCGGTCAACAAGGTACGTAACTTAAACAAGCAAGGTGCGCTTGCGCACCCTACAAATCGTTTCCGCTCAGATTCCGTAGGTCGGGTTAGCGCAGCGTAACCCGACGTTGCCGCTGCTCTTACTCATGATGTCGGGTTACGCTACGCTAACCCGACCTACAACTACTTAACGTAGGGTGGGCACGTATTTGGTGCCCACCCTACCGCCTACCCCTTCGCCTGCAATTGCTCAGCCGCGAAATCGTCCACCATGATGACCTTGCGACGCAGGGCGTAATCGCGTTCCAGTTGCAATGCCTGTTCGGCGTCGATGAGACCCAGGTCGCGCGCTTCGGCGATCTGCAGCAATTCTTCGTGCGCCTTGATTTTGCCTTCCTTGCGCGCTTTCTCCAGTCCGGATTGCAACGGTTCGCACGCCAGCGTGCTGGCGAGTGCGGCTTCCAGCGCGCCGACAGCATCCGTCTCGTCGGGCGAAATGTACATGCCGGCAGTCAGGCGGTCGCGCGCGGCACCGGGTTTGAGCAGCAGCGAGGCAACCTGATGGCCTACTTGATCGCTGGGAGGCCTTTGATGCTGGCCGAGCGGGAAGATCATGGCGCGCAACACCAGTGCGGCGATGCGGTTGGGGAAGTTCTGCAGCACGCCGTCCAGCGCAAGCTGAATGCGGTACAGGCCGTCCTGCATGCCCCAGTGCAACAGCGGCAGATCTTCTTCAGGACGCCCGTCGTCCTCAAAACGCTTGAGCACGGCAGAGCACAGGTACATCTGGCTCAGCACGTCGCCGAGACGGGCGGAGAGTTTTTCGCGGCGCTTGAGCGCGCCGCCCAGCACCAGCATGGCGACATCCGACGCAAAGGCAAATGCGGCCGAGTAGCGCGTCAACGCCTGGTAATAACGTTTGGTGGGCTGCTCCGTCGGCACGCCGATGATGTACCCGCCGGTCAGGCCGTAAACCAGACTGCGCACGGCATTGCTCAGGCTGAAGCTGATATGCCCGAACAGCGCCGCATCGAATTCTTGCACCGCACGTTTGTTGTCCTGGTTCTGTGCCGCATGGATCTCTTTCAGCACATAGGGATGGGAACGCACCGCCCCTTGCCCGAAAATAATAAGACTGCGCGTGAGGATGTTCGCGCCTTCCACGGTGATGCCGATGGGCGCCTGTTGGTAGGCACGCGCCAGATAGTTGTCTGGCCCCATGCAGATGCCCTTGCCGCCATGCACGTCCATTGCATCATTGATGAGAATGCGTCCGCGCTCGGTGCAATGGTATTTGACGATGGCGGAAATGACCGAAGGCTTGCCGCCCAGGTCCAGCGCCTGCGCCGTCATGGTGCGCGCCGCATCCATCACATAAAGGTTGCCGCCGATGCGCGTAAGCGCCTCTTCCACGCCCTCGAACTTGCCCACCGGCACATGGAACTGCTTGCGTACGCGGCAGTAGGCGCCGCTGGTGCGCGCCGCCAGTTTGCCGACGCCCGTGGCGCTGGCCGGCAGCGAGATGGAACGCCCCGCCGCGAGGCAGTCCATGAGCATGCGCCAGCCGTGGCCGATGCGCATGGTGCCGCCGATGATGTATTCCATCGGAATGAACACATTCTCACCCGTGGTCGGGCCGTTGAGGAATGCGGAGTTGAGCGGGAAGTGGCGGCGCCCCACATTCACGCCCGGGGTGTCGGTGGGAATCAGCGCCAGCGTGATGCCGCGCTCGACTTCCGCACCCAACAGATTCCGCGGGTCATACAGTTTGAAAGCCAGGCCGAGCAATGTCGCCACCGGTGCCAGCGTGATATAGCGCTTCTCCCAAGTGACACACACACCGAGCACGTTCTTGTGGCCGTTGAAATCGCCGTAGCAGACTGTGCCGCGATCAGGGATCGCCCCCGCATCGGAGCCGGCGAACGGCCCGGTCAGCGCAAAGCACGGAATCTCCTTGCCGCTGGCGAGTCCGCGCAGGTACTTGTCTTTCTGTTCCTGGGTGCCGTAATGTAGCAGCAACTCGGCCGGCCCGAGCGAGTTCGGCACCATCACCGTCACCGCCGCGGTACCGCTACGCGAAGCAACCTTGGTCACCACGGCCGATTGCGCCTGTGCGGAAAATTCCAGCCCGCCGTATTCCTTGGGAATGATCAGGCTGAAAAACCCCTTGTCCTTGATGAACTGCCAGACGTCCGGCGGCAAATCCTGGCGCGTATGGGTGATGTCCCAGTCGTCCAGCATCGCGCACAACTGCTCGACTTCGTTATCGAGAAAAGCCTGTTCGCGGTCGCTAAGCCCGGTCTTGGGCAGAGCCAGCATTTGTTTCCAGTGCGGATTGCCGCTGAACAGCTCACCGTCCCAACCCACCGTGCCGGCGTCCAGCGCCTCCTGCTCGGTTTGCGAGACTTGCGGCAATATCTTGCGGAAGATGCGCAGTACGAAGCTGCTGACCAGCAGACGACGCAGTACGGGGATACCCATTATTGCGAGAAAAACGGCGAGCGTAATGCAAACAGTCTTCAGAGCCTCGTCGGTGATGCGGCTTTCGTAGGCAATGGCGGGAACAAACACCGCCAGCGCGATAATCCACCCCCAGATGGAGGCCCGAAAGAACGCCAGCAGCAAAGCCACCACCAGCACCACTGTCAACAGAATTGCCATTGAGTACCCTCATTATTATTGTGTATGGATGGGGTGAACTTTAACCGCAGCGGGTGGTGCTGACAATGGTTATATTCCTGCTTACAAAATGGGCTTCGCGCGCGGCGGTTGACTATCGTCCGCGACTTCGCCACACTACCCGCATGAATCGCTCAACTAAAAAATTCATTGCCGTACTGATGCTGCTGTGGCTGCCGATCTTCACCGGCAGCGCGCTGGCGGCATCCGTGTCCATGCAGATGGCACAGGGCGGTTGCCATGATTCCGCAATGGCCCAGGCAATGGTCCACCACGACATGGACATGGGCGAGCATCAAATGCATCACGGCGAAATGCCCGCCCCGGCGGACGAACATAGTCCCGCATCCGGCGCCTGTGGCGTTTGCCAACTTGCGTGCACCGGCTACCTGTCCGTACCCGGCGCAGCAACCCCCGTCGTGCAAACCACTGCGCTCGAAATCACGCCCTATCTGGTCGCGTTTCACTCCCACACTTCCGCCCCGCTGCTTCCGCCTCCTCTCGCCCGCGCCTGACGCGGGACGAGTCCGTCTGTTGTTTTCATAGCCCGATTCTCCCGCACCGTCCGGTCGCCGCGTGCGGCCGTCTGCATGCTTTGGAACAGGATGTGAAACATGAAACTACCTATATTAGTGTTACTCGCGCTGTGCGCGCTCTGGTTGACGCCAGCCAGCGCCGAACCACCGCTGGGCAGCAACCTCGACGGGCTGCTGGACTACGCGCGCGAACATAACCCGGAGCTGGCCGCCACACGCTACGAAGCGGTGGCCGCGCAAGAACGCGCCGAACCGGCTGGCGCGTTGCCAGACCCGGTGCTGCGTACCGAACTGATGGACATCACCAACGAAGGGGCTACCGGTGCGCGTCTGTTGCCATCACAGGTCGGCGCCACGAAATACACGCTGATGCAGAGCATTCCCTGGTACGGCAAACGCGACCTGCAACGCGAGGTCGCCGGCGCGCAAGCCGCGCAAGCCAATGTCCAGGTCGCCGTCAGTTGGACCGAACTGGCGAACCGCATCAAGGCGACCTATGCCATGCACTTTTACGCCACGGCCAGCGAACGGCTGGTGCAGCAGTCGCTGGACTTGCTCGACAACCTGGAACAGACCGTGCAGACGCGCTATGCCAACGGCCTCGGCAGCCAGCAGGACGCGATCCGCGTGCAGCTCGAAAAGACCGTGATGCGCGGCGAGTTGATCGCGCTGCAAAACGAGCATCACCATACCTTCGCGCAGTTGAACACCCTGCTCTCGCGTCCGGCGAGCGCGCCGCTGGCGGAACCGCTGCAACTGCGCCCGCTACCGTCGCCCGCCAGACTGGACGAACAGACCTTGCTCGAACGCCTGCGCGCGCGCAACCCGCAACTGCGGATCGCCGACGCGGGCGTCCTGTCCGCCGAAAAGAGCCGCGAACTGGCCTACGCCAAGCGCTATCCCGACTTCACCCTGGGCGTCGCGCCCACCCAGTCCGGCAACACGGTAAAGACCTGGGACCTGATGTTCGAGATCAGCATCCCGCTGCAGCAGTCGTCGCGCCGCTCGCAGGAGCGCGAGGCGGAAGCGATGCTGTCCGCCTCCGCCGCGCGCAAAACGGCGCTGCTCAACCAGACGCAGGCGGACCTGTCGGAGAATCTGTCCGCACTGGAAGCCTCGCGCCAGACCGAAGCACTGATCGCGACCCGCCTGTTACCGCAGGCCGAACTGACCTGGCAATCCGCGCTGGCAGGCTACGAGACCGGCAAAGTCGACTTCGCCATGCTGATCGAAGCGCAGCGGCAAGTATTGAAAGCACGACAGCAGCGGCTGCAAGTGCAGATGGACATGCAACTGCGCCTGGCCGACATCGAAAGACTATTGGGAGAAGAGTTATGAACAAGCTCGGCATATCAATACTGGGCGCGCTGCTGCTGGTGGCAATGGCGGCCGCCGGATACTGGTTTGGAAAACAGGATACGGGATACGGGATACAGGACACAGTGAGAAGCGGTGAACGCAAGCCGCTCTATTACCGCAACCCGATGGGTTTGCCGGATACCTCGCCCGTGCCGAAGAAGGACTCGATGGGCATGGACTACGTGCCGGTGTATGAAGGCGAAGCGGAGTCAGGCACTCAGCTTAGCATCAGCATCGACAAGGTGCAGAAGCTGGGCGTGAAGAGCGAAGCGGCGACGCTGCGCGAACTGGACCGCTCCTTGCGCGCAACCGGGCGCATCGAAATCGACGAGCGCCGCCTCTACACCATCGCCCCCAGATTCGAGGGCTGGGTGGAGCGCCTGTACGTGAACACCACCGGGCAAGCCGTGACGAAAGGGCAGGCGCTGTTCGACGTGTACAGCCCGGAACTGGTCTCGGCGCAGCGCGAGCATGCGCTGGCGCTGCAGGGTCTGGCCGCGCTGAAGGATGCAGACGACGATGCGAAGCAAAGCATGCAACAGCTTGCGGATGCCAGCGCCGCGCGTCTGAAGAACTGGGGCATGACGGAAGCGGAAACCGCGAAAGGAATCACTTTCCGCGCGCCCGCCAACGGCATCGTGCTGGAAAAGAAAGCCGTGCAAGGCATGCGCTTCATGCCCGGCGAAATGCTGTACCAGATCGCCGACCTGTCGTCGGTGTGGGTGATCGCCGAAGTAGCAGAACAGGATGCCGGACAGATCTGGCTCGGTAGCCGCGCGCAGGTCGGCGTCGATGCCTGGCCGGAACGCGCGTTCGACGGTCGCGTGGATTTCATCTACCCGACGCTGAACAGCGCCACACGCACGGTGCAGGTGCGTATCGAGATCGCCAACCCTAAAGCGCTGCTCAAACCCGCCATGTTCGCCAATGCGCGGATCGCCTCAGGCAAACCCGGCAAGGTGCTGGCCGTGCCGGCTTCGGCGGTGATCGACAGCGGCACCCGACAAGTGGTGCTGGTGCGGCTGGCGGAAGGACGCTTCGAGCCGCGCACGGTCACGCTCGGCAGCCGCAGCGACGATTATGTCGAAGTGCGGAGCGGCATCGTGGCAGGCGAAGAAGTCGTGACCTCGGCCAACTTCCTGCTGGATTCGGAGAGCAATCTGAAGGCGGCGTTCGGCAGTATGAGCGAAGCCCCCCAACCCCTCCCAGCCTCCCCTTCTCAGGGGAGGAGCAAGAGCGGTATCGGACATCAGGCGCAAGGCATGCTCGAAGCCATTAACGACGACGGCACGGTGAGCATCACCCACGATCCCATCCCTGCGCTCAAGTGGCCCGCCATGACCATGGACTTCGCGCTGGCGAATCCGTCGCTGGCGGCCAACATCAAGCCGGGTAGTGCGATCAGCTTCGAGATCGTCGAGCGCGGCGCGGGCGAATGGGTCGTCACGAAGATGCAGCCAAAGGAGACGAGCCATGCTGAACACAATCATTGAGTGGTCGGCGAAGAACCGCTTCCTGGTTCTCCTCGCCACCCTGTTCATCACACTGGCAGGCATCTATGCGCTGGTGAAGACGCCGCTGGACGCCCTGCCCGATCTGTCCGACGTGCAGGTGATCGTCTATACCGAGTACCCAGGCCAAGCGCCGCAGGTGGTGGAAGACCAGGTCACCTACCCGCTCACCACGGCCATGCTGTCCGTGCCGAAATCGAAAGTGGTGCGCGGCTTCTCCTTCTTCGGCGCCTCGTTCGTGTACGTGATCTTCGAAGACGGTACAGATATCTACTGGGCGCGGTCGCGTGTGCTGGAATATCTGAACAGCATCGCGGGGCGCATGCCCAAAGGAGTCTCGCCGCAACTGGGGCCGGACGCGAGCGGCGTGGGCTGGGTGTATCAGTACGCGGTATTGAGCGACAAGCACAACCTCGCCGAACTGCGCACCATGCAGGACTGGTATGTGCGTTATCAACTGACCAAGGCGCACGGCGTGGCCGAGGTCGCTTCCATTGGCGGCTTCGTGCAGCAATACCAGGTGACGGTCGATCCGCTCAAGCTGCGTTCCTACGGCATTCCGTTGAGCAAGGTGTCGCAAGTCATACGCGACTCCAACCGCGATGTCGGTGGGCGCGTGGTGGAGATGGCCGAGACCGAGTACATGGTGCGCGGCCGTGGCTACCTGCGCGGCAAAGCGGATATCGAAAATCTGGTGGTGAAAGCCGAGCGCGGCACGCCGGTGCTGCTGCGCAACATCGCGCGCGTGGAACTTGGGCCGGACGAGCGGCGCGGATTGACCGAATTGAATGGTGAAGGCGAAGTGGTGTCCGGCATCGCCATGGCGCGCTACGGACAGAATGCGCTGGAGGTGATCGACAACATAAAAGCCAAGATCGCCGAGATCGCGCCCGGCCTGCCGGAAGGCGTGACCATCCAAGCGGTGTATGACCGCTCCGAGTTGATCCAACGCGCTATCTCTACTTTGAAGACGACGCTACTGGAAGAGGGATTGATCGTGGCGCTGGTGTGCATGGTGTTCCTGATGCATGCACGCAGCGCCTTGGTCGCAATCGTGATGCTGCCCATCGGCGTGTTGATCGCATTCATTGCCATGCGCTTTCTGAATCTGAATTCAAACATCATGAGTTTGGGCGGGATCGCGATTGCGATTGGGGCGATGGTGGATGCGGCGATTGTGATGATCGAGAATGCGCATAAGCATTTGGAGAGGTTGGAAGCAAACCCCAACCCCTCCCAGCCTCCCCTTGCACCCGCAAGGAGTACGACGGAGGGTTCCCCGCTGCTGCGCAGCGACCCTTCCGCAGTCAGGGGAGGAGTCGCTACTCCCTCCCCTGACAAGGGGAGGGCTGGGGAGGGGTTGGGGTTTGACCAACGCTCAACCGCCATCCTCGCCGCCTGCAAAGAAGTCGGCCCCTCCCTCTTCTTCTCCCTGCTCATCATCACCGTCTCCTTCCTGCCGGTGTTCACGCTGGAGGCGCAGGAAGGTCGCCTGTTTGCACCGCTCGCCTTTACCAAGACCTTCGCCATGGCCGGTGCCGCCCTGCTCTCAGTGACGCTGGTGCCGGTGCTGATGCTGCTGTTCATCAAGGGCAAGATCAAACCGGAATCAGCAAACCCGCTCAACCGC
>JAUSBC010000019.1 GCA_030652215.1 Sideroxyarcus sp.
GACAACGTGGTCTACTGGTGGAAGGGCAACGACAACATCCAGAAGGTACAGTACTACAATATCTACCGCCAGCCCATCGGGACCACTACCCCGCCGACCTCTTCCGACCTGCGCGACCAGGTTCAGAACATCTACGGCGGCCCGGCCACCCACACCTATACCGACGTGGGAGCCGGATCCAAAGGCAAGGCGGTCTATGTCTATAGCATCAAATCGGCTAATTACTATGGAAACGGGTCGTGGGGGGCTGCCGGGAATAACCAGTTTTATGAAGAAGACTTGCTGGCGCCGCCCAGATGCGAGCTGCTGCAGAATTGTCCCAATCCGATTGCCGGCGGGGCCACCACCATCAAATATGCCCTTTTAAAGCAGGGGCAGACCAGCCTTAAGGTCTACAACCTGTTGGGCGAGGAGATCAAGACCCTGGTCAACGGCATCAGGCCGGCCGGTTTCCATACGGTCAACTGGAACGGCAGCGACAACCTGGGCCGCCAGGTGTCCAACGGAGTCTATTTTTACAGGCTGGCCTCGGGTGAATTTAAGGCGGTCAATAGGATGATCGTCCTGAGGTAAAGGGCAAATGAATCCAAAGGGCCTTTCCCGGTAAACGGGAAAGGCCCCTTTTATTGTTTGCAAGAAAATCAATTTCCCTGTTGACAAAACAATGTTTCCGGTGTATAATAAGACTAAATTAGTCTTATATAATTAAGGGAACGACAATGCTTCTGACCAAGCGCAACGAATACGCCCTGCAGGCCATGATTCTGCTGGCCCGGCAGAAAGAGGGAGAACTTCTGCCTGCCTCAGCCCTGGCTTTGGCCTTAAAGACCACTCCGGCTTTCATGTCCAAGATAGCCCAGCAGCTTTCAGGGGCCGGGCTGGTGAGGTCCCAAAAGGGCAAGAACGGGGGGCTGTTCCTGGGCCGGCCGGCCCGCAAGATACTGGTTAAACAGATCTTCGCTGCGGTGGACGGGGTCTTGTCTGTCAGCGCCTGCATGACCGAGGGACGCTGCAAGCACCATGTCTGCCCCATCTATCCGGCCCTGACCAAACTGCAGAAGGACCTGGACAACCGGCTGAACTCGGCCAAACTGTCAATCTTTGTTTGACCTCTCCCTCGTATCCCTCCCCGTTGCGGGGAGGGAAGGGTGGGGTCGGAGGTAACATGAAACGCAAGATAGTCCAGATAGACCAGGATAAATGCAACGGCTGCGGAGAATGCATCCCCAACTGTGTGGAGGGGGCGCTGAAAATAGTAGACGGCAAGGCCCGGCTGGTGGGCGACAAATACTGCGACGGGCTGGGGGCCTGCCTGGGGCATTGTCCCCAGGATGCCATCAGGGTGATTGAGCGCGAGGCCGTGGGATTCGATGAAAATATTGCAGGGGCGATTCATGAATCGCCCCTACGGGAAAAAATAAATAATTCCCCGATCTGCGCCTGCCCCGGATCACAGATCCGCCAGCAACGCCCATCTCCGGCAGCTTCAAACGACACAACTGTAAATTCTCAACTATCCCACTGGCCCATCCAGCTGCACCTGGTGCCGGTAAACGCCCCGTTCTTTCAAAATGCCGACCTGCTGATCGCCGCCTCCTGCGTGCCTTTCTCCTACGGTGATTTCCACAATGTGATGCTGGCCGGCCGGTCG
This sequence comes from Sideroxyarcus sp., assembly GCA_030652215.1. GTDB lineage: Bacteria > Pseudomonadota > Gammaproteobacteria > Burkholderiales > Gallionellaceae > Sideroxyarcus. Next base: position 1,652 of record JAUSBC010000019.1, read on the forward strand.
CTGATCATAGCCTGCCCCAAGTTGGACAAGACAGAGCCGTATCTGGAAAAGCTCACCGAGATCTTCCGGCAGAATGACATTAAGTCAGTCACCGTGGCTATCATGGAGGTGCCCTGCTGCCAGGGCCTGCTGCGGCTGGTGCGCCAGGCGCTGAAGGACTCGGGAAAAAGAATGTCTATTACTGTAGAAACTATTACGGTAAAGGGCGAAAGACTATAACCTCAACCTAAAAGTAAGGGCAATTCATGAATTGCCCCAACCAGAAAGGAACCACCATGAAAAAGTACCGCTGCACTATCTGCGATTACATCTACGACCCGGCCGCCGGGGACCCAGATTCAGGCATTGCCCCGGGGACCCCGTTTGAGAAGATTCCGGATGATTGGGTCTGCCCGATCTGCCAGGTAGACAAAAGCAACTTTGAGCCGGTGGACTGAAATTGCCACAGAGGTTCAGAGACACAGAGCCATATAAATATTGTGCTTTGGCGCCTTGCTGTCTTTGTGGTTTAACTTGGAGATTATTATGATAACTATCGAAACTTTGGACTTCAACACGGCGGAGAAGGCCCGCAAGGGCGTGTTCAACCAGCCCCAGGCGCTGATTAACTATCTCCACCTTAAACGGGGCCAGGAAGTGCCCAGGCACCAGGCCAACGCCGACATGGTCTATCTGATAGTGCTGCAGGGCGAAGGGATTTTCAACTTTGACGAAAAGGATCACGTCCTGAAACACGGTCAATTGGCCGCAGTGACGCGGGGAACGCCGATGCACATCACCAACCAGAGGCCGGAGGACTTGAGTTTCATCGTGGTAAAGACACCCAATCCTGAAAACAAATAATATATTTCTACGAAAAGCACGAAACATTAACAAAAGAAGAAGACAATGAAGCTAGGAATCATCATCTACTCCCAGGACGCGGAAACCGTCTGGAACGCCTTCCGGCTGGGCGTTTACTCGCTGGGGCAGGGCGACCAGGTCAGCGCCTTTCTGCTGGCCAAGGGCGTGGAGTGCCAGTCGTTGGACAGCGGCCAGTTCAAGATCTCGGAGCAGATGCAGGCCTTCCACGATCAGGGCGGCAAGATCCTGGCCTGCGGCACCTGTCTTAAAATGCGTCATAAGGAGGGCACGGAGATGTGCCCGCTGTCATCCATGAAGGACCTTTACGAAATGATCAAAGCCTCGGACAAGGTGGTAAGCTTTTAAAACCAATAAAGGAGATCTCTCATGACCATGTTCTGTCACCAATGCCAGGAAACCGCCGGAAACAAGGGCTGTGCCGGGGTCAGGGGCGTCTGCGGCAAGCCCGACCAGGTGGCGGTATTGCAGGATCTGCTGATCCACACCCTGAAAGGCATTTCCTATTTCAATACCCGGGCCAAGGACCACGGCCAGTGTGATCCCAAAGCCTCGGAGTTCGTGATGGAACAGCTGTTCGCCACCATCACCAACGTCAACTTCGATCCGGAATATTTCGTAAAGCAGATAGATCGGGCCAGGGAGATAAGGGACGGGCTTAAAAATACAGTCACACCCGCATCAACGGAAAAGCTTCCCGATGCCGCCACCTGGTCCGTCAAGAGCGGCCTGAACGAGTATCTGCTCAAGGGCGCAGAGGTTGGGATCCTGGCCACGGCCAACGAGGACGTCCGTTCTCTGCGGTCGCTTATATTGTTCGGCCTAAAAGGCCTGGCGGCCTACGCCCATCACGCCTATGTGCTGGATGCCAAAGACAATGAGATCCTGCTGTTCATGCAGCAGGCCCTGGCCGCCACGCTGGACGACAGTCTTTCGGCCGACGAGCTGACCGGACTGGTGCTGAAGTGCGGCGAGTACGGGGTGAAGGCCATGGCACTATTGGATAAGGCCAATACCGGAAAGTACGGGCACCCGGAGATCACAAGCGTCAAGCTGGGCGTAGGCACCAACCCCGGCATCCTGATCAGCGGGCACGACCTGAGGGACCTGGAGGAACTGCTGGAACAGACCAAGGGCAAGGGGGTGGACGTTTACACCCACGGCGAGATGCTTCCGGCCAACGCCTATCCGTTCTTCAAGAAGTATGCCAACTTCCACGGCAATTACGGCGGCTCCTGGTGGCACCAGAACGAGGAATTCGAAAAGTTCAACGGCCCGGTGCTGATGACCACCAACTGCCTGGTCCCGCCCAAGGACAGCTACAAGGACCGGGTTTTCACCACCGGGGTGGTGGGCTTTCCGGGAATGAAGCACATTGCCGACCGCAAGGAAGGCCGGCCGAAGGATTTTTCCGCCGTCATCGCCATGGCCCAAAAGTTAAAAGCCCCGG
>JAUSBC010000022.1 GCA_030652215.1 Sideroxyarcus sp.
AAGCCGGTGTGCACGCCGCTTTCTTGAACAGCAGCCACAGCCAGGAAGATGCCCAGCGCATCGAGCGCGAGATGATGTCCGGCCGCCTGGTCATGCTCTATGCGGCGCCGGAGCGCATCACCAACCTGCGTTTCCAGGCCCAGCTGGCCAGCCTGCACGAGCGCGGCCTGCTCAGCCTGTTCGCCATTGACGAGGCGCATTGCGTCAGCCAGTGGGGCCACGATTTCCGCGAAGACTACCTGCAGCTCAGCATGCTGCACGAGCGCTTCCCAGACGTGCCGCGCCTGGCCCTGACCGCCACTGCCGACGACCACACCCGCGCCGACATGATCGAGCGCCTGAAGCTGCAAGACGCCCGCGTCTTCATCAGCAGCTTCGACCGCCCCAACATCCGTTACGCCCTGGTTGAAAAGACCAACCCGCGCGACCAGTTGCTGCGCTTCATCCGCGACGAGCACGATGGCGACGCGGGCGTCGTCTACTGCCAATCGCGCAAGAAGGTGGAAGAAACCGCCGATTGGCTGGCCCAGCAGGGCGTCAACGCCTTGCCGTATCACGCGGGTCTGGATTCAGGCCTGCGCCGCCGCAACCAAGACCGCTTCCTGCGCGAAGATGGCATCGTCATGGTCGCCACCATCGCCTTCGGCATGGGCATCGACAAGCCCGACGTGCGCTTCGTGGCCCACCTGGATTTGCCCAAGAACATCGAAGGCTATTACCAGGAGACCGGCCGCGCGGGCCGCGATGGCTTGGATGCCGACGCCTGGCTCACGTATGGCCTGGCCGACGTCGTCAACCAGCGTCGCATGATCGACGAAAGCCCGGCCAGCGACGATTTCAAACGCATCCAGCGCGGCAAGCTCGACGCCTTGCTGGCCCTGGCCGAAGCCCACGACTGCCGCCGCGTGCGCCTGCTGTCCTACTTTGGCGAAGACAGCCAACCCTGCGGCAACTGCGACAACTGCCTCAAGCCGCCCATCACCTGGGACGCGACCGAAGCCTGCCGCAAGATGCTCAGCGGCATCTACCGCTTTTGGCAGCACGGCCAACAGCGCTTTGGCGCCGGCCACCTGATCGACGTGCTGCGCGGCAAGCGCACCGACAAGGTCGAGCAGCATGGGCACCACAGCCTGAGCACCTTTGGCATTGGCGCCGACCTGAGTGAAAACCAATGGCGCGCTGTGCTGCGCCAACTGGTGGCCATGGGCCACGTCGTCGCTGAAGGCGAGTTCAACACCCTGGTCCTGGCCGACAGCGCCCGCGCGGTGTTGAAGGGCGAGGTGCAACTCATCCTGCGCGAAGCCGCCGACGCGCCCAAGCGCGCCAAAACCTCGCGCACTTCATCATCGAGTGGCAAAGCCGCCGCCGGGGCTCCCAAGGATTTGGTGGGCGAGGCGCTGATCCGCTTCCAGTCGCTCAAAGCCTGGCGCAGCGAGGTCGCGCGCGAACACAACCTGCCCGCCTACATCGTCTTCAACGACGCCACCCTGGCTGAAATGGCCCGCATCGCCCCCCAGACCCTGGGCGAGTTGAGCGGCATCAGCGGGGTGGGCGCCAAGAAGCTGCAAGCCTACGGGGCCGAGATCCTGGCCGTTTTGGCCGCCTAAGCCTGATCTTCCTGCTTCATCCGAAGCAACAGGTAGACCGCGAAGCCCGCGGCCACCCCGGGCGCCAAGCCCAGCAACACGGCGATCCAGCCATGGCGGATGCCCTTGGTGCGCGCCTCATGAACCACCCACACCGTGAGCACGCACCAGCAGGCAATGGTGTCCATGGCGTAACCGGCCGCATACGGGTTGACGAAGCCCGCCAGCAGTGCCCCCAACACATCACCGGTTTCCAGTAACGGCGGGACCACCACCAGCGCAAAAGCCACCGTGAACAAGGCGGCGATGAGGATCAGCAGGGTGCGAAACCAAGAAACTTGCATGGCGATTCCTTGAAGGTTGGGGGTGGTGAACCTGTCCGATTTGGCTCGTTATCTGGTTTTGACCGCACCAATTTGTTGCGGTTTTGAAACGAATTCAGCCGTTCGCATCCCCCCGATGGGTGAAATTGGTGCGTTCGTACGGGAATACGCGCAACGACACGTAAGAATCAGTGCTGACGACTCCATTAGTCGCAAGCTTGATGCACATTGTTGGTGCATTGAGGCAAGATTCATTCAATGTTAGGAGATTTCATGTTCGCTAAGAAAAATGTCGTGGCCGCTGCTGCCCTGACCCTGTTGGCCGTGGCTGCCCACGCTCAAGTTACCGTGTACGGCAATCTGGACGTGTCCGTTGGCCGCAAGCAAGTCATCACTGGCTATGACGTCAATGGCAAGGCCATCAAGGAATCGACGACCAATGTTGATTCCAGCGACATGTCGCAAAGCTTCATCGGCTTCAAGGGCCAAGAAGACCTGGGTGGCGGCCTGAAGGCTGTGTTCAAGCTGGAAAGCGAACTGGCCGTTGACACCGGTGCTGCCAACGGCGGCTCCGCCTTTTGGAACCGCAACGCCACCGTGGGTCTGGTTGGCGATTTCGGCGCCATCAACCTGGGTCGTTTTGAGAACCTGTTCAAGTTGGAAGGCGCTGCCTTCAACCCCTTCGGTTCGTCGAAGACTTTCTCCCCCACGTTCCGCGCTGCACGCCTGGCTGGCAATGACAGCTGGTCTAACGGCATCAGCTACGCCTCGCCCAGCCTGGGTGGCCTGACTTTGTCGGCACAGTACAGCGCCAAGGAAGCCGCCAAGGGTAACGCTGCCCAATATGGCGGTGGTGCCGTGGCGGTGGCCGCCAACTTCGTGGCTGGTCCTCTGGCCCTGTCTGCCACCTTGGGCGAAGTTCGCTCGACGGATGGCGTGACGGCTCCCAACGGCAAGGCTCGCCCATGGTTGCTGGGTGCCAGCTATGACCTCGGCGCCGTGAAGCTGTTCGGTCAATACGGCCAAGTCAAGTTCAATGACAAACTGGCTGGCGATGACGGCAAGGTCAAGGGCTACCAACTGGGCGTGTCCGTGCCTGTGTCCGCTGACGGCGCTGTGCTGGCTTCGTTCGGTGACAGCAAGGAAACCGCTCCTGGCGTTGCTGGTTCCTACAAAGCCCGTGACTTTAGCCTTGGTTACACCCACAACCTGTCCAAGCGCACCAATGTGTACGCTGCTCTGATCAACGAGCGTGAGAAAGACACTTCTGTTGTGCCGACCGAAAAGGGCACCACCAACAGCTTCGCCGTTGGCGTCCGTCACGCGTTCTAATTCGCGACAAAGTCAGACCAGAGTTTCAAGCGCCCTTCGGGGCGCTTTTTTGCGTCCAGAATGTCCGAATAAATTGCATTAGAGTGGTCAGATGTTGTCGTGAGGCAACGAAAACATCGGTTTTAACGTGCTGTAGCCTGTCACGCTTCTTGCTTGCAATGCTGTCGGATGACTTTCAGTCCCACAATGCAACGCATGGGTTTACCCGCTTGATGGGTTCCCAAATGGTCCCTTTTTCACACATTGCTAGGAGAAATTGATGTTTGCAAAGAAGAACTTGGTGGCCGCTGCTGCCCTGATGGCTTTGGTCGGCGCTGCTCAAGCTGACGTGAAGGTTTACGGCTCAGTTGAAGCTTCCTTCGGTTCGTTTGAAGCAGCCCATGCTCAAGGCGCATCGTCTCGCGTTACCGCCGTGTCTAGCGGCAACATGATGACCAGCTTCATCGGTTTTTCAGGTTCGGAAGACCTGGGCGGTGGTTTGAAGGCCGAATTCGTCCTGGAGTCTTTCATTGGAACTGACACCGGCAGCACTGTGTTCAATGAAGCCGGTGGTTTCTGGGGCCGTGGTTCTTACGTTGCCCTGTCCGGCGGTTTCGGTAAGGTGGCCTTGGGTCAGTACGACAACCCCTTGTTCACCTCGGGTTACACCTACAACCCGTTTGGCAGCTCGATGGCCTTTTCGCCCACAATGCGCCATTTCTATTACAACCAAAGCAGCATCACGCAATCCATTGGTGGCACGGGCTTCGACACGGGTTTCGTGAATTCGATCACCTATGAAACGCCTAACCTCGGTGGCTTCACCGCGACGGCTCAGTTCTCGCCCAAGGAGTCCACTGCTCCGACAGCTGGCAACAGCTACGCTGTGTCGGCCACTTACGCTGCCGGCCCCTTCAGTGCATCGCTGACCTATGTGAAGTCGGGCATCGCCGTGGCTTATGACGCTGACGAAAAGGTTCTTGGTTTCGGCACCAGCTATGACTTTGGCGTGTTGAAGGCCTTTGGCCAGTACACTCAGATCAAGCAAGAATCTGGCATTGCCAACAAAGACCGCATCTATCAAGTGGGCGTTTCGGTGCCTGTGACGGAAAAGGGCTCGATCCTGGCCTCCTTCGGCAAGCAGCAAAACAAGCTTGAAGCTGGCGGCGCCAAGGAAAGCGACACCATCGTGTCCGTTGGCTACGACCACTTCCTGTCCAAGCGCACGGACGTGTACGCTGTGTTCTCCAACAACCAGCACACTGCTTTGAAGTCTGGCCAAACCTTCGCGGTTGGCATCAAGCACGCTTTCTGATCGATCTTTTTCGATCTGCAGCCAAAAGCGCCCTTCGGGGCGCTTTTTTCATTTGGGCATTTTTGGTGCTCAATTGCACCCATCTGATGCCAAAAGTGGTTTTCTGGTGAGTTTTTTCGGTGTTTGTGGTGGTTATTTCGGGCATGGAATCT
>JAUSBC010000030.1 GCA_030652215.1 Sideroxyarcus sp.
CCAGCATCAACAAGCAACTGGACGAGTACCGGCATTTTCTGGAAATGGTCTCCAACCTGATCGGCCAGAGCGTGCGCCTGTCGCAGGACGTGGCCGAGGAGAAAAAAGAAATCTCCGAAGAGCGCGACGTGCTGCGCCGCACCGTACGCGGCAAATACGGTTTCGACAACATCATCGGCCACACCCAGTCGATGCGCCGCATCTTCGAACAGGTGCGTCTGGTGGCGAAATGGAACACCACGGTATTGATACGCGGCGAAACCGGCACCGGCAAGGAACTCATCGCCAACGCCATCCACTACAACTCGCCGCGCGCAAGGGGCAGCTTCGTTAAGCTGAACTGTGCGGCATTGCCCGAGACATTGCTGGAATCAGAATTGTTCGGCCACGAAAAAGGCGCTTTCACGGGCGCGGTAGCGCAACGCAAAGGACGCTTCGAGCAGGCCGAGGGCGGCACCGTGTTCCTCGACGAGATCGGCGAAATCTCCGCCTCGTTCCAGGCCAAACTGTTGCGCGTGCTGCAGGAAGGTGAACTGGAACGCGTGGGCGGCACCAAGACCATCAAGGTCGATGTGCGCGTGGTTGCAGCAACGCACCGCGACCTCGAAGCCGAAGTGGAAAAAGGCCGTTTCCGCGAGGACTTGTATTACCGCCTCAACGTGATGCCGCTGTTCCTGCCGCCGCTGCGCGAGCGCATGGAGGACATTCCCGAGATCGCGCGCTTCCTCGTGGAAAAAGTCAGCACGCAACAGGGAAGACAACTCAGCCTCACCGACGCCGCGCTGCGCATCCTCATGCACCACGACTGGCCGGGCAACGTACGCGAACTGGAGAACTGTCTGGAGCGTGCCTCGGTGATGACCGAAGGCAACGTCATCGACCGCGACGCGATCCTGCTCACCGGCATCGACGAAAAGATCACGGCGAATCGCGGTGTGATCCAGGAACTGAACCTGGACGACCCCAATCTGGATGAACGCGAGAAAGTTATCGCCGCGTTGGAACAGGCGGGCTGGGTGCAGGCTAAGGCCGCGCGCCTGCTCGACATGACGCCGAGGCAGATTGCGTACCGGATACAGACGTTGAATATCAAGGTGAGGCAGATATAGAAATCCGTTCGTGCTGAGCCTGTCGAAGCATGAACGCCTCAACGGGTTTGTGGATAGATCCGTTCGCGCTGCACCCGTAAGGGGTAGGCCGTGGCTGTAAGGGGCATGCGCCCCAACAGCACACGCTCAGCTCGTCGAAGCATGAACACCTTCGGTGCTTCCACATCAGGCACACAACTTGCTGCCTACCCCGCAAGGTTGAAATAACCCCCATTCAACCGACAAGGACGGCACAAAACGCCGCCCATTGTTTCATTCACTCCAAAACAAGAGACCCACATGGCCATCAAAGACATCAAAGGATTTTCCGATAAAGCCAAAGCAGATGCCGACCTGAAAGCAAAACTCAGCGCCTGCCAGAAAGTGCGCGAACTGCTCACGCTAGCAAAAGAGAGCGGCTTTAACTTCATCGAGGATGAAATGTATCCGCCCAACGAGCCGCAATTCACGGCCGACCAGCTTTCCGAAAAACTCGCCAAAGCGCTGCTGCGCGCCTAAAGGAAATGAGTAAGACGAACAGCGATGACCGGGGAACGACCCGGTTCTTTGTCACCTACTCCGGCGTCAAGCTGCCGTTCAATCTGGTCAACGAACTGCAAGCCAAGGAAGTGGAGAACCGTAACACCTACTTCCGCGGCCACTTCGACACGCAAGACAGACTCACCGGCTTCGACAAACTCGCCTACAACGAAGTCGAACTCATGCACCGTTACAAGTATCACGACAACGGCAAACTCCGGCAGGCGGAGATCACCGACATCGACGGCGAGGTGACGGTGTTGGACTTTGACGCAGCATAATTAAACCCGCATTTGTAGGAGCGAGCTTGCTCGCGACAACTCGCTCCGAAAGCTCGTCACACCGGCGAATAACCAGCGACTTGGCTGGCGTTGTTTGCCAGCTTAGTCGAATGGCTAGTAGTTCCATCAGGCCGGTGTCCAGTTAATCAAATGCACTTGATTCCGGTTTGACCGCAGCTCAGCCTGTCCTGAGCCTGCCGAAGGGCCGGAATGATTTGCAAATGGATAGCCTCCGCCTGTCCTGCTATAGTTGTTCCAGCCAACCAACAGCCCCCAACCATGCCCATACAAAAAAAACCCGACCACGCCCGCCTGGACCGCGTAGTTGCCGAGGCGCGCAAACAAGCCGAACTTCGCGAATCCGGATACCGCGAACGCGCACTCAAGTTATTCCCCTGGATATGCGGACGCTGCGGCCGCGAATTTACCGGCGCGCGCGTGCGCGAACTAACCGTCCACCACAAAGACCACAACCACGACAACAACCCGCCCGATGGCAGCAACTGGGAATTGCTCTGCATCTACTGCCACGAAAACGAGCACGCGCGTTTGCTGGATGAAGTCATACGGGACAGGAAAGACGAAGGCCCGGCAGTGGCAACGCACAATCCGTTTGCGAATTTGAAATCGCTGCTCAAGAAGGAATAGGTAGGCGCTGATATACTCCTCTGTTCGTGGTGATGCTCAGCACTAAAGGCTATGTCGAACCATGAATGGTGGAATAAATCGATTCCATGAGTTAATTCAAAAGCGCTTCGACATAACCAGCGGCTTTCCCGCTTGCGGAACCTCAACCTGATCGAGATATCCGAGCTTGTGCAATGAACTTTCCATTCCAAAAAGTGGTGCTATGGCACACATCACGAACGAAATTTTGCAACCACTAAGATTCAGTCAGTACGGTGCCGACAATGGACGCATTGTGATCTACTTTCATGGCGCCCCAATGGCTCCCGAAGAATGCAGTATCTTTGAGCGGCATACGAAGGATTACGGTTTGACAATTATTTGTTTTGACAGATTTGCCTTGCCCCCATCAATCACTGATGATGCCTATTACAGGATTTTGGCCGGGGAAGTATCAAAGGTGGCCGATGGAAAAATAGTCAATGTTATTGGGTTTTCAATCGGGGCGTTTATTGCTTTGCAGACCTGCCGACACCTGAAGAATGAGGTCGAGAATCTGCATTTATTTTCTGCAGCCGCGCCGTTGGATGCCGGTGATTATCTTGAGGAGATGGCCGCCAAGCAGGTATTTAAGTTGGCGAAATCATTTCCTGTATTGTTATGGCATTAACGCATGAGAGAAGTTGCGGTGGACAGAACAGAGGATGTTTTCACACAGCCTCGCCGAACATCTGACAAACCCATCAGATGAAAAAACCTTCACCAGCTGAGTACCTGTCTTTCGTGTGTGCAGTCGCGCACAGATACATCCCCCTTGACCGCGCAAGCTCCTAACTGAGTCCGTCAAAAGCTCAAACTACATCAGTAGTTTGGACTGATGGATGGTCGGGAGTAACGGTTTGGCTTCGATGATGCGCAAGTTGCTGTGGCTGTCGCTTTTGCTGGGCGGCATGGCTGCTGCTGCACCGAGTCACTTTCCGAGTGTGATCGGTTCTGCACTGGTGTGCAGGGATCAGGTGAGTTCAGACTATTTCAATGACTATATGCTGACCTACTTTGGGGCGCCCGCATTCAGTGCGGGCGGGGCGAACTGGTGGAAGGTGAACGAGAGCATTTTCAATTCTCCGGTGGAATATGTCTTTGTCGGATTGGGGACGGATTTTATTGGAGCGACGTTCAAAGTCAGTCCTGTTGCATTGATTGCCAGTGTTAAAGATGCAATGGGGGTCGAATACAAGCAGGTGAATGATGGGACATGGGTCGCTTCGTCTTACGGTGTACTGATCACGTACCACGACAGAACCACACCCAGCAAAATGTATTGCTTTGGCTATCCGCATACGCCCCATTAGCACGAGAATTGCAGTTGCCGGGAAACCGCCATAATCGAGAGGTATGTTGAATGAGCTCATTACAGCATCATGATTTTTGCAAGACGGCCACCCGTGTCGGGCTGCACTATGTCACGGATGGTTTTGCCGGTATCAGTCGGCGGCGTGCCGGCAAGGGCTGGAGCTACAGCGACGAGGCAGGTGCGCACATCAGCGATCCCGTTGCGCGCCAGCGCTTCAACGACCTGGTGATTCCTCCGGCGTGGAAGGATGTCTGGATATGTCCCGATCCGGACGGGCATATTCAGGTGACGGCGCGCGATGCGCTGGGCCGCAAGCAGTATCGCTATCATCCCCGGTATCGAACGGCGCGCGACGTATCAAAGTTTCGCCACATGCTCGAATTCAGCGAAGTTCTGCCTGCGTTGCGTGATCGGGTGGAACGCGATCTGCGTGCCAGCCCGCAGTCGCGGCGGCAATTGCTGGCCACGGTAGTGTGGCTGCTGGACAAGACGCTGATACGCGTCGGCAACGACGAATACGCAAAGGAGAATCACTCTTACGGCCTGACGACAATGCTCAAAAAGCACGCAAAGGTGACGGGGGCGCTGTTGAGTTTCAGTTTCCGCGGCAAGAGCGGCGTTGAGCATGTGGTGGCGGTGGACGATCCGCGTTTGGCCCGTATCGTGCAACGCAGCCAGGACACGCACGGGCAGGAGATAGTCCAGTATCTGGATGCGCGCGGCAAACGCAAACCTATCCTGTCGGATGACGTGAACAACTATTTACGCGAAGTCAGCGGCCGCGACATCTCGGCCAAGGATTTTCGGACCTGGGGCGGCACCATGGTGGCGGCGTTGGCGCTGCGGACGATGGGCGCAGCTGCCAACCCGACCGAGGCGGAACACAATATCGTGCAGGCGCTGGAGGCGGTAGCTTTGCGTCTTGGCAATACCCGTGCGGTATGCCGAAAGTATTATGTGCATCCGGCGCTGTTGATCGCCTATCAACTTGGTTTGACGGCACCGGCATCTCACGCCGAGCCGAATAAACGCCGCGCGTCGTCGCGGGCCGCGCTACGGCATGACGAACAGGTGGTGCTGCAATTTTTGCTGGAGTCTGCGGCGGCTTAGTCATCCGCTGCGCGGATTGCCTGCTTACTCAGCGTCATCTGTGCCAATCACCTTGCCCTCAAACCGGCCGCTTTAACAATTGCTCTCCCACACGATCTATCTCGGCCTGTGGCAGCGCAGCCTTGGCGGCGAAATCCGGCCACGCCGCGACCGCCTCTTCCACTTGCTTGATGAGCTTGGTCGCGCGCCCGATGGCGAAGCGGTCTGCCACGGCCAGGAAGTCTTCGCGCCCGGCGCCGGAGAACCTTCCATTCACCGACATGAGGTGCTGCGACACCCAATGGTTTCCCGGCTTGTATGAGTGCGTCAGGTCGTATGCCGGCGAGAGCTCCCATTTGCCGTTTTCCCTGAGCAGGAAGGAGATGTTCTTGCTGTGGTCATCGCAGTTCACCGTCAGCACGTTGAAAACCATGCGCCGAAACGCTTCTTCGCGCGCTTCCTGCGCTAGCCCCAGTTGGCTGATCGTCAGGAATACCTGGGCGTAATCGTGCGTCGCCACCTGCTTGTAGTCCATGTGGGACATGGCGCACAGCGACATCATGTGGTGCTTGCGGTTGCCGTCCCGGTCGAAACGCTGGGTCATGAAATGCGCCCTGCCGTTCTCTTCCAGCAAACGGCATTCCGACATCGAGATGCCCGCTGCCCTGGCCATCAGGAAATAGGCGTATTCGATGCGCCCGAAGTTTTGCGATTCTCCCAACTCGGTATCTTTGCCAACATCCAGTTTGAGCAGCCAGTGCTCAAATCCCGGTTCGACATCGAACTGTCCGGCCCGGATTTCGTCAGTGCCGGGGTGCCAGGCGATGGTTGCCTTGGCGCGCGCGCCGCCTGCCGATGTGCCGACCTGGATCAACTGCGAGAGGGCTGCCTTCGAGTGGTGGTCGGTATTGAAGTCGCCGCTGATCGCCATGCGCGCGTTTTCGACCAGCTTGGCCATCTTGATGGCGTCGGTGCTGGACGTCGAGCGCGGGTCCTTGGCCGGTTTGAATTCGAGTGCGCCCATGCCGCGCCGCCCCATGTAGGCCAGCCGGTCCAGCGGGGTGACGGCGGATTTGGCGATGCCGCGTTCCGCCATCCAGGCGTCGATCAGGTTATTGCCGAAATCGTCCGGCAGCGCATCGGACAGCATGGCCGGAAGGCGCTTGTAGGTAAGCTCCGGCAGCGTCGGAAAAACGAACGGCGCGTCCGCGCGCGACAAGGGCATTGCCAGCGGCGCCAGCTCGATGCCCGAGCGGACGAACCCGGGGTCGTATTCAAACACGTAGTAGCCGAGCCTGGGTTCGAGGCCGACCGCGCCGACGTATTGACCCCAGGCATAGACCTTGATGACATCGACGTGCTTAGCCATTGCTCAACTTCTTTCTGGGGGAAGAGGCGCGCTGTCTGGGGGGCTTGTTCCTGGCCATCTGCAGCGGGCTGACGGTGATGGGCGGAGACAGCGCCAACAGCCAGTCGGTGCGGCCGTAGTAGCGCAGCGCCTTGATGAAGGTCTTCATGGTCGCGCCCTTGCCGCTCTCAAGCCGCTTGAGTGCCGACACGCTGATGCCGGCCCCTTCCGCCACCTCGATCTGGTCTTCGTTGCGCTTCAGGCGTAGCGCGCGCAACTGCTCTCCCAGCTCGCGCTCCCATTCGGCAACCGTCTTCTGATCTGAAATCATAATGGATCGAATTAAAACTATTAACGCACATTGTACGCTCTGTAGTTTCATTTACAACCATAGATATATTGGATAACGTCTTTACAAGCGAAACCCGCTGTTTACCTGCTTGTGGTCTGAAGGATGAAGAGTGCCACACTACCACCAAGGGATAACAGCGACTTGGCTGATGTTGTTTGGCAGCCTAGTCGAACGGCTGGCAGTCCCATCAGAGATTAGGAGGAGGACACTCGATGAGAAGCCTTGGCTTTCTAGTCCAAACAAAAAAACGCTCCCATGAAAGGAGCGTTTTAGATTTAATTCTTGATACCAGTTCTGCTCGCGACTTTATTATCACGTAGCACTGCAAGCGCCTTACCAGCCAGATTCGCGCTCCGGCGTTGCCGTGATCTTGTGGATGCTCAGATCGGCACCATTGAATTCTTCTTCCTGGGTGAGGCGGATACCGACGATCTTCTTTATCGCGCCGTACACGACGAAGCCGCCGATCAATGCGATGGCTATACCCAGCAGGGTGCCGACGAGTTGCGACATGAAGCTCACGCCGCCCAGTCCGCCTAGCGCCTTGAGCCCGAAGATGCCCGCCGCGATACCTCCCCATGCGCCACACAGGCCGTGCAGCGGCCATACGCCGAGCACGTCGTCAATCTTCCAGCGGTTCTGGGTCAGGGTGAACATCCACACGAACAGACCGCCTGCCACGCCGCCGGTCAGCAATGCGCCCAGTGGATGCATCAGATCGGAACCTGCGCACACAGCCACCAATCCGGCCAGCGGGCCGTTATGCACGAAGCCGGGGTCGTTCTTGCCCACCCACAACGCAACCAGCGTGCCGCCCACCATGGCCATCAGCGAGTTGACCGCGACCAGGCCGCTGATCTTTTCGATGGTCTGCGCGGACATGACGTTGAAGCCGAACCAGCCTACGGTGAGCACCCACGCGCCGAGTGCGAGGAAAGGAATGCTGGACGGCGGGTGGGCAGAGATGCGGCCTTCCTTGTTGTAACGCCCGTGACGCGCACCGAGCATCAGCACGGCGGCCAGTCCTATCCAGCCGCCCACCGCGTGCACCACCACGGAACCGGCGAAGTCATGGAATGCTGCGCCGAAGCTGGCGGTCAGCCAGTCCTGCACGCCGAAGCGGTTGTTCCAGGCAATGCCTTCGAAGAAAGGATAGACGAAGCCGACCAGGATAAAAGTGGCGGCAAGCATGGGGTTGAAGCGCGCGCGTTCGGCCACGCCGCCGGAAACGATGGCGGGGATGGCGGCGGCGAAGGTCAGCAGGAAGAAGAACTTCACCAGTTCATAGCCGTTCTTCTGCGCCAGTTCTTCCGCGCCGGTAAAGAAGTTCACACCGTAGGCGATGCTGTAACCGATGAAGAAGTACGCCAGGGTTGAAACGGCGAAATCGGTGAGGATTTTTACCAGCGCGTTGACCTGGTTCTTTTTGCGCACCGTGCCCAGTTCCAGAAATGCGAACCCGGAGTGCATCGCGAGCACCATGATGGCGCCCAACAGAATAAATAGTGCATCAGTTCCGACCTTCAGGTTTTCCATGTTCTCTCCATTAAAGTGCAATCCGGCGGAACGTATGCAAGCCCTGTGCCACCTTGAGCCACCATTGATTCATAGCGTTAATTTTGATTTAACCGGTCGGCACATGAAAAATAATTCCCTATCTTGGTGCTTATTTTTGATTCACGCACCATAACGAGGCCTTACTTCGGTGCAGCCCATGTACCGTTTAGCACCTTATCGAGCCAGAACAATCCGACGATGGATTTGCTGTCGTCGATCTTGCCCGCCCTCACCCATTCCAGCGCTTCGGCCGGCGAGAGCTCGAATACTTCGAGGAACTCGCCATCGTCCAGTTTGCGCCCCACATGCGTCAGCCCGCGCGCCAGGAAATATTCCATGCGCTCGTCGGCATAGCCGATACAGGGCCAGGCGGTGGTGAGGTGTGTCCACTCGCGCGCCACGTAGCCGGTCTCTTCCAGCAGTTCGCGTTGCGCGCATTCCAGAATGTGCTCGTTGTCGTCTATCTTGCCTGCTGGCAGTTCGAAAAACTCCCGGTGCAGGGGGTAGCGGAACTGGCGTTCCATCAGCAGTTTGCCGTTGTCGAGCAGCGCCAGCACGGCCACCGCGCCGGGATGGGTGATGTATTCGCGCGTGCTGGTGCTGCCGTCGGGAAGCAGCACGTTGTCTTTGCACACGGTGATGAAATTGCCGTCGTACATCACCTTGCCGTCTATTTTCTTCTCTGTCAGGTCCATATTCCTTCTCCACAAAAGAACACTCCCGCCGCGGCGGGAGTGCATTCATTCAAAACACCGTCATGCTCAGTGCAGCAATGATTGTTGCACCGAGACGAAACACACCGACATCAGCATATTCGGGAAGATGCCCAGCGCCAGCACGGCCAAGCCGTTGATGGAGATGAGCAGGCTGCTGTCCGGCTGGATGTAGATTTTCTCGTGGCTTTCCGGCGCGTCGAAATACATCAGTTTGACGATACGCAGGTAGTAGAAGGCACCGATCAAGGAGAACAGCACCGCCATCACCACCAGTTGGATATGACCCGCATGAACCGCCGCATTCAGCACCGAGAACTTGGCGTAGAAACCGACCGTAGGCGGCACGCCCGCCATGGAGAACATCAGCAGCATCATCATGAAGGCGAGCCACGGGCTGCGCTGGTTGAGGCCCTTGAAGTCGTTGAGTGTGTCGGCTTCGAAACCTTCGCGCGACAGCAGCATGATCATGCCGAATCCGCCCAAACTCATGAGCACGTAAACGATGGCATAGAACATGGAGGCGCCGTAGCCTTCGAGGTTGCCGGTCAGCACGCCGATGAGCAGGAAGCCCATGTGCGCGATGGTCGAATAGGCGAGCATGCGTTTCAGATTGGTCTGCGCGATGGCGGTGATGTTACCCACGGCCATGGACAGGACGGCCAGTATCGTCAGCATGCCGGCCCAGTGAATCATGAGCGGCTGCAGCCCTTCCACCAGGATACGCATCACGAAAGCGAACGCGGCCAGCTTGGGCGCGGCGCCGATGAACATGGTCATGGCAGTGGGTGCGCCGTGATACACGTCCGGCACCCACATGTGGAACGGCACGGCACCCAACTTGAACGCCAGGCCTGCCACGATGAAGGCCAGTCCGAATACCAGCAGTTGTTTGTTCGCTGTGCCGTTGTGAATTTCCCTGGCGATGGTGCCGAGGTCCAGCGAGCCGGTTGCACCGTACAGCATGGACATGCCGTAGAGCAGGAAGCCGGAAGCCATCGCGCCGAGGATGAAGTATTTCATCGCCGATTCGGTGGCGACGGCGGAATCGCGCTGCAGCGCGACCATGGCACACCGGCTCAGCGAGAGCAGTTCCAGGCCGAGATACAGCGTAACGAAATTGCTGGCCGAGATCATCACCATCATGCCCAGCGTGGCGAACAGCGCCAGGGCAAGGAATTCTCCGGTGAACAGGCCGCGCACCAGCAGGTAAGTGCGCGAATACACCAGCATCATGGATACAGCCAGATAGGTCAGCAGTTTGAGCACGTCCGACATCAGGTCGTCCACGAACATGTTGTTAAACATGTGCACGATGCCATCCTGATGCGTTGCAACCGTGATCAGGGAGCAGCCCAGCAGCGTGATCTGCACCATCAGATAGGTCAGGGTCTTGGTGTAGTTGACGAGGAACAGATCCGCAATGAGGATCACGCTCACCATCACAAGCAGAAATATCTCTGCATAGATAGGGGACAGGGAGGCGAGAAGATTCATATTTTCCTCAGTTCAAGACTTTGTGAATGGCCAGGTGCACCTGCAGATCGTTCACCGATGCGTGCATGATGTCGGCAAACGGCTGGGGGTACAGTCCCATGGCCAGAACCGCAACCGCCAGCAGGGTGAAGACCAGTATTTCGCGCGCGCCGATGTCGCGCAGATGGGCAACGTGGTCGTTGGCCACCGCGCCGAAAATCACGCGCTTGTACATCCACAGCGTGTAGGCCGCGCCGAAGATCAGTGTGCTGGCCGCCGCGAAGGCAAACCAGAAGTTGGCCTTGACCGCACCCATGATCACCAGGAACTCGCCGACGAAACCGCTGGTGCCGGGCAAGCCGCTGTTAGCCATGGCGAACAGCATGAAGAAGGCCGCAAACACCGGCATCTTGTTGGCCACGCCGCCGTAATCGACGATCTGGCGCGAGTGCACGCGGTCGTACAGCACGCCGATGCACAGGAACAGCGCGCCGGCCACGAAGCCGTGCGAGATCATCTGCAGCAGCGCGCCTTCCATGCCGTATTCGTTAAAAATGAAAAAGCCCAGTGTCACGAAACCCATGTGCGAGATGGACGAGTACGCGATCAATTTCTTCATGTCGGCCTGGGTCAGCGCAACCAGACCGATGTACACCACCGCGATCAGCGACAGCGTAATCATCACCGGCGCCAGGTAATGGCTGGCATCCGGCACGATGGGCATGGAGAAGCGGATGAAACCGTAGGCACCGACTTTCAGCATGATCGCCGCCAGCACCACAGAGCCGCCGGTGGGCGCCTCAACGTGCGCGTCCGGCAACCAGGTGTGCACCGGGAACATCGGCACCTTCACCGAGAACGCCATGAAGAAGGCGATGAATACCAGGATCTGTGCAGTGAGCGACGGCATCGGCATGCGATGGAAGTCGAGGATCTCGAAGCTGCCGCCGGACTGGTTGTACAGGTAGAGCAAGGCCACCAGCATCAGCAGTGAGCCCATCAGGGTGTACAGGAAGAACTTGACCGCCGCATACACGCGGTTGGGGCCGCCCCACACGCCGATGATGATGAACATCGGGATCAGCATCGCTTCCCAGAACACATAGAACAGCATCGCATCCAGCGAGGCGAATACGCCGTTGACCAGGCCGGACATGATGAGGAATGCCGCCATGTATTGCGCCACGCGCTTCTCGATCACTTTCCAGCCGGCGATCACCCCCAGCGGCGTGAAGAAACTGTTGAGCAGCACAAACAACACCGAGATGCCGTCCACGCCGAGGTGATAGTGGATGTTGTAGCGCTTGATCCAGTCCGCATACACCTCGAACTGCATGGCGCTGGTCATGCGGTCAAAGCCGGTGTAAAGCGGTATCGTTACCAGGAAGCTCAATATCGCGCCGACCAGCGCGATGGTGCGCGCCAGTTTGGCGTTGCGGTCGTTGCCGGTGGCGAGCACCAGCAGGCCGAAAATAATGGGCAGCCAGATGGCGACGCTTAACAGTGGATATCCGAAAATCATGCTTGTTCCTTCAGCTCTTCTCTAGTACTGCTTATTCGAACCATGTCCGCACTGTCAACAAAGCGGACACGCCGATGATCATCCAAAACGCGTAGTGGTAGACGTAGCCGGTCTGGAAGCCGCGCAGCACGCCGGAGAACATGCCGACCAGCTTGGCCGAGCCGTTCACAAACAGGCCGTCGATCAGTTTCACGTCGCCGAACTTCCACAGGAAACGGCTGGCACCGCGCGCACCGCCGGCGAAGAACCAGTCGTTGAAACGATCGAAGTAATATTTCTGCTCCAGCAGCGTGTAGACGGCCGAGAACTTCTGCTTGATGGCCTCGGGAATATCCGGGCGTTTCATGTAGAAGTACCACGCACTGCCCGCGCCTGCCGCAGCCAGCCACAACGGCAGCGTGATCAGCGAGTGCAGCGCCATCATGCCCGCGCCGTGGAACTCCGTGCGCATCTCTTCCAGCGCATGATGCGCGGGACCGATGTAGATGGAATCGAGGAAGAATTCGCCGTACAGCATCGGTTCGATGGTGATGAAACCGATCAGCACGGATGGAATGGCCAGCGCGATCAGCGGCCATGTCACCACCCAGGACGGCTCGTGCGGTTTCTGTCCCGGCGCCAGACCGTGATGGTGGTCGGTGGAAATCTCTTCGTCGGCGTGGTCGCCTTCATGGTCGTGGTGATCCTTGCCGAAGCGCTCCTCGCCATGGAACACGAGGAAGTACATGCGGAAGGAGTAGAAAGCGGTGACAAACACGCCCGCCACCACCGCGAAATAGGCAAAGCCGGAACCGGGCAGATTGGATAGCGCCACCGCCTCGATGATGCTGTCCTTGGAATAGAAGCCGGAGAAGAACGGCGTGCCGATCAGCGCCAGCGATCCGATCAACGAAGTGATCCAGGTGATTGGCATGTACTTGCGCAGGCCGCCCATGTTGCGGATGTCCTGGTCGTGGTGCATGGCGATGATCACGCTACCGGCGGCAAGGAACAACAGCGCCTTGAAGAACGCGTGCGTCATCAGGTGGAACACCGCTACCGAGTAAGCCGAGGCGCCCAGCGCCACGGTCATGTAGCCGAGCTGAGACAGCGTGGAATACGCCACCACGCGCTTGATGTCGTTCTGGATAATGCCGAGGAAGCCCATGAACAGCGCGGTGATCGCGCCGATCACCATCACGAAGGACAGCGCGGTCTCGGACAGCTCGAACAGCGGCGACATGCGCGCCACCATGAAGATACCGGCGGTCACCATGGTCGCTGCGTGGATCAGCGCGGAGATCGGGGTCGGGCCTTCCATGGAATCGGGCAGCCACACATGCAGCGGGAATTGCGCGCTCTTGCCCATCGCACCGATGAACAGCAGGATGCAGATCGCAGTCAGCAGGCTCACCGGCAGGCCGGGGATGGGCGCGCTATCGCTGACATGCAGGTGCGCACTGTTGAATACCGACTGGTAGTCCAGCGTGCCAAACACCATCAGCACCAGGCCGATGCCGAGCAGGAAACCGAAGTCGCCCACGCGGTTGACCAGGAAGGCCTTCAGGTTGGCGTAGATCGCCGTGGGGCGCGTGTACCAGAAACCGATCAGCAGGTAGGACACCAGACCCACCGCTTCCCAGCCGAAGAACAGTTGCATGAAGTTGTTGGCCATCACCAGCATCAGCATGGAGAAGGTGAACAGCGAGATGTAGCTGAAGAAACGCTGGTAGCCGGGATCTTCCTGCATGTAACCGATGGTGTAAATGTGCACCATGAGCGACACGAAAGTCACCACCAGCATCATCATCACGGTCAGGCGGTCGATGAGGAAGCCGATTTCAAAACTGGTGTTGCCGGAAGACATCCACTTGTAGACCGTGCCGTTGAAGTAAGGAGTGTTGGTCAGTACGTCCTGCAGAATAGCCAGCGAGGCGAAGAAGGAAACCGCGACCAGCGCGATGGTGATGCGGTGCGACCATGCGCGCCCCAGCACCTTGCCGAACAATCCGGCGGCGATAGCCCCGGCCAGCGGCGCGAGGGGAACGAGCAAATACAGACTCTGCATTTCCATATGCATCAACCTTTCAGACTGCCGAGATCGTCCACATTAATGGTGCGCAAATTGCGGAACAGCACCACGAGGATCGCCAAACCGATCGCCGCTTCTGCCGCCGCGACCGTGAGAATGAAGAACACGAACACCTGCCCTGCGGCGTCGTTCAGATAATGCGAGAACGCGATGAAATTGGTATTCACCGCCAGCAGCATCAACTCGATCGCCATCAGCAGCACGATCAGGTTCTTGCGGTTGAGGAAAATGCCGACCACGCTGATGGCAAACAGCACCGCGCTCAACACCAGATAATGCGATAGACCCAGATTCAACATGTTCTCCCCTTTGCCTTAATCTGCGGTATGTCCGACTACCGGCGCGACGTTCTCTTCAACCGCCCCCGCTTTGTTCGCAGACGGCACCGATACGATGCGCAGGCGATCTTCCTTCTTGACCTTGACCTGCTGGCTGATGTCCTGCCGTCTCGCATCGCGGCGGCGGCGCAGCGTCAATGCAATCGCGGCCACCATCGCCACCAGCAGCAGCACTGCCGCCAGTTCGAAGGGGTAGACGTAGTCGGTGTAGATCAGCCGGCCCAGCTCCTTGGTGTTGCTGTAATCGGCGGCATGCTTGACGGGGGTCATGCCGGAAGAGGTTTCCTTGGCACCCAGCACCCACACCATCTGCACCCCGATCAGCCCCGCCAGCACCAGTCCCACCGGCAGCCAGCGCCAGAATCCTTCGCGCATTTTCTCGATGTTGATGTCCAGCATCATCACCACAAACAGGAACAGCACCATCACCGCGCCCACATACACCAGCACCAGCGTGATGGCGAGGAATTCGGCTTCCAGCAACAGCCAGATACCCGCACTGCTGACGAAAGCCAGCACCAGGAACAGCACCGCATGCAGCGGGTTGGGCGCCGTGATCACGCGCAGCGCGGCGAACACGGTGATGACGGCAAACAGGTAAAACAAGGTTTCGATGTTCATGGGCTTCCTCTATTTACCGGTACTTGGCGTCGGCGGCGCGGTCGGCAGCGATCTGTGCCTCGTGCTTGTCGCCGTTGGCCAGCAGCATGGACTTGGTGTAATACAGGTCGCCGCGATTCTCGCCGTGGTATTCGTACACGCGCGTTTCGACGATGGCATCCACCGGGCAGGATTCTTCGCAGAAACCGCAGAAGATGCACTTGGTCAGGTCGATGTCGTATTGCGTGGTGCGGCGCGAGCCGTCCGCGCGTTGCGCCACTTCGATCTTGATCGCCAGTGCGGGGCATACCGCCTCGCACAGCTTGCACGCGATGCAGCGCTCTTCGCCGTTGGGATAGCGGCGCTGTGCGTGCAGGCCGCGGAAACGGAAACTCTGCGGTGTCTTTTCCTCGGGATAACTCACGGTGACGTGGCGCGCGAAGAAATAGCGTCCGGTCACCGTCATGCCCTTGAGAAATTCGAGCAGCAGGAAACTCTTGAAGAAATTGATGAGGTTTTTCATATTTTCATCCTCGACCGCTTACCAATACCAATAGGGCGTCTGCATCCACGCGGCGACCACCACGACCCAGCACAGCGTGAGCGGAATGAACACTTTCCAGCCCAGGCGCATCAACTGGTCGTAGCGATAGCGCGGGAAGGTCGCGCGGAACCACAGGAACATGAACATGAAGACGAACATCTTGCCCAGCATCCAGAACAGGCCGGGAACATGGTCTGTGACCTCGCCCAGCATGCCCCAACCGTGGAAGGGATTGAGCCAGCCGCCGAAGAAGAACACGGTGGTCATCGCCGTGATCAGGATCATGTTGGCGTACTCGGCCAGGAAGAAGATGGCGAAGCCCATGCCCGAGTATTCGACGTGGAAGCCCGCAACGATTTCGGACTCGCCCTCGGCCAGGTCGAACGGCGAGCGGTTGGTCTCGGCCACGCCCGCGATGAAATACACCACGAACATCGGGAACAGGGGGATGAAATACCAGCCGAGCAGGCCGCTGTTGCCGCCTTGCCCGCGCACGATCTCGCCCAGGTTCATGCTTTGCGCCGCCAGCAGCACGCACACCAGCGCAAACCCCATCGCCAGTTCATACGAGACAATCTGCGCCGCGGAACGCATGGCGCCGAGGAAAGCGTATTTGGAGTTGGATGCCCAGCCGGCGATGATGATGCCGTACACGCCGAGCGAGGTCATTGTCAGCAGGTACAGCAATCCCGCGTTCACATCCGCCAGGATCAGGCCGTCGCCGAAAGGAACGACTGCCCATGCCGCCAGTGCCGTCGAGAGCGCCAGTGCCGGCGCCATCAGGAACAGGAATTTGTTGGCGCCGGTCGGCACCAGAACTTCCTTGAACAGCAGTTTGACGCCGTCGGCAATCGGTTGCATCAGGCCCCACCAGCCCACGCGGTTGGGACCGGGACGTACCTGCATGAAACCCAGCACCTTGCGCTCGGCCAGCGTGTAATAGGCCACGCCCAGCATCAGCGGCCCGATGATGGCGACGATTTTCATCACCGTCCAGATCACGGGCCAGGCCGGGCCCATGATGCCCCACATTGCATCCCAGAGTCCGAACAGATTCCAGAACCACTCGAAAAATTGCAGGATCTGGTCTTCCATCATGCACGCTCCACGGTAATCGTTCCAAACATCGCACCCAGCGCGGCGGTTGCCGCATGACCTGCCGCCACGCGCGCCACGCCCCGGGGCAACTTGTCGTCCGCCGCCGCGATCAGCAGCACGCTACCCTGCCCCTGGCCGACCCTGACTGCCGTGCCGGGCTGAATTCCCAGCTTCTTCAATTCGTCGCTGTGCAGCCATGCCTGCGGCGTCTCGGCATCGGCCGTGGCCTGCAACGGCGCGGAACGCCGCACCACCGCATCCGTCGCGTAGATCGGCACTTCGCTCACGCGCTGCAGACCGCAGGTGGCGGCAGCGGCTTTCGCCTCCACGCCACCGATGGCGTTGTTCAATTTGGCGGCAACATCCACGCCGTTCAGTGCTTCGTCGCGCACTGCTTCCGAAGTGTCATGGTCGAACCCCTGGAGCTTGAGCATGTTGCCAAGCACGCGCAACACCTTCCACGCCGGACGCGCTTCGCCCAAAGGCTTGACCGCGCCCTTGAAGCTTTGCACGCGGCCTTCGGTACTGACGAAGGTGCCCGAGGTTTCGGTGAACGGCGCAACGGGCAGCAGCACGTCGGCATATTCCATCGCATGATGTTTGTAGGCAGACAGCACAATCACCGTATCTGCCGCCTGCAGCGCTGACATGGCTTGCTGCGGATTGGCGCAATCCAGTTCCGCTTCCACGTTCAGCAACACATAAGCCTTGCGCGGAGTCTCCAGCATGGACGCTGCGTTCAGTCCTTTGGCGCCCGGCGTGGCTTGTGCCAGATAACCGCCAACGCTGTTCGCCGCTTCGCCGAGGAAGCCGAACTTGCCGTTGCCGAGCGCGGCGATCTGCTGTGCCAGTGCCTGCAGTTGTGCGGCTTGCGGATGTTGCTGCACGAAATTGCCGAGCAGCACGACGACGCGTTCGCCGCCGGCCAGGCTCTTCGCTATGGCTGCCGCTTCGCCGCTTGCGCTCTGGCCCTGTTTTTCAGCCGCCAGCGCTTTCGATACCTGGGTCAGCATTTCCACCAGTGCATCCGGCGCGACGATGGCCTTGTTCGCCACCTTCATCAACAGATCGTCATCCACCGAATGGATGATGTTGGCTTGCGCGCCCTTCTTCACTGCCTGGCGGATGCGTGCCGCCAGCAGGGGATGATCCTTGCGCAGGAAGCTGCCGACGACGAGGAAACGGTCGACGCGGCTGATGTCGGCAATGGACATGCCCAGCCACGGCGCGCCTTGCTGTTTGCCGTCGGCGCTGAAGTCGGACTGGCGCAGACGGAAATCGACGTTCTGACTGCCGATGCCGCGCATCAATTTTTGCAACAGATAGAGTTCTTCCAGCGTGGAGTTGGCCGTGGCCAGCGCACCGATCTGCTCGGCACCCGCGCCGCTGGCAATGTGGCGCAAACCGTTCCCCGCGTATTCAAGCGCAACCTGCCATTCCACTTCCTGCCACTTGCCGTCCTGCTTGATCATCGGCTTGGTCAGGCGATCTGCGGAATTCAGGCCTTCATAGGCAAAGCGGTCCTTGTCGGACAGCCAGCATTCGTTGATGTCGTCGTTCTCGACGGGCAGCACGCGCAGCACGCGGTTGTTCTTGGTTTGCACCGCAAGCCCCGAACCCAGACTGTCGTGCGCGCTCACCGAGCGGCGGCGCGACAATTCCCAGGAACGCGCCTTGTAGCGGAACGGTTTGCTGGTCAGCGCGCCGACCGGGCAAAGGTCTATCATGTTGCCGGACAGTTCGGAATCCACCGTGCCGGAAACGAAGGACATGATCTCGGCGTGTTCGCCGCGGAAAGCCTGGCCCAGCTCCATCTGCCCGGCGATTTCCTGGCCGAAACGCACGCAGCGCGTGCAGTTGATGCAGCGGCTCATTTCTTCCGCCGACACCAGCGGGCCGAGATCCTTGCCCAGCACCATGCGTTTTTCTTCCTGATAGCGGGAATTGCCGCCGCCGTAGCCGACCGACATATCCTGCAGCATGCACTCGCCGCCCTGGTCGCAGATCGGGCAGTCCAGCGGGTGGTTGACCAGCAGGAATTCCATCACGCCTTTTTGCGCTTTTACAGCCTGTTCTGAATGGGTGTAAACCTTCATGCCTTCGGCTACCGGTGTCGCGCAGGCGGGCAACGGCTTGGGCGCTTTCTCCACCTGCACCAGACACATGCGGCAGTTGGCGGCGATGGAGAGTTTTTTGTGGTAGCAGAAATGCGGGATCGTGATCCCGGCCTGATGCGCGGCCTCGATGATGGTCGCGCCGTTCTCGGTCTGTATCTGCTTACCGTCGATTTCGATGTTGATCATTGCTCACCTATGCCCTGGACCAAACAACGCTTGTGCTCGATGTGGTACTCGAACTCCGCGCGGTAATGTTTGAGGAAACCCTGCACCGGCCACGCTGCCGCATCGCCCAGCGCACAGATGGTGCGTCCGGCGATGTTGCCGCACAGGTCGAGCAGCAGATCCAGATCTTCCGGCCGGCCTTCGCCGTGCTCGATGCGGTGGATGATGCGATACAGCCAGCCCGTGCCTTCGCGGCAGGGCGTGCACTGGCCGCAGGATTCTTCGTAATAGAAATAGGCCAGGCGTTCCAGCGCCTTCACCATGCAGGTGGTCTCGTCCATGACGATGATGGCGCCGGTGCCCAGCATGGAACCCGCCTTCTGCACGGAATCGAAGTCCATGTTGACATCCATCATGATATCGGCCGGCAACACCGGCATCGACGATCCGCCGGGAATCACCGCTTTCAGCTTGTTGCCGTTGCGCACGCCGCCGGCCATTTCCAGCAGCGTCCTGAACGGCGTGCCCAGCGGCACTTCGAAATTGCCCGGCTTGTTCACATGGCCCGATACCGAGAACAGTTTGACGCCGCCGCTGTTGGTCACGCCCAGGTCGGCAAATTTCTTGCCGCCTTCGCGGATAATCCAGGGGATGCTGGCAAATGTCTCGGTGTTGTTGATGGTGGTCGGTTTGCCGTACAGGCCGAAACTGGCGGGGAACGGCGGCTTGTAACGCGGCTGCCCTTTCTTGCCCTCGATGGACTCCAGCAGCGCAGTCTCTTCGCCGCACACATACGCGCCGTAGCCCAGGTGGTTGTGCAGGTCGAACTCGAAATCGAAACCCATGATGTTCTTGCCCAGGTAGCCCGCCTTGCGCGCTTCCTCGCAGGCCGCCTCCATGCGCTCGTAGGCTTCGAAAATCTCGCCGTGCACATAGTTGTAGCCGGTTTTCACAGCCATGGTGTAGGCGGCGATGGCCATGCCTTCGATCAGCTGGTGCGGGTTGTAGCGCAGGATGTCGCGGTCCTTGCAGGTGCCCGGTTCGCCCTCGTCCGAGTTGCACACCAGGTACTTCACGCCGTCATAGTTCTTCGGCATGAAGCTCCACTTCAGGCCGGTGGGGAAACCCGCGCCGCCACGGCCGCGCAGACCGGATGCCTTCACTTCGGCGATGATGGCCTCCGGCGCCATCTTCTCGGTCAGTATCTTGCGCAAGGCCTGGTAACCGCCGACCTTGAGATAGTTTTCCAGCGTCCACGGCTGGTCGAAATGCATCGTGGTGAGAATGACGGGCGCGCTCATTGCTTATCCAGTTCTGCCAGAATCTGGTCGATTTTTTCGCCGGTCAAACGACCGCGCAGTTGTTTGTTGTCGATATTCAGAATCGGCGCATCCACGCAAGCGCCCATGCACTCGCCCTCGCGCAAACCGTATTTGCCGTCCGCTGTTACCTCGCCCAAGCCGATGCCGAGCCGCTTGTGCAAATGCGCAACGGTGTCGTCCGAACCGCACAACTGGCACGACAAGTTGGTGCACACCGTCAGCGTGTGCCTGCCCATCGGCTTGAGGTTGTACATATGGTAGAAAGTCGCGACTTCGTACACGGCCATTTGCGGCATGCCGATATAGACGGCGATGTCGGCCATGTCTTCGGGGGCAATCCAGCCTTTTTCGTCCTGCACGAAACGCAATGCCGCCATCACGGCAGACTGGCGCTGATCGGCGGGATATTTGGTGAGCTCTTTGTCGATGAGCGTGGTGATCTGTGGCGATAACATCAGCGGTCTATCTCCCCGAAAACAATGTCTTGAGTGCCGATGACCGCCACCACGTCGGCGATCATGTGCCCGCGCGTCATCTCGTCCAGGCTGGACAGATGGGCGAACCCGGGCGCGCGAATCTTCATGCGGTAAGGTTTGTTCGCACCGTCCGACACCAGGTAGATGCCGAACTCGCCCTTGGCATGCTCGACCGCGGAATACACTTCGCCCGCGGGCACATGAAAGCCCTCGGTAAAGTGCTTGAAATGGTGGATCAGCTCTTCCATGTTCTGTTTCATGGATTCGCGCTTGGGCGGGCCGAACTTGGGATCGCTCGTCATCACCGGGCCGGGATTCTGGCGCAGCCAATCTATGCACTGTTTGATGATGCGGTTGCTTTGGCGCATTTCTTCCACGCGCACCACATACCGGTCGTAGCAATCGCCCTCGACGCCAACGGGGATGTCGAAGTCGATGCGGTCGTAGACCTCGTACGGCTGTTTCTTGCGCAGATCCCATACCACGCCCGAGCCGCGCAGCATCGGACCGGTAAAGCCCAGTGCCATCGCGCGTTCCGGCGTGACGACGCCGATACCCACCGTGCGCTGCTTGAAGATGCGATTGTCGGTCAGCAGGGTTTCATAGTCGTCAACATTTGCCGGGAAGCGGTTGCAAAAATCTTCCAGGAAATCGAGCAGCGAACCCTGACGGTTTTCGTTCAGCTTTTTCACCGCTTCTGCGTTGTGAATCTTGCTCGCCTTGTACTGTGGCATGGTATCCGGCAGATCTCGATACACCCCGCCCGGCCGGTAGTAGGCCGCATGCATGCGCGCGCCGGAAACCGCCTCGTAGGCATCCATCAAGTCTTCGCGTTCGCGGAAGGTGTAGAACATCGGCGACATCGCGCCAACGTCGAGGGCGGAAGCGCCCAGCCACAACAGGTGATTCAGGATGCGCGTGATCTCGTCGAACATGACGCGGATGTATTGGGCACGCACCGGCACTTCGATGCCGGCCAGTTTCTCGATGGCCATCACATAGGCGTGCTCGTTCATCATCATGGACACGTAGTCCAGACGGTCCATGTAGGGAACGGATTGCAGGAAAGTCTTGTGTTCGGCCAGCTTCTCGGTCGCGCGGTGCAGCAGGCCGATGTGCGGATCGGCGCGCTGTATCACTTCGCCGTCCAGCTCCAGCACCAGGCGCAACACGCCGTGTGCGGCCGGGTGCTGGGGGCCGAAGTTCATGGTGTAATTTTTTATCTCAGCCATAACGTTGCCTTATTGATTCGTTCAGGAACGACCGTAATTCTCTTCGCGCATGGTGCGCGGCGTGATCTCGCGCGGCTCCAGCGTCACCGGCTCGTAGATCACGCGCTGCTGCGCCGCGTCGTAACGCATCTCGACGGTTCCGGACAGAGGGAAGTCTTTGCGGAACGGATTGCCGACGAAACCGTAATCGGTCAGGATGCGCCGCAGATCTGGGTGGCCGACAAAGATGATGCCGTACAGATCGAAGGCTTCGCGCTCGTACCAGTTGGCGGAAGGCCATATGCCCGTAACAGTGTTCAGGACCGGCATCGCGTCGTCGTCCGCGAAAACGCGTACGCGCAGGCGGACATTGTGGGAAACGGACAGCAGGTGATAGACGGCGGCGAATCGGGCGCCTTCACGCGGCGCATCGGGCAGGTACTTGCCGTCCTCGCACAGTTCGCTGCCGTAAGTGGAATAGTCGATGCCGCACACGTCGACCAGTTCTTCGAAACGCAGGTCGGCATCGTCGCGCAGGCGGGTGAATACGCCGAGCATGTCGCCCGATTTCACCACCAGTGTGAGTTCACCCAGGCGCTCTTCGAGGCTGACTACTTTGCCTGAGAACGCTTCATTTAAATTTGAGGACAGTATGTTCAGGTCGGTAGCCATATCATCCTAGCGCGCAATGGTGTTGGTTCGTTTGATCTTGTTCTGCAACTGAATGATGCCGTAGAGTAGCGCCTCGGCAGTCGGCGGGCATCCGGGAACGTAGATGTCCACCGGAACGATGCGGTCGCATCCGCGAACGACAGAATAGGAATAGTGGTAGTAGCCGCCGCCGTTGGCGCAGGAACCCATGGAGATCACAAAGCGGGGCTCGGCCATCTGGTCGTAGACCTTGCGCAGGGCCGGTGCCATCTTGTTGCACAGCGTTCCAGCCACAATCATCAAGTCCGATTGTCTGGGGCTGGGGCGAAACACCTCGGCACCGAAGCGCGACAGGTCGTAACGGGGTGCCACAGCGTGCATCATTTCCACCGCGCAGCAGGCCAAGCCGAAAGTCATCGGCCACAGCGAACCGGTGCGCACATAGTTGATGACCGTGTCCGCAGAGGTCGTAATGAAGCCCTTTTCAAGGATGCCTTCTATTCCCATTCCAGGGCTCCTTTCATCCATTCGTAGACAAAGCCAACCACGAGGATGGCCAGGAAGATCATCATGGAAACAAAACCGAAGGTGCCGATCTCCTTGAGCACGATGGCCCAGGGGAAGAGGAAGGCGATTTCAAGGTCGAACAGGATGAACAGGATGGCGACGAGATAGAAACGCACGTCGAATTTCATGCGCGCGTCTTCGAATGCCTCGAAGCCGCACTCGTAGGGCGAAAGTTTTTTCTCATCCGGGCGGTTGGGCCCCAGCAGCTTTCCCAATGCCAACGGCAACACGCCTATCACGAGCGCGATGCCGATGAATAGCAGTACCGGAAAATAATTTTCCAACATTCTTGAGCTCCCCCTTCTCTGTAGGCTCGCCATGATAGACGTGCACAAAGTGATACTCTGATTTTTTTCCGACCTGGGGCTTTATATCCCCCGGTTCGTTTGATTCTGGTGCGGGGCAAGGGACTCGAACCCTCACGTCCTTACGGACACAGCCACCTCAAGGCTGCGCGTCTACCAATTCCGCCAACTCCGCTTGTTTCTTTATTATTTTGGTATTTGTTGCGACTTGGAATCGCTTGTTTCGACAGTTGCCGGCGCCGCCTGCTGCTGCAGCGTTTGCACATCCACCTTGTCCAGCACGCTCTGCTCTTTGGTCGGACGCGAATAGATATAGGTCAACGAAAGACTGGTAATAAAGAAGATCGTTGCCGCCACTGCCGTGCTGCGACTCAGGAAATTTGCCGAACCGCTGGAACCGAACAGGCTGCCGGCGGAACCGGAGCCGAACGCCGCGCCCATATCTGCGCCCTTGCCGTGCTGGATCAACACCAGGCCGATCAGCACTACCGCAGTCACCACATGTACCACCCAAACTATATTTTCCACACACTGCTCCGAATCGTAATAATCACTCTGTCACTAACCTGCGCGACAGATTCCCAAAAAGTCTTCTGCAATCAGGGCCGCACCGCCGATCAACCCGCCATCAATGTCCGCCATGGCGAACAATTCCGGCGCATTCGCGGCCTTGACGCTGCCGCCGTACAGGATAACCAGCCCTTGTGCGACCTCGGCATCATGCCCGGCCACACGCTTGCGTATGAATTCATGCACTTGCTGTGCCTGCTCCGACGTTGCCGTCTTGCCCGTACCGATCGCCCACACCGGCTCGTAAGCCACTACCGCTTTACGCAAGGCCTGCACGCCGGCCAACGCGATCACCGCATCCAGTTGTTCGGCAACGACCGCTTCCGTCGTGCCGCCCTCGCGCTGTTCCAGCGTCTCGCCCACGCACAGAATGGGGACCAAACCCGCCTTTTGTGCTGCGGCAAACTTTTCCGCCACCAGACGACTGCTCTCGCCATAGATGCTGCGGCGCTCCGAGTGCCCGACGATCACATAAGCGCATCCGAAGTCCGCCAGCATGGCCGCGGAGACTTCTCCGGTGAAAGCGCCCTTTTCGAGCTGATGGACGTCCTGCGCACCCCACTTGATCGCCGAAGCCGACAATTCCTGCTTGAGTTGCGCCAAATAGGGGAAAGGCGCGCAAACCGCGATGTCCACACGGGACAATTGCGCCGCACCGCTCTTCACAGCCGCGAGCAATGACGCATTCTGGGCCAGCGAGCCGTGCATTTTCCAGTTTCCAACCACAAGTTTGCGACGCATCGGGAATCTCTTTCACCTTAGTCCGAAGGCGGCGATAGTACCGATGAAACCCCAAATGGTCAATCAGCCCCGCCCCTACTCCCCCAAATACAGGCTCCGCAACTGGCGTTTACGCCGAGTCGCAGCGACGCAGAGAGTCACATGTGTGATAATTATTGGGTTATGACCACACTTTAAGAAGATGCGTCCCGCAGCAGGCGGGAAACAACCATCTCACGGGAGAATATGTAATGAGCAAATTGAATCGTCTTCTGGGCAGCCTTTTCCTGTCCGCCACGTTGCTGTCAGCCGGCGCGGCCCGCGCCGCCGACATTACCGGGGCGGGAGCCACTTTCCCTTACCCCGCCTATGTCAAATGGGGCGAAAGCTACAAGTCGCAAACCGGCATGGGACTGAACTACCAACCAATAGGCTCCGGCAACGGCATCAAGCAGATCCAGTCCAATACGGTGGACTTCGGCGCCACGGATATTCCATTGAGCCAGAGCGAACTCGGGATTGCGGGCCTGGTTCAGTTCCCGGTCATGATAGGCGGCGTGGTGCCGGTGGTTAACATCGCCGGCATTGCCCCCGGGCAATTGAAGCTGGATGGCAAAGTGCTTGCCGACATCTATCTGGGCAAAATCACCCGATGGAACGACGCCCGCATCGCCGCCGACAACGCCGGCCTTGCGCTGCCCAACGAGGCCATCAGGGTGCTGTACCGCTCCGACGTTTCCGGCACCTCCTACATCTTCACCAAGTACCTCTCGCAGGTGAATACGGAATGGATGCGCAATTTCGGCACCGGGTCCGCCCTGAACTGGCCGGTCGGCACGGGTGGAAAAGGCAACGAAGGCGTCACCTCCTACGTGCAGCGCATCAATTACTCCATCGGCTATGTGGAATACGCCTACGCGCTGCAAAATAGTCTGGCCTATATCCGGCTGAAGAACCGCGACGGACAGTTCGTCAAGCCGGAAGCCGCAAGCTTCCAGTCAGCCGTGGCGAATGCGACCTGGAATCTGGAATACGGGTTCCCCGAAACCGCGACCAACGAACCCGGCAAGGATAGCTGGCCCATCACCGGCGTTACTTTTGCCCTGATGCACAAGACCCCGTCAAAACCCGGGAACGCCATTGAAGCACTGAAGTTTTTCGACTGGGTTCTCACCCACGGCAGCGGCATTGCGTCCGAAATGCAATACGTTACCCTGCCGCCCAATATTCAGACGATGGTTCGCGATGTCTGGAAGACGCAAATAAAGAGCGCGGCCGGCGTCCCGTTGTGGAAGTAAGCAACGCGCACCAGGCCGCAAAAGGGCGCCTCTAAAAATTCAAAGTTCTAAGCAAGACAAGGCGCGAACAAAAAATTACGACGCTGCATATGTTTGATATGTGAGGAGTAATTTTTTGCGAGCAACGCAGTATTGCGACGAAATTTGGATTTTTAGAGGTGCCCAAAATAAAAGGGGGCGCTGCGGCGCCCCCTTTTGTTTCCTGCGGAGACGGGTCATCGCGGCCCGCCCTTTCGTCAGCCGAAACGTCCGGTGATGTAATCCTCGGTCTCTTTCCGTTTCGGGTTGGTGAATACGCTGGTGGTATCGCCGAATTCGATCAGATTGCCGATATACATGTAGGCGGTGTAAACGGAAACCCTGGCCGCCTGCTGCATGTTGTGCGTCACGATGAGGATGGTGACCTTTTCCTTCAATTCCGTGACCAGCTCTTCGATGCTGGCCGTGGCAATCGGGTCCAGGGCCGAAGTGGGCTCGTCGAACAGCACGAGTTCGGGGTCGATGGCCAACGCACGCGCGATGCACAGACGCTGCTGCTGTCCGCCGGACAGATTGAAAGCCATATCCTTGAGGCGGTCTTTTACCTCATTCCACAGCGCCGCGCCGCGCAAAGCCTCTTCAACCTTGGCATCGAGATCGCGCTTGTTGCGCATGCCGCGCACGCGCAAGCCGTAAGCCACATTTTCGTAGATCGACTTGGGGAAGGGGTTGGGTTTCTGGAACACCATGCTGATACGCATGCGCACTTCCATCGGATCAACCTTGCGCGAAATGATGTTCGTATTGTCCGGATGCAGGACGATTTCGCCTTCGTAGCGGTTGTTCGGATAAAGGTCGTGCATCCGGTTAAAGCAGCGCAGAAAAGTCGATTTGCCGCAGCCGGACGGACCGATCAGCGCGGTCACCTGCTTTTCGGCAATCGGCATGTTGATGGATTTCAATGCCTGGACTTTACCGTAATAAAAATTCAGGTCGTTCACCTCGGCTTTGAGCGGAACGGCTGCTTTCACTTGTGCTTCAGATAGTTCCATGACTCTCACTCCTAACTCCTACCATTTGATGTTTTTACGGATCTTGTAACGCAGATAAATCGCCAGTGCATTCATGGCCAGCGTCATGACGATAATCACCACGCCGGTTGCTGCAGCGTTGATCAAAAATGCCGCTTCGGGTCGCGATGTCCAGTTGAACATCTGGATAGGCAATACCGTGAACGGGGAAAACAGCCAGTCGAACATGCCCACAGCCGGCTCTCCCGGATCACCTGTGAACGGAATGGGCGGCAGGAACGCAATAAACGTCAGCGCGCCGATGGTGATGATGGGTGCCGTTTCGCCGATCGCGCGGGCCATGCCGATGATCACGCCGGTCAGGATGCCGCCCTTGGAATAGGGAATGACATGGTCCGAAATCACCTGCCAGCGTGTCGCCCCCAGCGCATAAGCGGCCTCGCGGATTTCGCGCGGGATGGTGCGCAAGGACTCGCGCGTTGCCACGATGACGATGGGCAGAATCAACAGTGCCAGCGTCAGCCCGGCGGTCAGGATGCTCTGCCCCAGATCCAGCTGGTAGACAAACAGTCCCAGTGCCAGCAAACCGTAGATGATGGACGGCACGCCCGCCAAATTGCTGACGTTGATCTCGATGATCGCCGTCAGCAGATTCTTGGGCGCATATTCTTCAAGATAGATCGCCGCCGCCACGCCCATGGGGACCGCCACAAATGCAGTCACCGACAACACCAGCACCGAGCCCACCCAGGCGGACAAGATGCCGGCTTGCGCCGCGCGCCGCGACGGGAAAGAAGTGAAGAAGTCGTAATTCAGGCGCGCCATGCCGTCGATCAGCAGATCGGTGAACAGCCCCAGCAGGGTGACCACGGCCACCATCATGCAGATCAGGCCAACCAGGGAAAAAACATAGTCGTTGAACTTCAGGCGTTTGATCAGCGCGCGCAGGCGTTTGATGTCTTTTTGCTCTTGCATATCAATAAACCTCGCGGAAGCGTTGGCGCGCCATGTGGCCGAGAATATTGAAAGCCAGCGTCATCAGGAACAAAACCAGCCCCGCAGCAAAGATGCTCTGGTAACCGATGGAGCCGTGCGGCAAATCGCCCATGGCGACCTGCACGATATAGGCCGTGATCGTCGCCGCCGCTTCGGTCGGATTGAACGTGAAATTCGGCTGCTGACCCGCGGCAATGGCTACCACCATGGTTTCGCCGATGGCGCGCGACATCGCCAGGATGTAGGCGGCGATGATGCCGGAAATGGCGGCGGGAGAAATCACGCGCACGGCCGTCTGGAAGCGGGTCGCCCCCATCGCGTAAGAACCTTCGCGCATGGCCATGGGCACCGCACGCATCGCGTCTTCCGACAGGGAGGCGATATAAGGAATGATCATGATGCCGATCACGATCCCCGGTCCCAGCATGTTGAAACCGGGCAACTCCGGCATGAAGGTCTGCAACATGGGCGTCACCACCATCAGCGCAAAATAGCCAAACACCACGGTGGGCACGCTGGCCAGCAGTTCCAGGAACGGTTTGACCACTTCGCGCACCTTGTGCGGCGCAAATTCGGACAGGTAGATTGCGATGATACTGCCTATCGGGACGGCCACCAGCAGCGCAACCGCCGAAGTCACCAGCGTCCCGGCCACCAGCGGCAGAATGCCGTACTGCGGATTCTCAAACAGCGGCGACCATTGGGTGCTGGTCAGAAATTCAAAAATCGAGACATGCTCGAAAAAGGCCAGCGATTCGTAAAACAGAATGAAGACGATGGCCAGCGTGATCGCCACGGCGGAAAAAGCCGCCAGGAACATGATCGCCTCGATTACTCTTTCGCGGCGGTGCACCCAGGGATTCCGGGCGAACCGGCTGCTTACGATTGGAGATTCCATACTGAGATTAGCCAGTTATATTATTTTCAGGGTGACATTTTAACAGGTGATTATTACAGCCGACCAATCACTTGTAATAATTCATCCATAACACCCAAACAATCAAAAAGAAATGCCGCCATGCTGGCAGCATTTCTCCTCTTTACGCATCACATAATCAGATTTTGGCGACACACTTGCTGAAAACCGGCTTGCCTTTGAAGATCAGCTCGGTGCTGCTTTCGGCGCCCAGCGTCAGTATCCAGTGCCCTGCCTCGTCGCGATACAGACCGCGATCACCCTTGCTCAATTCGGCAGCGCCATCCATGGTGCGGATGCGGATCGTCGAAGCTTCGGCGCTAAAACGGGCCGAGAACGATTTGCTGTTTTCGCAGGCATAAGTCACAAATTTGTCAGGTGTTGTTTCCGCCACCGATACTCCGTGGTCGCTTGCACATCCGCTCGCCAGCAGCACTATTGTTGCCACACTGGCCATTTTCAACAAAGACATCTTCTTCTCCTCAAGTGGTTGATTTACAGACTTAACTTACCATTCACATCCTATCTTCTTAATGTGACAGGAAGATTAAGGAATTAATAAGTTCAGCCAGAAACCAGAAAAAATGCGGGGCAGACCGCGCCCCGCATTTCTTGCCAACCTTAAACTGTAGTGCTTAGTGCTTGCCTTCGCGTGTCAGCAGATCCTTCATCTCGATGCCCACTTCGGCAATCCCGCCAAAACCGGTGCCCATCTTGCGATTGTTGAAGTTCTTCAACGCTAGGCTGTAATCCGCATCGCCCAGAGGAACGTAGCCGACTTCCTTGACCAGCACAGGAGCGTTCTTGATGTAGTACTCAATGAACTCGCGTACTTCGGCCTTTTCAACCGCCTTGCTGCTCACATAGATGAAGATCGGGCGGGCCAGCGGCTGGTAGGTACCCTTCATCACAGTTTCGATAGAAGGCAGCACGGCAGGCTTGCCGTCTTTTTCGATAATGGCGACAGCCTTCATCTTGGAGGCATTTTCAGCGTAGTAGGCGTAACCGAAATAACCCAGCGCATTCTCGTCGCGGGAAACGCCCTGCACCAGCACGTTGTCATCCTCGGAAGCCGTAAAGTCGCCACGGCTGGACTTGGACTTGCCCACGATCGCTTCGGTGAAGTAGTCGAACGTACCGGAATCCGCACCCGGGCCATACAGCTTCAGCGGAGCATCGGGCCAGGCCGGATTGATCTGGTTCCAGCGCGTGATCTTGCCTTGCGCACCCGGTTCCCACATCTTCTTCAGCTCGGCCACGGTCATCTTCTCAGCCCAGGTATTCTTGGGATTGATGGCAACAGTCATCGCATCAAAAGCCACCGGCAATTCGATGTACTTGATGCCATTCTCGGCGCACAGCTTCATTTCCTTTTCCAGGATGGGACGCGATGCATCGGAGATGTCAATCTCGCCGCGGCAGAACTTCTTGAAACCGCCGCCGGTGCCGGATATACCCACGGTGACCTGTACCTTGTTCTTCTTGGATTTCTGGAAATCCTCAGCCACCGCTTCCGTGATCGGATAAACCGTGCTGGAACCATCCACGGTAACGGTGGGAGTTGCTGCCATTACAGAGTGAGATGCAACCAGCATCCCGCCCAGCAGGGCCGTTGCGGCCAACGTCTTCAGTTTCAAATTAGTCATGTTCTTTCCTCTTTAGTGAATGGGCTTACTGTTGAAGCGGTATCACGACATTTGGTGATGGCAGGATATTAGACGGGTTGTGTGACACAAATATTACAGGAGGGTGAAAATGGACTATTGATTTGCAACTTACTGTTTATATGTTTAATTAACCATACCACTCAACTTTAATCCGTTCGTGGTGTACCCGCAAGGGGTAGGCCATGGCTGTAAGGGGCTTCCGCCCCAACAGCACACGCTCAGCTTGTCGAACTATGAACGGATTTTCCCTTCACTTCAAAACCAAAACCGTCGGGGGTAGCCCGACAACGACAGTATTACCCCGCCACTTCCTTCACCACCACCGCAATCCTCTCCGCCCACTGCTTGACCAGTATCCCGTCCTCCCCCTCCACCATCACGCGCAACAACGGCTCGGTTCCGGAAGGACGCAACAACACTCGCCCCTTACCGTTCAAAGCGCGTTCCGCATCCAGCACCGCCGCCTTGACGGCGGGCTTTTCCAGCAGCTCGGCGGCCCTGCCCGTGACTTTTACGTTGATGAGGATTTGCGGGTACATGTGAAGGTCGCCGGCCGCCTGCGCCAGGGTCTGCTGCTTCATGCGTAGCGCGCACAGCACCTGCAGAGCTGAGACGATGCCGTCGCCGGTGCTGTGTTTGTCGAGGCAGATGATGTGGCCGGAATTTTCGCCGCCGAGTTGCCAATTCTTCTGCTGCAGCACCTCCATCACGTAGCGGTCGCCCACTTTGGCGCGCGCGAAGGGGATGCCCAACTTCTGCATGGCGAGCTCGAAAGCGAGGTTGGTCATCAGTGTGCCTACTACGCCGCCGTGCATGTTGCCCAATCCCTGACGGTGTTTGGCGATGATGTAGAGCAATTGGTCGCCATCGTAGAGTTTGCCCTCTCCGTCGGCCATGATCAGGCGGTCGCCGTCGCCGTCGAGAGCAATGCCGAGGTCGGCCTTGAACTCGACCACGGCCTTGCGCAGGTTGGCCGGTGCGGTTGCGCCGTAACCGGCATTGATATTCTTGCCGTCCGGGTGTGCGCCGATGGCCACCACGTCCGCGCCGAGTTCGTGGAATACGTTGCGCGCGATGTGGTAAGCCGCACCGTGCGCGGTATCCACAACGATCTTCATGCCGCGCAGGTTCATGTCCGGCGGGAAGGTGCTCTTGCAGAATTCGATGTAGCGGCCGACCGCATCGTCGATACGTTTTGCCTTGCCCAGGCTGTCCGACGGATTGGTCTGCATGGGTTCGTCCAGCGCCGTTTCGATAGCGGCTTCCACCTCATCCGGCAATTTCATGCCGCTACCGGAGAAGAACTTGATGCCGTTGTCCTCGAACGGGTTGTGCGACGCGGAGATGACCACCCCGGCCTGCAAGCGCAGTGCGCGGGTGAGATAGGCCACAGCAGGCGTCGGTATCGGACCGGCCAAATAGACGTCGATGCCCGCCGCGATGAGCCCGGCTTCCAGGGCCGATTCCAGCATGTAACC
This sequence comes from Sideroxyarcus sp., assembly GCA_030652215.1. Classification (GTDB taxonomy): domain Bacteria; phylum Pseudomonadota; class Gammaproteobacteria; order Burkholderiales; family Gallionellaceae; genus Sideroxyarcus. The sequence goes on from JAUSBC010000030.1 coordinate 32,068, forward strand.
GGAAATGCGCGTGTCCTTGCCGATCAGCACACCGGGGCGTTCGCCCTGCGAGTGCTCGCCTTTAGCCAGTACCTTGCCGGCCGCGTAGCCCAGGTTCATCACAAATTGCGGCGTAATGGGATGCACACCCACACGTCCGCGCACACCGTCGGTACCAAAATACTTTCTGCTCATTTATTGCTCCCGTTTACTGCGTTCCAAATCTTCAAAACATCCACGGTCTCGCGCACATCATGCACCCGCACGATGGCCGCACCGCGCTGCACCGCCAACAAGGCCGCCGCCACGCTCGCCGTCATACGCTCGTTCACGTCGCGCCCGGTGATCGCGCCCAGCATGGATTTGCGCGACAACCCGGCCAGCACCGGCACGCCCAAAGCACAAAAAGTCTCCAGTTCGCGCAGCAGGTCGAGATTATGCGCCAGCGTCTTGCCAAAGCCAAAACCCGGATCGATCACGATGCGTTTACGCGCAATGCCCGCCGCTTCGGCTGCCGCAATACGCCGGTGCAGGAATTCACTCACCTCGGCGATCACATCCCGGTATTGCGGCTGTTGTTGCATGGTCTGCGGCGCGCCTTGCTTGTGCATGAGGCACACCGCCGCATCGCTGCCGGCCACCGCTTCCAGCGACGCATCCTTCTGCAGGGCATTGATGTCATTGACCATGCTTGCACCCGCATCCAGCGCTGCGCGCATCACTTTTGGCTTGTAGGTGTCGATGGAAACCGGAACGGCAATACCGCGCAGACCTTCGATCACCGGCAGCACGCGATCCAGTTCTTCCTGCTCGCTCACCTCCGCCGCGCCGGGCCGCGTGGATTCGCCGCCGACATCCAGGATGTCCGCGCCGTCCTCAAGGAGTTGTACTGCATGGGCAATGGCGGCAGCGGTCGAAGCATGACGGCCGCCGTCGGAAAATGAATCCGGCGTGACGTTGACGATGCCCATCACGAGAGGACGCGCTAGATCGAACTGGAATTTGCCGCAGTGGAGCATAAGAAAACGGGGGCTTTCGCCCCCGTGTATTTGGTTAAACGCCCTCAGCAGGCTGATCGGTCACCGTTGCCGTTGGAGTTGCATCCTTGGGCGGCTCGGCCGCTTTGCTGCTCGGCGCAGGCTTGGGCGGACGCGGCGGCAATCCCGCCATGATGTCGTTGATCTGGTCCGCATCGATGGTCTCCCATTCCAGCAGCGCCTTGGTCATGGCTTCAATCTTGTCGCGGTTCGCTTCGATCAGGCTGCGCGCCAGGGCGTATTGCTGGTCGATGATGCGGCGTATCTCGTTGTCCACCTTTTGCATGGTCGCTTCGGAGATATTCTTGTGCGATGTAACCGAGCGCCCGAGGAACACTTCGCCTTCGTTCTCGGCATAGACCATCGGACCCAGCGCATCGGACATACCCCACTGCGTGACCATCTTGCGCGTCATGTCGGTGGCGCGCTCGAAGTCGTTGGAAGCGCCGGTGGTCATCTGGTGCATGAAAATCTCTTCCGCGATGCGCCCGCCGAACAGTACGGCAATCGTGGACAGGATACGATCCTTGTCCATGCTGTAGCGGTCTTCCGACGGCAACTGCATGGTCAGACCCAGTGCGCGGCCGCGCGGAATGATCGTGACCTTGTGTACGGGATCGGTCTTGGGCAGCATCTTTGCCACCAGCGCATGGCCGGATTCGTGGTACGCCGTGTTACGGCGTTCCTCTTCCGGCATGATCATGGACTTGCGCTCGGCGCCCATCATGATCTTGTCCTTGGCCGACTCGAAGTCGTCCATCTCGACAAAGCGTTTGCCGCGGCGCGCTGCAAACAAAGCCGCCTCATTCACCAGGTTGGCCAAGTCGGCACCGGACATGCCGGGCGTACCGCGGGCCAGGATATCTGCCTTCACATCAGGCGCAACCGGCACCTTGCGCATGTGCACCATGAGAATCTGTTCGCGGCCGCGAATGTCGGGCAATGGCACCACCACCTGGCGGTCGAAACGGCCGGGGCGCAGCAGTGCGGGGTCAAGCACGTCGGGACGGTTGGTCGCGGCGATCACGATCACACCGCTTGCTCCTTCGAAACCGTCCATCTCAACCAGCAAGGCATTCAGTGTTTGCTCGCGCTCGTCGTTGCCGCCGCCCAGACCGGCGCCGCGCTGACGGCCTACCGCGTCGATCTCGTCGATGAACACGATGCACGGCGATTGTTTCTTGGCCTGCTCGAACATGTCGCGCACACGCGCGGCACCGACGCCGACGAACATCTCGACGAAATCGGAACCGGAAATGGAGAAGAACGGCACCTTGGCTTCGCCCGCAATTGCCTTGGCCAGCAGGGTTTTACCGGTACCGGGGCTGCCCACCATCAGAACGCCGCGCGGAATGCGTCCGCCCAGGTTCTGGAACTTGGAGGGGTCGCGCAGGAAATCGACCAGTTCGGACACTTCTTCCTTGGCTTCGTCGCAACCGGCCACATCGGCGAAAGTCACTCGCTCCTTGGAATCATCCAGCATGCGCGCCTTGCTCTTGCCGAACGAAAAAGCGCCACCGCCCTTGCCGCCCTGCATCTGACGCATGAAGAATATCCACACGCCGATCAGCAACAGCATGGGGAACCACGACACGAAGATGCTCATCAGGAAACCCTGCTCCTCATCCGGCTTGGCTTCGATCTTCACGCCGTTCTTGAGCAGATCGGATACCAGCCAGATGTCGTTGGGAGCGTAGCTGACGATACGCTTGCCTTCAGATGAGGTCGCCTTGAGCGTGCGCCCCTCAATGACCACCTTCTCGATTTGCCCCGATTTCACCGCTTCGAGGAATTGCGAGTAATCCAATTGCACTTGCGCCGTCGATTGTTGACGCGCATTGAATTGATTGAAGACGGTCATGAGCACCAACGCCACAACCAGCCAGATTCCAACACTCTTGAAAAGATTATTAACACATGCTCCTTATGAGCGGTAATACCAAAGTTGCATTAGACACTGTCCGAGGCCTTTACTCAAGCTTGCCGAGCCCCACCAAATACTGTTCACTACTGCGGTCGCGCGAAGCTTTCGGCTTGCGTGTGACCACTTTGCCAAAGTGGCTACGTGCCAGCTTCAAATAGTCCTCGAAACCCACACCCTGAAAAATCTTGACCAGAAATGAGCCGCCGGGCGCCAAATGCTTGACCGCAAAGTCGAGCGCTAGTTCAGCCAGATACATGGAGCGCGCCTGGTCGGCAGAACCCACTCCGCTGATATTGGGCGCCATGTCCGAAATTACAAGGCCAATTCGGCGTCCGTCCAGCATTTTTTCGATTTGCGCCAACACGCTGTCTTCGCGGAAGTCGCCCTGGATAAACTCCACGCGCGGCAGCGGCTTCAACGGCAACAGGTCGAGCGCAATGATGCGCCCCTGTTCGCCCAGCTTGCTTGCCACCACCTGACACCAGCCGCCCGGCGTCGCGCCCAGGTCCACCACCACCATGCCGGGCTTGATGAGATGGTCGCGCTCGTCGATCTCCAGCAACTTGTATGCGGCGCGCGAGCGATAGCCGTCCTTCTGTGCCTGCTGCACATAAGGGTCGTTTATATGCTCGCGCATCCATTGTTTGCTGGTTTTAGAAGCTTTCATTGTGTTCCGATTGAAGCAAAAATAGTCGGGTGAGACGAAATGCAAAGCGTTTGGGAACAGCGATTTTAGCTGTAACCTGATAGAATCCGCGCCTTAAATCAAGGATTAATATGTTGAATCTCACAGTAGCACAACGTCGTGACCTCAAAGCACGCGCTCATCCGCTCAATCCCGTCGTAATCATCGGCAACGCCGGGCTGACGCCTGCTGTGCTGGATGAGATCGAACGCAGCCTGAAAAGCCACGATCTGTTGAAGATCCGCGTCATGAATGACGACCGGGAAGCGCGTGAAACGATGTTGCAGGAAATATGCGAAGTATTGAATGCTGGTCCGGTGCAGCACATCGGCAAGATTCTGATCGTTTACCGCCCGCTTGCAATTCCTATCGCCAAAGCACCTAAACGCCGCCCGGGCAAGTCACTCACCAAGAAGCAGATCGGCAGCAAGGGACCCGGCAAATAATAAGTTGGAAGCTGGCCAGTAGGGTGGGCAGGTTTTGTCCACCCGACAAAACCTAGATGTACTGAACTTCCACCACTTCGTATTCGCGGACTCCGCCCGGCGCCTGCACTTCGGCGATGTCACCCACCACCTTGCCTATCAGCGCCCGCGCGATGGGAGACTTGATGGAAATCTTGCGGTGTTTGATGTCGGCTTCGTCTTCGCCCACGATCTGATAAGTCACCACGTCGCCATTATTTGTATCTTCCAGCGCCACGGTGGATCCGAACACGCAGCGACCGTCGGCATTCAGTGTCTTGGGGTCGATGACCTGGGCGCTACCCAGCTTGAATTCCAGTTCAACGATACGGCCTTCGACAAACGACTGGCGCTCTTTGGCCGCCTCGTATTCGGCGTTCTCCGACAGGTCGCCCTGCGCACGCGCTTCCGAGATGGCGTTGATGACGGAAGGCCTTTCCACCGTCTTCAAACGGTGCAGTTCGCTGCGCAATAACTCTGCGCCGTTCACAGTCAATGGAACTTTACTCATACTGCATTTCCCTTCTTTATTTTTCCAGGCGACGGTGCAAAGACTGCACGTCATAGACCTGCAACTCGGCCAGGTGCTGCATGCCGAGGCAGGCAGCGCGCGCGCCGGCAAGCGTAGTGTAGTACGTCACGCGGCCTTGCAGCGCGGCATGGCGGATGGAATAGGAATCGCGCATCACGGAAGGCCTGCTGTCCACCGTATTCACGATGAGGCTGACATCACCGTTCTTGATCATGTCGACGATGTGCGGACGGCCTTCGGCGACTTTGTTCACGATGGTCACATCCACCCCAGCAGCCGCGATGGTCGAACCCGTGCCGCGTGTTGCCAGAATGGTAAAGCCCAACAGTTTCAGGGCACGGGCGACTTCCACCGTTCCGGTTTTGTCTTCTTCCCGTACGCTGATGAATACCTTGCCGCCCTTGGGCAACTTCACGCTGGCGGCGAGCTGAGATTTGACAAAGGCTTCGGCGAAAGTTTCGCCCACGCCCATCACTTCGCCGGTGGACTTCATTTCCGGTCCGAGAATAGTATCCACGCCGGGGAATTTGATGAAGGGGAATACCGCTTCTTTCACCGAGTAATAGGGCGGAATCACTTCCTTGGTAAAACCTTGCGAAACCAGTGTTTGCCCGGCCATGCAGCGCGCGGCGATCTTCGCCAGCGACACGCCGGTCGCTTTAGATACGAAAGGCACAGTGCGCGAAGCGCGCGGGTTCACTTCCAGCACGTACACGGTCTCGCCCTGGATGGCGAACTGCACATTCATCAGTCCGACCACGTTGAGCGACTTGGCCATCGCCACGGTCTGGCGGCGCAACTCGTCCTGCAACTTGACGGACAGGGAGTACGGAGGGAGCGAACAAGCCGAGTCGCCGGAGTGCACGCCGGCTTGCTCGATGTGCTCCATGATCCCGCCGATGATCACCTGCGCGCCGTCGGACACCGCGTCCACGTCCACTTCGATCGCGTCGTTCAGGAAGCGATCGAGCAGGATGGGCATGCGTTCCGGGTAAGTCTTGGACATCTCCTCGGCATCGCGCATGTAGCGCTCCAGGTCGGACTGCGCGTGGATGATCTCCATGGCGCGGCCGCCCAGCACGTTGCTTGGCCTCATCACCAGCGGATAGCCAATCTCGGCGGCGCCGGCGACCGCATCGGCCACGTTGCTGGCCGTACGATTCGGGGGTTGCTTTAGATTCAATTCGCGCAGCATGGCCTGGAAGCGCGCACGGTCCTCGGCCATGTCGATCATGTCCGGCGTGGTGCCGATGATAGGCACGCCGTTCTTGGCCAGACCCTGTGCGAGCTTCAACGGAGTCTGTCCGCCGTATTGCACGATCACGCCGATGGGCTTTTCAACTGCCACGACTTCCAGCACGTCTTCCAGCGTCAGCGGCTCGAAATACAGCCGGTCGGAAGTGTCGTAGTCGGTCGAAACGGTCTCGGGATTGCAGTTGACCATGATGGTCTCGTAGCCGTCTTCGCGCATCGCCAGCGCGGCATGCACGCAGCAATAGTCGAACTCGATGCCCTGGCCGATACGGTTGGGTCCGCCGCCCAGCACCATGATCTTCTTCTTGTCGGTCGGTTGCGATTCGCATTCTTCCTCGTAGGTCGAATACATGTAAGCGGTGTTGGTGGAAAACTCGGCAGCGCAGGTGTCCACGCGTTTGAACACCGGGCGCACACCCAGTGCATGGCGATAAGCACGCACCGATTCGTCGTCGATACCCAGCAACCTCGCCAGACGCGCATCGGCAAAACCGCTACGCTTCAATGTGCGCAGATGATCCGCACTCAGGCTTTCCAGCGTGTGCCCGGCCAGCGTGTTCTCCTGACGGATCAGGTCTTCAATCTGCACCAGGAACCACGGGTCGATCTTGCTGACGTTGAACACTTCCTCCACGCTCATGCCGAGGCGGAAGGCATCGCCCACTGCCCAGATGCGATCCGGACCGGGTGTGCCCATCTCGGACACGATGGCTTCGCGATCACTGTATTTGGTATCCAGACCGTGCACGCCGACTTCCAGTCCGCGCAGGGCTTTCTGGACCGATTCCTGGAAAGTGCGGCCGATGGCCATCACCTCGCCCACCGATTTCATCTGTGTGGTCAGGCGGTCGTTGGCTTGCGGGAATTTCTCGAACGCGAAACGCGGGATCTTGGTCACCACGTAGTCGATAGTCGGCTCGAACGAAGCCGGGGTCGCGCCGCCGGTGATGTCGTTCTTGAGTTCATCCAGCGTGTAACCCACGGCCAGCTTGGCTGCCACTTTTGCAATGGGGAAGCCGGTTGCTTTAGATGCCAGCGCCGAAGAACGCGACACGCGCGGATTCATCTCGATCACCACCATGCGCCCGTCTTTCGGGTTGATAGAGAACTGCACATTGGAACCACCCGTTTCCACGCCGATCTCGCGCAGCACTGCCAGCGAAGCGTCGCGCATGATCTGGTATTCCTTGTCGGTCAGCGTCTGCGCCGGAGCGACGGTGATGGAGTCGCCGGTGTGCACGCCCATCGGGTCCAGGTTTTCGATGGAGCAGATGATGATGCAGTTGTCGTTGCGGTCGCGCACGACTTCCATCTCGTATTCTTTCCAGCCGAGCAGCGATTCCTCGATCAACAGCTCGCGCGTGGGTGACGCTTCCAGGCCGCGCTCGCAGATTTCCACGAATTCTTCGCGGTTGTAGGCGATACCGCCGCCGGAGCCGCCCATGGTGAAGGATGGACGGATAATTGTCGGGAAGCCCAGCGCCTGCTGCACCTGCAGCGCTTCTTCCATGCTGTGCGCAATGGTGGAGCGTGCCGAGGCCAGCCCGATGCGCGTCATTGCCTGTTTGAATTTTTCGCGGTCTTCCGCCATGTCGATGGCGTCGCGCGAGGCACCAATCATCTCGACCTTGTATTTCTCCAGCACGCCGTGCTTGGCCAGATCCAGCGCGCAGTTAAGCGCGGTCTGTCCGCCCATGGTTGGCAGGATCGCGTCGGGACGTTCCTTCTCGATGATCTTTTCGACAATCTTCCAGGTAATGGGCTCGATATAAGTCGCATCAGCCATGTTCGGGTCGGTCATGATGGTGGCCGGATTCGAGTTCACCAGGATGACGCGGTAACCTTCTTCGCGCAGCGCCTTGCAGGCCTGTGCGCCGGAATAGTCGAATTCGCACGCCTGCCCGATGACGATGGGGCCGGCGCCGATGATCAGGATGCTCTTTATGTCAGTACGTTTTGCCATTTACTTGCCCATCATCGCAACGAAGCGATCAAACAGTGTGTCCACATCATGCGGACCGGGACTCGCCTCGGGGTGGCCCTGGAAACAGAACGCCGGCTTGTCGGTCAATTCGAAACCTTGCAGCGTGCCGTCGAACAGCGAGATATGCGTGACGCGTGCATTCTTGGGCAGCGTCGCCGCATCCACCGCAAAACCGTGGTTCTGGCTGGTGATCATCACGCGTTTAGTCTGCGTATCCTGCACCGGATGGTTGGCGCCGCGGTGACCGAACTTCATCTTCACCGTCGTAGCGCCCACGGCCAGCCCCATGATCTGGTGTCCCAGACAGATGCCGTACAGCGGAATGCCGACCTCGATGAATTTCTTTGTCGCTTCGATGGCGTAATCGCAGGGCTCGGGATCGCCGGGGCCGTTGGACAGGAACACGCCGTCCGGCTTCATCGCCAGCACCTCCGCTGCAGTTGTCTTCGCGGGAACGACAGTGATGCGGCAGCCGCGCTCGGCCAACATGCGCAGGATGTTGCGTTTCACGCCAAAGTCGTAGGCAACCACATGGAATTTCGATTCGGTGCTGTCGCGATGGCCCACACCCAACTCCCATTCGCGCTGCTTCCATTCGTAGGGTTTGTCGCAGGAAACGACCTGCGCTAGGTCCATGCCCGCCATGCTGGGAAACGCGCGCGCGGCAGCCAGCGCCGCCTCAACATTGTCGCCCGTGGCGATGCAACCGTTCTGCGCGCCTTTGGTGCGCAGGATACGCGTCAGCTTGCGCGTGTCGATCCCGGCGATGGCGACCACGTTATTGGCCTTGAGGTATTCGGGCAGGGATTGCGTTGCGCGGAAATTGCTCACCGTCATGGACAGGTCGCGAATGATGAGGCCGCTGGCGAACACCTGACGCGACTCCACATCTTCGGGATTACAGCCGACGTTGCCGATGTGCGGATAAGTCAGCGTAACGATCTGGCGGCAATAGGACGGGTCTGTGAGGATTTCCTGGTAACCGGTCATGGCGGTATTGAAGACCACCTCGCCGACGCTGCTGCCGGAGGCACCGATGGCAGTTCCGCGAAACACTGTCCCATCGGCTAAAACTAGAATGGCAGGACTTGTTTGCGACACCGGAGACTCCCTTGAACTGGACATAAAGAAGCGGGAAGAACGTTGCGCTCATCCCGCTTTTGGATTGTCGAGCATTATAGCGGATTAGCGAGACCGCATCAAACGGACGTACAACCCTTGGCGCTGCCAACGGCGATCATTACCGTATAATGCGCCGCCTCCGCGCCCCTGCCGGGACGCAACCCGTTCCGATCAACTGCATGAAAAGTAACCAAATATGTTTGAAGTAATCGTTTTAGCCGTCGCACTGAGCATGGATGCCTTCGCCGTTTCCATCGGCCTGGGCTCAAAAGGCAATATAAAAGGACTGGGACTGAAGGCCGGACTTTTTTTCGGGACGTTTCAGGCATTGATGCCCTTCATCGGCTATCTGGGCGGCAAGGGAGTCTTGGGCTGGGTCGAGGCTTATGCCCACTGGATTGCCTTCGGCCTGCTGGCGCTGATCGGTGCAAAAATGATCTACGAAGGATTGAGCGAAGGCATCGAAGAGAACCTCGGCGCCATCACCAACAAAATGATGCTGCTGCTCGCCATCGCCACCAGCATCGACGCCATGGCCGCCGGCTTCAGTCTGACGCTACTGGACATCAACGCTTACCTCGCCTGCCTCATCATCGGCGTGACGACCTTTGCCTTCAGTTGGGTGGGCGTGATGATCGGCAAGCGTAGCGGCACCTGGCTGGAGAACAAGGCGGAGATATTCGGCGGGGTGGTGTTGATCCTGATTGGGGTCAAGATGCTGGTGATGTAAATACACGGTAGGTTGGGTGGAGCGTAGCGATACCCAACAAAGCAAACGATGGGTATCGCTACGCTCAACCCATCCTACGCTTGCCAGGCGGCGAACAATTTAAGCCTTGCCCCCCAGGGGCTTGCCGCATTGCCTGCAAAACTTGTCAGTCGCATTGCATTCGGCGCCGCAAACGGCGCACAGACGATCCCGGCTCCCCGCCTTGCGGTCCGTGAACAATGCAGTCAGCGAAGCGGACTGGTTCAGCACCGCCATGACCAGCCAGCCTGCACAGACCAGGATTCCCAAAATGAATATCCAGTTGTAGATGTTGCGCAGCGAAGCATCCATCGCGGGTTTAAGCAACAACAGCAAAACCGTGTGCGCCAGCGCCACAACGATCAAACTCACCGCCGGCAATATCAGGTGCTGCATGAAGGACCATTTCCCGCCCCGTTCCTGCAATGCCATGGTGGTGCGCTGGCCCAGCACCCAGAACGCAACCAGCGCCGCGCCGTATCCCAGGAACTGCACGAGGTGCGAAGCGCTGAGCCGGCCTATCGTGGTCTTGGCGAACAGCTCCATGCTCCCGATTGCGGTCGCCAGGATCAGCGAAAGCAGGATGACCGCCACGTAGCGCCCAACCCACTCCAATCCGCCGGTCTTCCGATTGCTCTGTTCCATTTTCGGCCCCTTATTTCAACCCCAACACATCCTGCATGTCATACATCCCCGCCTTGTTGGCCTTGAGGAAGCGCGCCGCACGCAGCGCGCCGATGGCGAACGTGGCACGGCTGCTGGCCTTGTGGGTGATTTCGATGCGTTCGCCGATGCCCGCGAAAAGCACGGTGTGGTCGCCGACGATGTCGCCGCCGCGCACGGTAGCGAAACCTATCGTGGAAGGATCGCGTTCGCCGGTGATGCCTTCGCGGCCGTACACGGCGCATTTCTCCAGGTCGCGCCCCAAGGTCTTGGCGATGACTTCGCCCAGCCCCAGCGCGGTACCTGAGGGCGCATCCACCTTGTGGCGGTGGTGCGCTTCGATGATCTCGATGTCGTAGCCTTTGTCGAGCACGCGCGAGGCAGTCTCCAGCAGCTTGAACAGCAGGTTAACGCCCACGCTCATGTTGGGGGCGAACATGATGCCGATATCCTGCGCCGCCGCGCCGAGGCTGGCCTTTTGCTGCGCGTTGAAGCCGGTGGTGCCGATCACCATGTTCACGCCAAGTTTGCGGCAGACTTCCAGGTGCCGCAGGGTACCTTCGGGACGGGTGAAGTCGATCAGCACATCGGCGCCCTTCAGCGCGGCTTCCATATCGGCGGTGATCTTCACGCCTTCTGCGACCACGTTGCACAACAAGGGACTGCCGGTATGTTCCAGTGCAGCATGCAAAACCAAATCGTCAGCCTGCGCAACACAGTCCAGCAACACTTTACCCATGCGTCCGCCGCTGCCGGCGATGACTACTTTAGTCTTTTCCATTTGTTTGCTCCTGCGTGCTGGAATGCCCGGACGCCGTGAGCGGCGTCGCATCGTCAATGCGTTTCAGCACATCCTTGGAGAAATACAGGGTCAGGCGCTGATTCTCGAGCAATTCTCCGCCGGTCTCCAGGCGATAAACGTAATCCCAGCGGCTGGGGTGATACGGGTCGTTGATGAGCGGCGCGCCGAGCGCCGCTTTCACCTGGGACTGCGTCATGCCAACTTTGACCTTGGCGCGCATTTCCGGCGTGATGAGGTTGCCCTGCCGGATCTCGACCTTGTAGGGGGTGAAGGTGGGCAGGTAGGAACTGCACGAAGCAAGCAGGACGGAAACTAGAACGGTCAGGATACGCATTTGGGCTCGGTTTTCACAAAACAGGCGGCATGATACCGCAAGTCACTCCCTCACCCCAGCCCCATGGGAGAAGGAGTTAGGCGGGGACGCCCAGAAGCTCGGCGGCGTGCTTGCGTGTGGTTTCGGTGATTTTGACCCCGCCCAGCATGCGGGCGATTTCTTCGATGCGTTCGGCCTCGTTCATCACGCGGATATTGCTCAGGGTCTTGCCCGCATGGGTGGCCTTGCTCACCTGCCACTGCGCGTCTGCCTGCGCCGCGACCTGCGGCAGATGGGTGACGCACATGACCTGATGGCGTTTTCCCAGTTGTTTGAGCAGATTGCCGACGATCTCCGCCACGCGCCCGCCGATACCGCTATCCACTTCGTCGAAGATCAGCGTCGGCACGATGGCCGCACGGCTGGCCGCGACCTGAATGGCCAGGCTGATACGCGACAGTTCGCCGCCGGACGCGACCTTGGCCATGCTGCGCAGGGGCGAACCGGGGTTGGCCGCGACCTGAAACTCCACCATCTCCAGCCCGTTGGCATTGCCCTCGTTCAAGGGCAACAGGGCGACGGAAAACTGTCCGCCCTGCATCGCGAGCGTCTGCATGGCGGCGGTGATCTCTGCCGACAATGTCTCTGCCGCAGCGATGCGCGCCTCGCTTAATTTGCTTGCCGCACCCCGATAGGCGCTGCGTGCGGCTTCGTCCTGCCGCGCCAGCTCCGCCAGATCGGCATCGCCGCCCAACTCGTCCAGACGCGCCACTATCCCCGCCAGCGCCTCGGGCAATTGCTCCGGCGGGACACGGTATTTGCGCGCGGCTTCCACCACGTCAGCCATGCGTTGTTCCTGCTGGCGCAATTGCTGCGGGTCGGTATCCAGTTTTTGCTGGTAATGGCGCAGCGCATACACGGCTTCCTGCAACTCGTTTTGGGCGCTTTCCAGCATGGTTAGCGTGCCCTGCAGTTCGGTATCAAATTCAAGTCCGGCGCGCAGACGCGCGGTCAGCGCATTCAATTGGGCGAGACAGGCGGTGTCGGATTCGCTCAGCACCTCCACCCCGAACTGCGCCGTTTCCAGCAGGCCGGCGGCATGCGAAAGGCGCGCGTGGTCGGCTTGCAGGCTTGTCCACTCGGCACCTGCAAAGTTCAGCATTTCCAGTTCGCGCCGCTGGAACGACAGCAACTCGCGCTCGGCGGCCACTTCGCCCGCGTTCTGTTCCAGTTGCAGGCGACGGCGATGCAGCGTCTGCCAGGTTTTGAAAGCCGTCATGACCTCCTCCGCCTGCTTGCCCAGGCCTGCATGGCTGTCCAGAAGTTCGCGCTGCGCATCGGCCCGCAATAAAGACTGGTGCGCATGCTGACCGTGGATGTCGATCAGTTGTTCGCCCGCCTCGCGCAGTTGCTGCAGCGTGGCGCTGCGCCCATTGATGAAGCCGCGCGAACGCCCGGCTGCATCCAGGGTGCGGCGCAGCAAACATGCACCCTCGTCGCCCTCCAGGTCCTGTTCGCGCAACCATGCCTGCAACGGAGCCAGCGCGGCAATATCGAACTCGGCGCTGATGTCGGCGCGCTCGCAACCGGTGCGCACCATGCCGGCGTCGACGCGTTCTCCGAGCGCAAGGGACAAGGCGTCGATGAGGATGGACTTGCCCGCACCGGTTTCGCCGGTGAGTGCGGTGAAACCGGACGAAAAATCCAGTTCGAGGGTGTCGACGATAACGAAGTCGCGAATGATGAGATTTTTGAGCATTACAGTGTTTGATTCCAGAGCAGCTTTTCGCGCAGAGTATGGTAGTAACTGTGGCCCACCGGGTGCAGCAGGTTGACCTTTCCTTCGTAGCGCCGAATGGTCACCTTGTCCTGGCCGTGCAAGTCGAAGTAGGTGTTGCCGTCAAAACGCGCGCGTGCTTCCGAAGCACGGTGCATGGATATCTCCAGCACCGATTCGCTCTTCAGCACGATGGGGCGGTTGCTCAGGGTGTGTGGCGCGACCGGCACGAGCGCAATAAGGTCGAGCCCCGGATGCAGAATGGGGCCGCCCACTGACAGCGCATAAGCTGTGGACCCGGTGGGTGTGGCCACGATCAGCCCGTCGGCGCGCTGGTTGTAGAGGTACTCGCCGTCGATGCGCACCTCGAATTCGAGCATGCTGCTGCTGTTGCCACGGTGAATGACCACATCGTTGAACGCAAGCGACTCAAACACCTGAGCACCTTCGCGGTCAACCGTGGCGCTCAGCAACATGCGCTTCTCGGTGACGTATCCGCCCTGCAACATGCCGGATATGGTGCGCTGCATGGTGTCGATGGAAATATCGGTCAGAAAACCCAGGCGCCCCTGGTTGACCCCGACCAGCGGAATATCGAAAGGCGCCAGCGTGCGCGCAATGTTGAGCAGCGTGCCGTCACCGCCCAGCACGATGGCGAGATCGACTTTGCCGTGCATTTCTGCCAGCGACAACAGCGCATAGGGATTGACCGGCAATTGCTCGGCAGTCAGCGGGTCCACCACCACATCCAGCCCCATGCTCGCCAGAAAGTCGGCCAACTTGAGCAAAGGCTCGGCGATCTCCTGCGATTTGTATTTGCCGATCAGGGCAATGGTCTGGAAGTGGGATTTCATGGGGCGGGATTAAACCATATCGGGCGGACGCCCGCCATGTCGCCCCCAACCTTCACCGCCCCGTCCCCGAAACTGCCTGCTGGTCAGCGTACGATTGCAAATCCCAGCCGCACCTGCGTCGAACTGCGCCGGTTGTAATCCAGCAACGTTTCGCCATAGCCATTGGAGAGCTGGAGGAACATGAAACCGCCGGCGCGGGCAAACAGCGGCTTGCGCAAGGGATAGGAGATTTCGACCTGGGCACTGCCGTATCCGCCAGTGCCGGAACGCAATTTCGCCATAAGCATCGTCCCGCCGGGCCGACCAACACCGAATTCCCAGTCCGCATACCCCCGATAGCGCTGGATGTCGGGATTGTCCTCCTTGTCCTGATAGGCATAAACCTTCGGCAACAGCCCCAAAATGCGCCCGTCCGATAGACGGGTGAGCCAGATTGACTGCACGAATAGTGTGTTGATGCTGCGCGAGTTCGAGCCATCCTTGCCATTCGATTCGTGCTCAAAACCGGCGCGCATCATATCCGGCTTCATGCCGTCGCCCAGCGTAGTGCCCTGCCAGAAGAGACTGGGACGATAGCTGGAATCGACGAACGGCTTCGACTCTCCGCCCAAATCCCACATCGAAGTCTGCGTGTAGCCAAAATGCAAATTGGCCAGCGGCGAAAACCATGCAACCGGCTGGCTGTCCGGATCGAACACGCGGTACTTGAAGCTGAATTGAAAACGCGCAACACCGCCCTTGCCGACCACAAAATACATCGGTTCATTGGCCGACAGTGCCGCCTCATCCTCCGGCAACACCAAGCTAAGCGTGCGCCCGTTTTGCTTGACGCCCACCTCATCACTATTGTCGGGAGACATCATCTGTTCGATCACATCCGGCTCCCTCACCATCAGCGCCAGCCGGTTCGACTCGACTCCGTCCAGTTCACCCCTGATCAAGCCGGATAGACGGGAAGGCATCACCCCGCGGTATGACCGCCGCGCGTCGTCCCGCCCAACCGGCCCGACAGCGGAAAGTGCCATATCCCAGGTCTTGTTGTCCTGCTCCAGCCGGAGACTGAGGCTGTCAGGCCATTCGTCCTGCGCTGACGGCCTGACAACATCCAGCATGATCGGTTCGTCGGAACGCAAAGACTCGTCCGGGGCAGCGACAAGCCAGATCGGGGCGGCGGCAGCCGATAACGTGTACAGCCCGAAAAAGATGGACAAAAAGACAGCCGCGACAGGCAAGCCGCCGCTTCGTGCGGATATGCGATTCATGTTGTTTCCGTTTCTCTCACTCTCAGAAATACCACGACGCGCTCACCGTACCGAAATCCGTTCCCCGTCGCTGAGTATCGAAGGTCTTGCTGAAAAGAGTCCGCGCGAAACTCAGAGTGAATTTATCCCGCCGCACGCAGAAGCCGAAAGAGTTCATAGCGATGACGGGTTCCGAATTGACCGAACGGCTGTCGTGGAACAGTGTACCGTCGAGCGGCAGATAGCGGGCGACTCCATAGGCTCCGACACCGCCGAAGATCGAGACGGACCAGCGATCCAATGGCCCGTCCCCGACCGTCGACGCTGCATTCAACCCTGAACGTAATGCCGTGACGCCCAAAGCATCCGCCAGATTCCAGCCAATCTCGCCATAGACGCCGAGACCGGCGCCGGTGAAGTAGTTGCCAATCCCCAGCGTCCCGACGGGCACTACTCGCCATTCCGCCGAACCGCCCGCGCTCCCCGCTGCGGCGAGGTGTGCAACTGTGTAGCTGAAGTTAACAATGGGCTCGTTCGGAAGCTGCGTGTGCCAGCCCAGAGGTTTTTCGGCTCCGATCATCCGGTGGAAATCCCGCTGCATGTCACCGGCCTGTGAGGCCGGTCCAACGACGCCGAGCTTGAGCTGCCAGGCGTGTGTCCAGTCCTGCTTGCGCGCATACAGAGTGCTGTCGACATACAGGATTCCGGAGTAAGGCTGATCGTCCGGGCTCGGATTCGGGTTCCGGATGTCATCCGGTGTGTTCATCTCCTGTGCCAGGGACCAAGAGGCATAGGTCGTGTAGTCGTCATGTGCAACGAAGGGCAGGAACGACCAGTATCGGGCCCACCGTCCGGTGAAGCTGTCATCAATGGCTTCAACGGCAGGCGACACCCAAGTGATACCGAGACCATTGGTGTAGTTGTTGTCGGAATGGGTGAAGAGGTCATTTTCCACAGTGAACGTCAGCGCGCCGTCGGCGGCCTGTGTCGTGCCGCTCATCGCCCAGAACCCGAGCAACACGAGTCCGATGCCTGTCCTGCCCATGTTCAGCCCCGCCTTTCGGAAGAATGAATCCACAGGGGTTTGCGTAGCAGACGCGTACTGCAGCCGGCATTAAGAGTATCTCCGGCAGTGTCCCATGCAACGCGTCTGCTCGCGGTCTCGGCTTGCACTTGGTCAACCAGACCCATCATGGCCGCCCCTCCTAATGTCCGATCGCTGCCGCATCGACCGTTCTAGCCGGTTTGGGCGCAAGGGCGATCGCAAAAGCGGAGATGAAGAAGATGATGGCGATGGCGATCATCAGGCCGTTGGTAGCCAGCATGAGGCTTTGCCCCGTCACCGCCATGTTTATCCCCTCGCGCCCCATCTGCCCGACCTCGGCCGGCGCGATGGAGATCAGGGTGGAAGCTGTCTGGGTTGGATCGACGATACCGGACAGTTGATCGTGCGCGGTGTAGCTCTTGTCCTGCCAGAACGTCGTGACCAGGGAGGTGGCAAAGGCGCCGGAGATCGTCCGCACGAAATTCATCAGGCCGGCCGCCGAAGCGGTCTCCTCTTCGTTCACCGAACCCATTGCCAGCCCGGTCAGCGGCACGTAGTACATGGGCATGCCGACACCCATAAAGAACAATGGAATGACGATCATCCAGTAGTCCATGTCCGTAGTCGCCACCGACCGCCACAGCGTGTCAGCGCCCAACCAGAAGCAGCCAATAAAGATCAGCCAGCGCGGATCGAAGCGGTTGGCCCAGTTCGCCGCAAGAGGGGAAAAGACAACTGACAGCACGCCACCCCAAGCCACCACGAGTCCTGCCCAGGTCGTGGTGTAACCCATGTTGTACTGGAGCCAGAGCGGCGTCAGCACATTGATGCCGAAGAAAGCGCCGAAGGCAAGCGCGAGCACGAACATGCTGGCGGAGAAACCGCGATGGCGAAACACGCGCAGGTCGACGATGGGGTATTTCTCGGTCAGTTCCCAGATCAGGAAAGCGAAGAAGCCGATCACGGCGACGACGGCCAGGAGGATGATCTTGTCCGAGGAGAACCAGTCAAGATCCTTGCCTTCGTCGAGCATGATCTGCAGTGCGGCAACCCAGATCACCAGCAAGAGGAAGCCGATCTTGTCCACCGGCATTCTGAGCAGCGGATCTTCATAGCGCTTGAGCAAGCCCCAGGCAACCGCAGCAAAGACCAGCGCCATGGGCACGTTGATGAAATAGACCCACGGCCAGCTCCAGTTGTCGCAGATCCAGCCGCCCAGCACAGGGCCGACGACGGGCGCCAGCAGCGTCGTCATCGCCCACAGGCCCATGGCCTGCATGGCCTTTTCCTTGGGGAAGATGCGCAGCAGCAGGGTTTGGGACAGCGCCAGCAGCGGTCCGCCTGCCATGCCCTGGAGTACGCGAAAGGCGAGCAGCATGGGGAGCGTGGTGGCCAGGCCGCACAGCAGCGAAGCCACGCCGAACACCACGACCGAGAGCGAGAACACCCTGACCCCACCGAAGCGCGCAGCCAGCCAGCCGGTCAGGGGCACGGTGATAGCCTCTGCTACTGCGTAAGACGTGATGATCCATGTGCCCTGGCTGGAGCCTGCGCCGAGCGCGCCGGCCATGTTCGGCACGGTGACGTTGGCGATCGTCATGTTGAGCACGGCGAGGAAGTTGGCCATCGCCAGGACGATGGCCCCCACCCACAGCATCGCGCCGTGGAGGGCTGGTTGGTCATTGTGTGTCACGATCCCCTCCCCCTCTTCAAGACTTGCTGCGCAGGTCGATCTTCGCGGTCATCGACAGACCGACGCGCAGCGGATGGGCTGCCAGGTCTGCGGAGTCGAAGCGGATGCGCACTGGCAGACGCTGCACGACCTTGATCCAGTTGCCGGTAGCGTTCTGCGCCGGAATCAGCGAGAAAGCCGAACCCGTGCCGCCGGAGAAGCCGTCGACCACGCCGTGGAATACGACATCTTTCCCGTACAAGTCGGAGACCATTTCCACGGACTGGCCGGGACGGACAGCTTCCAGTTGCACTTCCTTGAAGTTGGCATTGACATACATGTCCTGCACGGGAACCACCGACAGCAGCGGAACAGAAGGCTGGACGCGCTGACCGAGCTGGACCTGGCGGCGCGCGATCACGCCATCGACCGGCGAATGGATCACCGTGCGTCCGAGATCGACCTTCGCCTTTTCGAGGCGCGTCCGCGCCAGAATCTCGGTGGCCCGTGCTGCATCCAGCGCAGCACGGGCGTTGCTGGCGCCGTTCTTGATCTGGGTCAGTTCGTCGCCCGAAACCGATCCCGAACCGACCAGGGCTTCGCGCCGTTTCAGATCAATGCCGGCACGTTCCAGGTTTGCACGGGCCGACGCGACTTGAGCCAGTGCGCGTCCGAGGTCCGCCTCCGCCTGCCTCACCGCCAGTCTGGCGTCGGTTTCGTCGAGCACGACCAGGATATCGCCGCGCGCCACCTTCTGGCTGTCGACCACGCGCACGTCGGCGACCGGTCCGTCGATCTCGGCAGTCACCACGGCGATCTCGGCAGCGGTGTAGGCGTTGTCGGTCGAGACGTAGCGGGAGCCGACGAGACTCCAGTACGCCCAGCCACCGCCCCCGGCCGCCGCTACCGTCAGGGCGAGCAGAGAAAACAATTGGACGCGTCGCTTGCGGGTGTTGTTGTTCAAGTCATGCAAAATTGAAGTTTCAATTGGCTGGTTCATTTCATTCTCCTTTTGTTCGTTGTCTGGTTGATTCTTTACCTTGCTATTAGTTGGTGATTCCGGGTTCGCCGCTCAGATTGTCGGGACTTTGAAATCCGCCCCCGAGGGCGCGCACCAGAGCCACGTCGAGAACCATGGCACGGGTTTCGATCTCGGCCAGTCCCCTTTGGGCCGAGATCAGCTGATCTTCCGCGGTCAACACGTCGAGGTAGGTGGCAAGCTCGCCCTTGTAGCGCGCGCTGACAATGCTGTGCGCTTCGGTAGCGGCGGCGACTGCGGCAAACGATGCAGCGAGTTCCCCATCGAGAGATTTGCGACTTGTCGCCACATCCGCCACTTCGTGCAGCGCGTTGGTCAATGTCGCGTTGTAGGTAGATACGGCGGCGTCATACTCGGCATGGGCACCGCGCAATTGGCCCTGCAGGCGTCCCGTGTTGAAAATCGGCAGCGAAATCGCCGGGCCGACGCTGCCGATGTTGGAACCGGACTTGGTCAGATTGTCGATGCCCAGCGATTGCACGCCGGCGAAAGCCATTAAATTCACGCTCGGATAGAAGCCGGCCTTCTGCTGATCGATGCGCCTGGCGGCCGCCTCGGTACGCAGCCGCGCGGCGACGATATCGGGCCGACGGCCAAGGAGTTCCAGGGCCAGGTTGGACGGCAAGCCTGTGCTGCCGACAATGTGCACAGCCGGGCGGGTGATGGCCAGGCCGCGATCCGGTCCGGCACCGAGCAGCGCCGCGATGCCGTTGCGCTGCAATCCGATGTACTCGTCGACGACCAGCAATTGTGCTTTTGCCGCAGCCTGCCGGGCCTCGACCTGGCGCACGCTGGCCAGATTCTCCAGACCGAATTCATGACGCTGGCGGAACAACTCGACCGACTTGGTGCGAAGGGCCAGTGCTGCCTCGGCCGTATCCCGCACAGTAAACAGATGAACCAGTTCGGCATAGGCCGAGGCCACCGAGGTCGACAGGATCAGGCGGGTCTGTGCGACCTCGGCCTGGGCGGCCTGCTGCTCCGACGTGGCCGCTGCCAGCGCCGAGCGGTTCTTGCCCCAGAAATCCAGCTCCCAGGAAAGATTCAGCGTCGCCTGACCATAGTCGTTCCAGCCTTGGGGCATCGCCGCGCGCGGCATGAGGTAGTTGTAGCTCTGCTTTGCCTCGGTGAAGGATGCATTGCCGCTCACTTCCGGCATGCGCGCAGCGCCAGCCATCTGGGTCAAGGCGCCCGCCTGGCGCAGCCGTGCCTGGGCAACGGCCAGATTGGGCGAGTCGCGCAAGGCTTCCTCGATCAGCGTATCGAGTTGCGGGTCGCCGTAATTCCGCCACCAGTGGTCGTCCGGCCAATTGATCGCTGCATCCGAAAAGGATTTCTCGCTGCCGAGTTGATCGATCCTTTTGATTTCGGCCGGCGTCACGTGCTCGGGCAGTTGGGCGCATCCGCCGAGTACCAATAAACCGGCAAGCGGTAACGAAAAAACCGCCTGCCGATTGAGTTTAATGAAGTGTTGCTTTGTCGTTTGCATCTCGCTACCTCCTTTATTGAACCGTACGGTACAGTTTATACACTTGACTATTTATCGCTGTCAAGCAAAACTGTACCGACTGGTTTATAAATATTGATAGAGAGGTGCCACTTGAGAGTAAAAACCGATGAAAAACGGCAACTTATAGTTGAAACAGCCTACCGCCTGTTTCGCGCCAACGGCTTTGACAAGACCTCCATGTCGGAAATCACAGCCCAGGTCGGGGGCTCAAAGGCGACGCTCTACAATTATTTTTCCTCGAAAGAGGAGCTTTTTGTCGAATGCATGTTCGGCATCGCGGAAAACTACCTGGACGGGATATTTTCCCACCTGCAGGACCCGGCGGGAGATATCAGGGCCGCTTTGCAAGGCTTCGGCGCGAATGTGACTCGGCTGATATGCTCACCCGAAATCGTTGCAGCCCAACGACTGATGATCGCCGAGGCAGAACGGGCAGGAATAGGTAACCTGTTCTACGAGAAAATCAATTCCTTGCAAGTAGAAACAGCAGCGTTCATCGGCAGCGCCATGGATGCCGGCAAGCTTCGCTGCGGGGATCCTCGCCTGGCCGCAGTTCAGTTGAAAGCACTGATGGAAGCAGAGATTCACGACTCCTACCTTCTGTGCGTGCGGACCACGCCCCCCGATGATGCAGAGGTCTCCGCACTCGCTGAGCGTGCCGTTGATTGCTTTCTCCGGGCCTATGCTCCGGAGACAGAATGAAGAACTCCATCCGGGGCCAGCCGTCAGGCGATGCTAAAATACCGCCATGCTCAACGACCGCGCACAGATACTCCTAAAGACTCTGGTGGAACGCTACATCAGCGACGGACAACCCGTGGGTTCGCGCGCTTTGCAGCAGTTTTCCGGCCTGGAAGTCAGCCCCGCCACCATCCGCAACGTGATGGCCGACCTGGAAGCCATGGGGCTGGTCGCCAGTCCGCACACCTCGGCCGGTCGCGTACCCACCGCACTGGGCTACCGTTTATTCATCGACACGCTGATGGTGGTGCAGCCGCTCTCCGACGAACGCGTGCATCAATTGGAAAGCCAGTTGCAACCCGCCAACCCGACCCGCTTGCTGACACAGGCGTCCAATGTATTGTCCGACCTCACCCGCTTCGCCGGGGTTGTTGCCACCCCCAAACGCGCCAGCATCACCGTGCGCCAGATCGAATTCCTGCGTCTTTCCGAAAAACGCGTGCTGCTCATCATCGTGATGCCGGACGGCGAGGTGGAAAACCGCGTACTGGTGACGCACAAGGATTACAGCCAACCCCAGCTCACCGAAGCCGGCAATTTCCTGAGCCAGCACTATGCCAACCTCGCTTTCGGCGACATTCACCAGCGCATGCAAAACGAGCTGCGCCAGTTGCAGCACGACATGACCGCCCTCATGAGCGCGGCAATGGCCGCCAGCGACGAAGCCATGGCGCGCAAGAGCGAGGATTACGTCATCAGCGGCGAACGCAACCTGCTGAACATCAATGATGTCACCACCAACATGAACCAGTTGCGCAACCTGTTCAATATGTTCGAACAGAAAACCGAGTTGCTGCAACTGCTGGATGCCGGACGTCATGCGCCGGGCGTGCATATATTCGTCGGCAACGAATCGGGGCTGGTCGGGCTGGACGAGTTCAGCGTGGTCAGCGCGCCGTATACGGCCGACGGGCAGATCGTCGGCACCCTCGCCGTCGTTGGGCCGAAGCGCATGAACTACGAGCGCGTGGTGCCGATTGTGGATATCACCGCCAAACTGTTGAGCAACGCGCTGTCGCAGCATTAGCGGGAAGGGTAAAGGGGGAAGAGAGAAGGGAAAAAGCGCAGTGCATTCCACTACCCTTCCCCCTTCTCCCTTCACCCTTCCCCAAAAACATTAACCAGACCGGAGACTACTGACCTACCAACCCGACCCCACCCACACCCACGGCACCCCCGAAAAAACCGGCATCCTGCTGGTCAATCTCGGCACCCCGGATGCGCCTACAACGCAAGCCGTGCGCCGTTACCTCAAGGAATTCCTGAGCGATCCGCGCGTGGTGGAAATTCCCAGGCCGGTCTGGTGGCTCATCCTCAACGGCATCATCCTCAACACGCGCCCCAGAAAATCCGCCGCGAAGTACGCCTCGGTGTGGATGAAGGAAGGCTCTCCGTTGCGCGTGTATACCGAAAAACAGGCCGCTCTGTTGCAGGGCTTTCTGGGCGAACGCACCCAAGCGCCGCTGGCGGTCGAGTACGCCATGCGCTACGGCAATCCGTCGATTCCCGATGTGCTGCGCAAACTGAAGGAACAGAATTGCCAGCACATACTCGTGGTGCCCATGTATCCGCAATATGCCGCGAGCACGACCGCCACGGTGAACGACATAGTGTTCGCGGAGTTTCAAAAGATGCGCAATGCACCTGCCCTGCGCACCATTAAACATTTCCACGACGATTTCGGCTATATCAAAGCGCTGGCAAGCAACATCAACGACTACTGGATGAAACACGGCAGGCCGGAAAAGCTGCTGATGAGCTTCCACGGACTGCCGCAATACACACTGCTCAAAGGCGATCCTTATCACTGCGAATGCCGAAAGACGGGTCGCCTGCTCGCGCAGGAACTTGGCCTGAAGCCGGAACAGTATGCGGTGAGTTTCCAGTCGCGTTTCGGCAAGGCGGCATGGCTGCAGCCCTACACCACGGCCACGCTCAAGGAATGGGGAGCACAGAAGTTGAAGCGCGTGGATGTGGTCTGTCCGGGATTTGTTGCCGACTGCCTGGAGACGCTGGAAGAGATCGCACAGGAAGGCAAAGAGGATTTCCAGCATGCGGGCGGCGGCGAATACCGCTACATCCCCTGCCTCAACGAGCGCAATGACTGGATGCACGCGCTGACCGATCTGGTGATGGACAATCTGCAAGGCTGGCTGAAAGCGCCGGATGCGGCGGGTCTGGAACAAGGCAGGTTGCTCGCGCTGGCGCTGGGTGCGAAGAAATAGTTTTCGACTCCGCCTGAAATCAATTCAAAGGACTGACCGGATGTTTCTAGCTCATTTCGGCGTCGGTTTTGGCGCAAAGGCTGTTGCCCCCCGTGTCTCGCTCGGCTCATTGTTTCTGGCCGCACAATTCATCGACCTGATCTGGCCGACTTTGCTGTTGCTCGGCATCGAGCGCGTCAACATCATCACCGATGGCAGCCGCAATCCGCCGCTGGATTTCGTGTTTTATCCCTACTCGCACAGCCTGATTGCCGTCATCGGCTGGGCGGTGCTCGTTGCCACCATCTATCTCGTTGTGCGTCACAGCCGCCTGGGCGCCCTGATACTCGGGCTTGCCGTCGTCAGCCATTGGCTGCTCGATCTCGTTGTGCATTACCCCGATCTGCCGCTCCATCCCGGCAACAGCATGCTGGTGGGATTCGGCGTCTGGTCATCGCCCTTCATCGCGCAGATGATGGAACTCGCAATCTTCGCGGCGGGTGTGCGGCTGTATCTGCGCAGCACCAGTCCAAGCGACGCCACGGGCAAATGGTCGCTATGGTCGCTGGTTGCCGCGTTGCTGTTGATCCAGATCGGCAATGTTTTCGGCGCGCCGCCACCCAGTGCCACCGCCATTGCCTGGGTCGGGCAAGCGCAATGGCTGCTGATTGCATGGGGATACTGGGTTGATAGCCACCGCCATCCGATGACAGGACGCTGAAGAAAAACGGCCCGGCTCAGGCAAAAAACTGATAGTTGTTTCCGCCGCTTTCCTTGACCTTGTACATGGCTTTGTCGGCATGCCGGATCATCATCTCGTCGTCCGTCGCATCGTCCGGGCAAACGCTGATGCCTATGCTTGGGGTAACCAGCAACTTCCGGTCGCCGATGTGATGCGGTTCCTTCATCGCGTCGATGATCTTGACTGCGACCTTTTCCGCGTCTTCCGCACCGGCAACATCGGGCACCAGTATCATGAACTCGTCGCCGCCCTGGCGGCAGATCGTGTCGGATTCGCGCACACAGGATTTCAGGCGTTTGGCGACCGACTGCAGCAGCAAGTCTCCCGCCAAGTGGCCCATGGTGTCATTCACAGATTTGAACTTATCCAGATCGAGGAACAGCAACGCGGTCATATTCTTGTTGCGCACCCCAGCCACCAGCGCGTGTTTCAAACGATCCGCAAACAACGCCCGGTTCGGCAAGTGCGTCAGCGAATCGTAGTGCGCCAGATGCTCGATGTGCGCCTCGGCTTCCTTGCGTTTGGTGATATCCAGGAACAGTGCCACGTAATTTAGAATCTCGCCCTGCGGGTTTTTCACCGTACCGATGGATAGCCATTCCGGATAAATCTCGCCGCCCTTGCGCCGGTTCCAGATTTCGCCCTGCCACATGCCGGTCTCGTTGATGTCTTTCCACATCGCCCGGTAAAACTGCTCGTCCTGCCGCCCCGAATTGAGAATATTCGGCTCTCTCCCGATGACATCCGCTTCCGCATATTCGGTGATCATGCAAAACGCGGGGTTCACCGCGATAATCTTGCGCTGGGCATCCGTGATCACGATGGCTTCACCGCTGTTGTCGAACATCTTGACGAACAATTGCAGGCGCTCGTTGGCGCGCTCCAGCTTTTCGATGAGCAGGTTGAAATTCTGCGCCATGTCGCCGATGTCCGGATTGTTCACATCGACATCCACCCGCCGCGACAGGTTCATGTCCTGCTGAATTTCCGCGATCGCGTCGTGCAGCTCCTTCACGGGGCGGGTGATATTGCGCACGATGGTCAGTCGCACGAACAGCGAAATAATGATCAGCAGCAGCACCTGCATGACGATATGGCCGATCCACATCCAGTCCTCGATCTCGGCCAACTGCATCTGCTCCTCGGAAAGGTCGATGGTCACGCTGGCCGCGCCGTTGACACTGCCCGATGTCGTGATATGGCACAGCAGGCAATTCGTGCCGCGAAAATCCTGTTTCGCAATAAAGGGAACCACCACGCGCAGCGCCGGCCGGCCGTCCTCGCCCTTCACCCTGCTAAACAGCGTCCTGCCGGTGCTCAGCACCTCGCGGTCCAGATCATCCTTCACGGCCTCTTCCGGCAAACCCGGACCGAACTGCTCGACGACCGCGCGCCCGCGCACAATGCGCAACTCGACGATGCCGCGCGATTGCGACATTTTGCTCAGCAGCATTCTGCGGTTTTCGGGATCGGATATCTGGCCGGTCAGCATCAGCATGTTCATGCCGTTGATGAGACCGTTCGCGGTTTCCTCAGCGCGCGTCTCGGCGGCGCGCTCTATCTGCATCTCAAAGCGGCCGAGCACCCACTCCATCATGAGGAAGAACAGAATGATGATGGCACCCTGAATCAGGATGTGCAGTTTCTCCTGCACACCTGTCGCGCGCCAATTTTTTTTGAATACGTTCATCGCTCCCCCTGCCTGCCCGGATCGTGTACGCCGGACCTGCTATAGCTTGATGAAGTGCTCGCGGTAATGCTTCATCTCGGCGATGGACTCGTAAATGTCCGCCAGCGCTTCATGCTTGCCGTGTTTTTTTATGCCGCTTGCCACTTCCGGCTTCCAGCGCTTTGCCAGTTCCTTGAGCGTGCTCACATCCAGGTTGCGGTAATGAAAGTAATCCTCCAACTTCGGCATCCAGCGCGCGAGGAAACGTCTGTCCTGGCAGATGGAGTTGCCGCACATCGGCGAGGTGCGCGTCGGCACATGCTCCTTGAGGAACTCCAGCATCTGCGCTTCCACCATTGCGTCGTCGAGCACGGAGGCTTTGACTTTGTCGATGAGGCCGGACTTGCCGTGCGTGGACTTGTTCCAATTATCCATGCCGTCCAGCACCAGATCGCTCTGGTGCACCACCAGCACGGGCGCCTCGGCAACAGTGTTCAACTCGCCGTCGGTGATCACCAGCGCCACTTCGATGATGCGATCCGTGTCGGGCAAAAGCCCTGTCATCTCCATGTCTATCCAGACGAGGTTGTTTTGGTTTTGTGCCATAATCTGCCGTAAGTTCTCAATAAAAAGTGTGACGCATTGTCGCACAGCCACGCCACGCAATCCATCGACCATGAACGCAACCCAATTCACAGCCCTGTTCCTTTCCGCCCTGTTCCTGAACATGGTCATCAAACTCTGGCTGGCCTACCGCCAGCTCGACCACGTGGCCGCGCACCGCGCCGAGGTACCCGCCGCATTCCGCGAAAAGATCGACCTTGCCGCGCACCAGAAGGCCGCCGACTACACGCGCGCGCTGGTTCGTTTCGGCATACTCGGCATCCTGTTCGACGCGGTTTTGCTGCTGGGCTTCACCCTGGGCGGCGGCATCCAGTGGCTGAGCAGTTGGTTTTACGCCGCGTTCGACAACCCGCTGCTGCAAGGTTCCGCCGTGATCGTCTCGGTGCTGATTCTGCAGACCCTGCTGGAATCCCCATTCGAGCTGTACCGCACCTTCAACATCGAAGCGCGCTTCGGCTTCAACAAAATGACGCTCAAGCTCTACCTGCTCGACACGCTGAAAGGCATCTTGCTGGGCGCCGCGCTCGGTCTACCGCTGCTGCTGGGCGTGCTGTGGCTGATGGAAGGCATGGGCGAGCTGTGGTGGCTGTATGTGTGGGGCGTGTGGGTAACCTTCAACCTGTTGCTGCTGTTCATCTACCCCACTTACATCGCGCCGCTGTTCAACAAGTTCGAACCGCTCAAGGATGAAGCGCAAAAGACGCGTATCGAAGCGCTGCTCAACAAGTGCGGCTTTGCGGCCAGCGGCCTGTTCGTAATGGATGGCAGCAAGCGCAGCACGCACGGTAACGCCTACTTCACCGGCTTCGGCAAGACCAAGCGCATCGTGTTTTTCGACACCCTGCTGCAACGCCTCACCCCGAACGAGGTGGACGCAGTGCTGGCGCACGAACTGGGACACTTCAAACGCCATCACGTGATCAAACGCATCGCCTATACCTTTATTATCAGCCTGGGCTTTTTGTGGCTATTGGCGCAATTGCTGCACGCCGAGTGGTTCTATTCGGGCTTGGGCGTAAGCACCCAATCCACCGCGATTGCACTGCTGCTCTTCTTCATGGCGCTGCCGGTCTTCACGTTCCTGCTGCATCCCATCGCCTCTGCCTATTCGCGCAAACACGAATTCGAGGCGGATGAGTATGCCGCGCAGCAAACCGATGCGAACGAAATGGTCAATGCATTGGTCAAACTCTACCAAGATAACGCCAAGACACTGACGCCCGATCCGTTGTACGCTACCTTTTACGAGTCGCACCCCCCCGCACCTATCCGTATCGCCCACCTGCAAAAACTAGGAGAATCCAAATGAAAAAAATCATCTTCTTTCTATTGCTCGCCGCCACTGCCGCACAAGCCGAACCTTTCGCCAACGGCAATGCCGAAAACGGCATGAAGCTGGTCGAAAAATACGACTGCAACAGCTGCCACAAGGGCAAAGTGGGCGGCGACGGCAACGCCATCTACACCCGCCCGAATCGCATCGCGACCAGCGCCGACATACTCATAGACCGTATGGAGCAATGCTCCGGCGCCATCGGCAAGCAACTCACCGAACAGGAGAAGCTGGACTTGGCCGCCCATCTGAACAAAACCTACTATCATTTCGAGTGAGGCTATCATGACTAACGTCTGCGACCTGACCAACAAAAACTGCAAACCCTGCGAAGGCGGCGTACCCGCTCTGACTCAGGATGAGGCGAAGAAACTACTCACCCAACTCGAAGGTTGGGAACTGGGCAACAACGTCATCGGCAAGACCTACGCGTTCAAGAACTACTACCAGACGATTGCCTTCGTCAACGCCGTGGCCTGGATGACGCACCGCGAAGACCACCACCCCGACATGACGGTGGGCTACAACAAATGCCGCGTGGAGTATTCCACCCATGCAATCGGCGGCCTTTCCGAAAACGACTTCATCTGCGCCGCGAAAGTGGATGCGCTGTTCAAGATTTGAAACTGCAAGGCCTCATCATCGCCGCCTACGGACGCCACTACCTGGCTGAGTTACCCGACGGCGAGATACTGGAATGCGTGCCGCGCGGCAAGAAAAGCGACGTTGCATGCGGCGACACGGTTGACATCGCGCGCACCAGCGCCGATCAGGCCGTCATCGACGGCATCGCCCCACGCGCCACGTTGCTGTACCGCTCCGATGCCTTCAAGCAGAAGATCATCGCGGCCAACGTCACGCAGATCATCGTGGTCGTCGCCACCGAGCCCTCGTTCAACGACGAGTTGCTGGCGCGTTGCCTGATCGCCGCGCACGACCAGCGCCTGGAAACCCTCATCGTGCTGAACAAGTGCGACCTGCCGCAAATCGCGGCAGCTCGCGCCCAACTCGCGCCCTATGGAAAAATCGGCTATCGCGTGCTGGAATTGTCCGCCGTGCAGGACGTCGCGCCGCTATTGCCTTACCTGCAGGGCCACACCAGCGTGCTCGTCGGCCAATCCGGCATGGGCAAATCCACCCTCATCAACGCCCTCATCCCCGACGCGCTCGCCGCCACGCGCGAAATCTCCACCGTACTCGATTCCGGCAAACACACCACCACCCACGCGCGTCTGTACCACCTGAACGAGAACAGCAACTTGATCGACTGCCCCGGCGTGCAACTATTCGGCCTGCATCATCTGAATTTTGCGGCGATAGAAAAAAGCTTCCCCGAATTCCTGCCCCACCTCGGCCATTGCCGCTTCGCCAACTGCAGCCACTCGCACGAACCGGACTGCGCGATACGCAAGGCGACGGCGGAGGGGAAGATCGACGAACGGAGATTGAGGTTGTTTCAGCAGATCGCCGGGCACTAGCTAGTATCGTACCCAGTTAATTGCAAAACACACATGTACGTGTGTAGGTTGGGCAGAGCGAATGGGTAACGGCGCAGCCGTTGGGATCCATCGGCCTCCCCCTTGCGGGGGAAGCGTAACGTGCCCAACAAGCATTGTTGTCAATGTTGGGCACGCTACGCTTTGCCCAACCTACATGAATACATGACTGCAGTTAGCACCAAACAACATGTTTCACTATTTATGAATTGCAGTACTAGTGATACGGCACGAATAGCGCTTCCGTTCTGCCTGTATTGAAATAATCTAAGGCGTCGGCGCTCCTACAAACCGTAAAAAAATCTTCTCTTGCGAAGCAGGTTTCCCGCGCTAATAGATCCCATGCCAAAAACGATACCCCTTGAAGCTGAGTATCACCCCATCCGGCGTGATCTGTTCCAGCTTCAGCCCCGGCACAAGTGAATCCCCTTCTTTCATCATGCGCGAATTGATGCTGACGATACTGTTGGTGGATTTGTTGGAATAGGAATGAAGCTGAATTTTCATATCCGGCATCTCCTGTTGAATTGCAGGCGGGAGATCCGAAAAGGGTGTCGCTTTCTGCTCCTGCCCGGTACTTGCCGGCTCATTCGTAGCAATTGATGGTGCGACCGGCGCGGTCAACGTCTGCTCCGGCTTTCCGTCCGTTACGGCGAGATCTGGCTGCGGCGCGGGTAAAGCCCGATCCGGGTTCGGAATCGCAGGCCGCGCGACGACAGTCTCCACCGCATGCACAGGTCGGTCCGCCTGCCACGGACGCAGCCAACCGATGGCGATACCGGCAAAGAGCAACACCGCCGCAAGCACACCGTAATACACGGAAGAAGATCGTGTGTGCGCAGCCACCGCTGCGTGCACCGGCGGCAAGGTTGGCGTTGCGCCGCGTTGCCGCTGCTGGTCGGATTTTTTGAGCGCTTCCAATATATAAGACATGCCTACTTTCCCCTCTGCTCGCGAACCAGCCTGGGCGCCGCCACATCCGCAGCCCCGCTCAGGCGCAACAGCGTCTGCGCAGCGACGATGCCGGTGGGGGGGAGCCCTTGGGCAAGCTGAAATTGTTTGACTTGCCGCAGCACAGCTTCATCGAACACCGGGTCTTCGGCGGGCTCCGCGACCATGCCATTGATTTGCGCGAGCTGATTGCGCAGCCATTCCACATCCGGCCCGTGATCGCCCATCCTTATCGTTTGCTGCGCAATTGGCGGTGTACGCCACAGCAGCGTGTACTGGCCCGACCATTGTTCCGCCAGCGCGCCGATGGCGACCGCCCGGGTTTCGTTGGCAACGTTGAAGATCGCGACCCGGTCGTCCAGCAGGCTCAACATGGCATGAAATTTCCGGCCCTGTTTGTCGCTCAATTGCAGCACTGCGGGCCGGTTCAGTTGGCGCAGCTCATCGAGCCCGCCGCGCGCGGTCCGACAACTCAATCCCATCAAGTCAGCCTGAAGGCACTCGTCGCCCTCTTCGTAGACCACGCCCCAAGTTCTGAACAGCGCGGCGTATGCCATCGCCTTGCTGCGCACGCGCGGCTCTGTTGCAGGCCATTCCAGAGTAACCGGAGTTTCCGCCAATGATGTAGCGGGCTTGGCTGGTTCGGCTTTGGCTTCGGCCTTCGCTGCAACCGGAGATTGAACAGCGGGCTTGTACAGCAGTGCCGCCAGAGCAGTGCTGGCCAGCAAACCCGCAATGAGGAAGAGCAGGACACTGCGGGATCGTTTCGCCGGTTGATGAAACACTTCACGCGCCGCCTGCCTCAGTGTCGCACGATCAACCCGCTCCTTACCCTGTACGTAGGCGCCCAGCAGTGACCGGTCGCAAAGTACATTGATGATGCGCGGCGTGCCGCCGCTCAAACGGTAGAGACTGCCCATCAGCGCGTCCGGAAACAGCTTGTGCTGCGTACCCGCAACCTCAAGGCGATGCCTGACATAGGCCGCGACTTCCTGTTTGGACAGCGGCCCCAGGTGATAGCGCGCGATGACGCGTTGCGCAAGCTGCCGCAACTCCGGCCGAGCCAGCATCTCCGCCAGCTCGGACTGTCCCAGCAGGATGATCTGCAAAAGCTTGCGCTCGCTGGTTTCGAGATTGGTGAGCAGCCGCATCTGTTCCAGCACGTCTGCGGAAAGGTTCTGCGCTTCGTCGATGACCAGCACCGTGTGCCGGCCCCGGGCATGCGCATCGAGCAGATAGGTATTGATGCAATCGACGAACACCTTGACGCTTGTGTTGCCGGGAGGTACCGAAATACCGAACTCGGCGCAGATGGTCGCAAGCAATTCTTCCACCGTCTGCCGGGGATTGAAGATATAGGCCACATCGCAGGATTCGGGAATCTGCTCCAGCAGGCAGCGGCACACCGTCGTCTTTCCCGCCCCCACCTCGCCGGTGAGCAACACAAACCCGCCGCTGCCGTTCACGCCATAAAGCAGATGCGCGAGCGCCTCCTGATGGCGCTCGCTCATGTAGAGATAGCGCGGGTCCGGAGCGATGGAAAACGGCGCTTCGGCGAGACCAAAATAACCTTGGTACATGGGCGGTGTGTAAGTGAAAATGTCGGGGCATTATAGCGGCAAGTTGCGTCCGCTCAAGGCAACAGCTTCCCGGATATGTGGCTGGCGGCCATCAATGTATGAAGCAAACATTCCGGATGGAGTGCTACAGGGTTTCGCATGGCCACACAAGATTGACAACCCATTCCCCTCCCCCGCACAATCCGCCCGTCTTGCAACTTCACCATTGCTTATACAGCACACTCCAATAATCGTGCGGGAAGAACGGTGGAATCCCAGAATTCAGGAGGCTGGAGCAGGCTCAACGGAAGGCTGTCAATGTAGATTGGCTCGCGTTCTCGACGAATATCAGCCGCGAATCAAAAGGGGTAACACATTGCAAGCCATTCCGAATTTGTCTCACGCCACCTCTAAAACATCCAGCAAAGTCACCTGCCAGTCTTGTCCTTCGACCGGCTCAGGACGAACGGAATAGGATTTCTGTTCATAACTGATCAATTGTCGCCCAACAAACTTTAACCTGCCCCAAGGAATATCCAATGCTCATCGCCACCCGCCGTCTCCGGTTAGCCGTTGTATTCATGCTGTCCGCTCTGCCGTTTTTCGCCCACTCCGCCGAGGTCGAGTTTTTCTCGCCGTCGGGCGAGGTGAAGAAAGTCCGGCAAGTCGCGGTACGCTTTTCCGAGCAGATGGTCGCGTTTGGCGATCCGCGCGAGGTTGATCCTTTCGACATCGCCTGCCCTGCCGCAGGCAAGGGGCGCTGGGCCGACCAGCGCAACTGGATTTACGACTTCGAGCACGATCTTCCGGCGGGTGTCGCCTGCTCATTCACGGTCAAGAAGGGACTGGCCTCGCTCAAAGGCGGCGCGATCAATGCCGCAAGTTACTCTTTCAACACGGGCGGCCCGGCCGTGCTGCAAAGCGAGCCTTATTCGGGGTCGTATTCCACCATCGACGAGAACCAGATATTCGTGCTCGGTCTGGATGCTCCCGCAACTGCCGATTCCGTGCAAAAGAATGTGCATTGCGAGGCCGAGGGCATTTCCGAGCAGATACCGGTCAAATTGATTACCGGCAAGCTGCGCAATTCGATCCTGGATTGGCGCGAGGCGTTTCTGACGCGCTATTACCAGGTGACTTTCAAGCGGGGAGCGAACGAAGGGCACAGCTTCATTTTCGGCATCGATGAACGCGGCTCGGATCGCGAGAAATTCCTCAAGCTGCGCGACGGCGCCAATTCGCCCATCGTCGTGCTGCAATGCGCACGCACTTTCCCCGCTAACACCCATATCAGGCTGGTGTGGGGCAAAGGCGTTACCTCGGTTTCCGGCATCCCCACCAGCCAGGACCAGACACTGGAATTCCGCTCGCGCCCCGCCTTCGAGGCCAAGTTCAGCTGTGACCGCGTGAACGAGGATGCGGACTGCATCCCTGCCTTTCCGATGAGTATGTATTTCTCGTCACCCGTCACTCTCGAAAATGTGCAGCGCATCTTGCTGGTCGCCCCGGGGATGAAGCCGCTCAAACCCGTGATCAGGGAAAACGACAAGAAATCCGGCTTCGTCCAGTCGCTGACCTTCCCCACCCCGCTGCCGGAAAAAACCAAGTTCAAGATCGTGCTGCCGCAAGTATTCACCGACGATGCGGGCAGATCGTTAAGCAACGCCGCCAATTTCCCGCTGGAAGTGCGCACCGACGAAAATCCCCCGCTCGCCAAATTCGCCGCCAACTTCGGCATTCTGGAACTGAACGCATCGCCTAACACGCCGCCACTGCTGCCGCTGACCTTGCGCAATGTCGAATCCGGTCTGGCGGCCAATCTTGCGTATGCATCGATCTCCGGCAAGACCCTGCACGACGATTCCGAGTTGGCTGTGATCGGCTGGTTGCAACGGCTGCAGGCAGTCGATTCCGGATACGGAGAAAACGGACCTGGCAGGAATTCCGTGTTCGGTGACAGCGACAAACTCAAGTCATTCACCGTTCCCAAGCCCTTGGGCGAGAAAGCCTTCGAAGTCGTCGGCATCCCGATGCAGGAACCGGGATTCTATGTGGTGGAATTGGCCAGTCCGCGATTGGGTGCCGCGCTGTTCGGCGAAAATTCGAATACCGAAGAAAATACTTCGCTCGTCACCAAATTGATGAACTCGGTCAAGCCCGGCAACTCGAGTCCTTATTACGTGCACGCCGCCGCGCTGGTCACCAACCTGTCCGTCCATTTCAAGCACGGCCGCGAATCGTCGCTGGTCTGGGTTACCAGCCTCGACAAAGGCAAGCCGGTCGCCGCTGCCGATGTGGCCGTGCGCGATTGCGCCGGAAAAGTGTATGCACAGGGCAAGACCGACGCGCAAGGCCTGCTGCAGATCAAGCAGGAACTGCCTGACCTGCGCAACCTGCCCGGTTGCATGAACAACTATGACCGCCAGTATTTTGTGACGGCGCGCTTGGGCAAGGATTTCTCGTTCGTGCTGTCGAACTGGAACGAGGGCATTGCGCTGTGGCGCTTCAATGCCTACGAAACCCGTTGGAGCGGCCACGAAGTCGCGCATGCGGTCATGGACCGCACCCTGCTGCGCGCCGGAGAAACCGTGCACATGAAACTGGTCGTGCGCCGCAAGATCGGCACGGGCTTCGACAAGCCGCACGATATCCTGCCCGCATCGGTCACCATCCAGCATCAGGGCAGCGAAGACAAATTCGAGGTCCCTGTGAGCTGGAACAGCCGCGGCACGAGCACGCTGGACTGGACCGTGCCCGAGGATGCAAAACAGGGAACCTACCTGGTGCTGATGCCGGAAATGGCCGGAAGTTTCCAGGTGGAAAGTTTCCGCGTACCCACCATGAAGGCGATGCTGCAGTCCGCCGACAAGGCGCTGGTCAATGCGGAGCAGGCGGCACTGAGCATCCAGGTCAATTATCTGGCCGGGGGCGGCGCATCGTTCCTGCCGGTGAAACTGCGCGGACAGATTGCGCCAAAGATCGTCAGCTTCAGCGACTATGAAGATTTCACCTTCGCCAACGGCGGGGTCAAACTTGGTGTGCAGAAAAACTCCCGCCAACCCTGGAACTACGGCGAATACGAAATGAGCGATCCGGACGAGGAAGGCTATGCCCCCGCTCCCGGCAACGCCACCAGCAACATCGCACTCACCACGCAGGAGTTGCGTCTGGATGCCGCAGGCGCCGGGCGTGCCACTTTCAGCGGATTGCACAGATCGGAAACGCCGCAAGACATCCAGGCTGAACTGGAATACCAGGACCCTAACGGCGAGACGCTGACCGCCTCCGCGCACATCGCACTGTGGCCGTCGCAGGTGATCGTCGGCATCAAGCCGGACGGCTGGATGGCAACTGCAGAACACCTCAAGTTCCACGCGCTGGTGCTGGATCTCGACGGCAAACCGAAAGCGGGCGAAGAAGTCACGGTCAAAGCCCTGCAGCGCGAATACTTCTCGCACCGCAGGCGTTTGATCGGCGGCTTCTACGCGTTCGACAACCACAGCGAGATCAAAGCTGTCGGCGAAATCTGCAAGGGCATAACCGACAGCAAAGGCCTGCTAATCTGCGACGTCAAAGCGCCCGCCAAAGGCAACATCATCCTGCAAGCTGAAACCAAAGATGCCGCCGGAAACGCGAGCGTTGCCAACCAAGAGGTCTTCGTGGCCGGCAACGAAGACTGGTGGTTCGATGCCGCGGACAACGACCGCATCGACCTGCTGCCCGAAAAGAAGAGCTACGAGCCGGGCGACACCGCGCGCCTGCAACTGCGCATGCCGTTCAGGGAAGCGGATGTGCTGGTGACGGTGGAACGCGAAGGCATCATGGACAGTTTCGTGACGCATGTGACGCGCGCCAACCCGATGATCGAAGTGCCGATGAAAGGCCATTACTCGCCCAACATCTTCGTCTCCGCACTGGTAATCCGCGGCAGAAGCAGCGAGGTACAGCCGACCGCACTGGTCGACCTGGGCAAGCCCGCGTTCAAGATGGGCCTCGCCGAGATCAAGGTCGGCTGGTCGGCGCATGAACTCAAGGTCAAGGTTTCCACGGACAAGCAGACTTACCACGTGCGCGAAAAAGCCAAAGTATCGGTCGATATCAAACGTGCGGACGGTTCCTATCCGCCGCGCGATTCGGAAGTGACTCTGGTGGCCGTGGATGAGGGTCTGCTGGAACTCAAGCCCAACGACTCGTGGAAGCTTCTGGAAGCCATGATGACGCGGCGCGGCATTGAAGTCTCGACGTCCACCGCGCAGATGCAGGTGATCGGCAAGCGCCACTTCGGACGCAAAGCCTTGGCTGCGGGCGGCGACGGCGGCGGCAAATCCGCGCGCGAACTGTTCGACACGCTGCTGTTCTGGCAGGCCACAGTGAAACTGGACGAGCACGGCCATGCCGAAGCCACGGTGCCGCTGAACGATTCGCTCACTTCGTTCCGCATCGTCGCGGTTGCCACCGGCGAGATGAACCTGTTCGGCACGGGCTCCGCGTCCATCCAGTCAACGCAGGACCTGATGCTGTTCTCGGGCCTGCCGCCCGTGGTGCGCGAGCAGGACAAGTTCCATGCCGGCTTCACGGTGCGCAATGCGAGCGACCGCGCCATCGATGCCGTCGTTTCCGCCAGGCAGCAGAGCGGAACGTCCGGCGGCATCTCGCTCGCCCCCATCTCGGTCAGTCTGCCGGCCGGCGAATCGCGCAACATCGGCTGGGCTGTGACGGTGCCCATCGACAGCGAGAGCATGAAATGGGAAGTCAGCATCCGCGAAAACGGCGCAAACGAAGACGGCGACCATCTCAAGGTAGCGCAGAAGGTCATCGCTGCCGTGCCGGTGCGCACCCTGCAAGCCACCATCATGCAACTGGATGCGCCGCAATCCATCGCCGTGAAACTGCCGGACGGCGCAATTCCCGGACGCGGCGGGGTCAGGGTCACCTTCCGCAAACGCCTGGGCGACGGCATGGGCGGCGTGGAGGAATACATGTCGCGCTACCCCTACACCTGCCTTGAGCAACAAACCTCGCAAGCCGTCGCGCTGCAGGATGAGGCGCGCTGGGAAAGCTTGATGAGAAGGCTGCCTATGTATCTGGACGGCAACGGACTGGCCAAGTATTGGCCGGGAATGCTCGAAGGCGACGACACGCTCACAACTTATCTGCTGGCCGTGGCCGAGGAAGCGGAATACGAGATTCCGGAATACGTGCAGAACCGGATGCGCAACGGATTGATCGGTTTCGTCGAGGGCCGCATCATTCGCCATTCCGCGCTCTCCACCAGCGATCTGGCGGTGCGCAAACTGGCGGCCATTGAGGCCCTGTCGCGCACGGGCGATGTCGAGCGCAAATGGCTGGACAGCATCACCATCGAACCCAACCTGTGGCCGACCTCGGCCGTGATCGACTGGCTGTCCATCCTGCAACACAAGCCGGAGATGTCCTCGCAGGCCGAGCGCCAGATAGACGAAGCGCAGCAGATCATCCGCAGCCGTCTCAACTTCCAGGGCACCACCATGGGCTTCTCCACCGAGCGCAACGACACGCTGTGGTGGCTGATGATAGACGGTGATGTGAATGCGAACCGCGCCTTGCTGGCCCTGTTCAACCATTCCAAATGGGAGCCGGACGTGCCGCGACTGGTACGCGGTTCGCTGGGTCGCCAACTGCGCGGACACTGGAGCACCACGGTGGCAAATGCCTGGGGCGTGCTGG
Source organism: Sideroxyarcus sp. (assembly GCA_030652215.1). Taxonomy (GTDB): domain Bacteria; phylum Pseudomonadota; class Gammaproteobacteria; order Burkholderiales; family Gallionellaceae; genus Sideroxyarcus. Next base: position 69,738 of record JAUSBC010000030.1, read on the forward strand.
CAATCAAGAAATTCTCGGCCAAATTTGAATCCGTTCCGGTGACCGGCACCACCAGCGCCGTGCTGGCAAAGGAGCGCTTCGATGCCCAATGGACCGAAGACAGCAACAGCGCCCAGAAACTGCTGAATTGGCCCGCCTCCCAAGCCCCGGTGGAACTGTCGCACAAGGGCGACGGCAAGCCCTGGACGATTCTGCAAAGTCTCGCCGCGCTGCCGCTCAAGGAGCCGCTATTCACCGGCTATCGTGTGACGCGCAAGATCACCCCGGTCAGCCAGCAGACCAAGGGCGAATGGCACAAAGGCGATGTGGCGCGCGTGCATCTGGAAATCGATGCGCAATCCGACATGACCTGGGTCGTGGTGAACGATCCCATCCCGTCCGGCGCATCGATACTGGGAACCGGGCTGGGCGGCGATTCGCAACTGCTCACACAGGGCGAGAAGAAACAGGGCTGGGTGTGGCCAGCGTTCGAGGAACGCACTTTCGATGCTTTCCACGCCTATTATCGTTTCGTGCCCAAGGGCAAATTTTCGCTGGAATACAGCGTACGCCTGAACAACGAAGGCAGCTTCCAGTTGCCCGTCACCCGCGTCGAAGCGATGTATGCGCCGGAGATGTTTGGTGAACTGCCGAATGCGAAGGTGGAAGTGATGCCGTAAAACGTATTTTGGGAGCGCCGACGTCCCGTCGGCATTTGATGACAGATGTCGACGAGGACGTCGGCGCTCCCATTTAAAATGTAGGGTGGGCACGTTTCTGTGCCCACGCGGTGGCCTTCATATATATATCGACTCCTCACACAAATGCGTAACCGCGTGGGCACAAAACCGTGCCCACCCTACGCACAACAAATTAGATTTTAAATGGGCAATTCCGCAATCAAATTTCGAAAAACACTCCGCCTGCTCCTGCTCCTCGCCGGAATAGTCAGCCTGCTATTTGCCGCCAGCACCCTGCTGACGCCCGACCGCCTCACCCCCTCGTTCGCCGAAACCAAAGCCGGATACCAACCCTCCGAAGCATGGCTGCTCGACCGCCACGGCGAAGTCATCGGCATCAAGCGCGTCAACGACAAAGCGCGTCGCTTGGAATGGTTGCCCCTGAATCAGATATCCCCCGCCACGCAAGACTTGTTGCTGCTATCGGAAGACAAACGCTTCTACCGCCACGGCGGTGCGGATTGGCTGGCGCTGCTTGCCGCCAGCGGAGCGAACGTGTGGCACCTCATCGACGGCAAACGTCCGCGCGGCGCCTCGACGCTGACCATGCAACTCGCCGCTTTTCTCGATCCGGCACTTGCTCCGGCGCGTGCTAAACGCACGCTCGCCCAAAAGTGGAGGCAGATCGTCGCCGCACGCGAGATCGAAAAATCATGGAGCAAAGCGGAGATACTCGAAGCCTATTTCAACCTCGCCTCGTTTCGCGGCGAGCTCGTCGGCATCCACGCCGCCTCCTTCGCACTCTTCGGCAACCAGCCCTCCGCACTGAACCGCCCGCAATCCCTGCTGCTCATGGCGCTGCTGAAAGGGCCGATGGCGAAACACGAACAGATCGCCAACCGGGCATGCGCCCTGCTCAAGGCCGCGCCGCGCGATAACGATCCGGCCTGCGAAGCGCTGCACAGCCTTGCCCAGACGGCACTGGATCCTGCCAACCAGCACATTCCTCAGGAAAGCATTGCGCCCCACCTTGCGCAGCAGTTGCTGGATCAACCCGGCGTGCGGGTGAGTACCACGCTGGATGCGAACCTGCAGCGCGCCGCCATCCAGTCCCTGCGCCAGCATCTGATGTCGCTCGACGGGCAGAATGTGAAGGATGGCGCCGTCATTGTGATCGACAACCGCAGCGGCGAAGTGCTGGCCTATGTCGGCAGCAGCGGCGAGCTTTCCGATGCCGGAAAAGTCGACGGCGTGACCGCCCTGCGCCAGGCCGGTTCGACGCTGAAACCGTTCCTGTACGGCATGGCCATCGCGGAGCGCAAATTGACCGCGGCCTCCGTGATCGACGATTCGCCCATCCAGCTGATCACCCCCATGGGCCTGTACATCCCGCAAAACTACGACCGCGATTTCAAGGGCACAGTGAGCGTGCGCACTGCGCTGGCGTCGTCGCTGAATGTTCCCGCCGTACGCACGCTGGGCCTGGTCGGGGTGGATAACTTCACCCGCAACCTGCGCACTTACGGGCTGACGAGCCTGACCGAAGACGGGGATCACTACGGCTTCAGCCTGGCACTCGGCGGCGTGGATGTGCGCCTGATCGAGTTGGCCAACGCCTACCGCGCGCTGCCCAATCGGGGCATATGGCGTCCGGTCAGATTCAAAACGACCGACCGTGCGCCAGCCGGCAAACAAGTGCTTTCCGCGCAGGCCGCCTACATCGTCGCCGACATCCTGGCCGACAAGGGCGCCAGAGCATTGACGTTCGGGCTGGAGAACCCGCTCGCCACGCGCGTATGGACTGCGGCCAAGACCGGCACCAGCAAAGACATGCGCGACAACTGGTGCCTCGGTTTTTCCAGCAGGTACACCGTGGGCGTCTGGGTGGGGAATTTCAACGGCGAGCCGATGCGGGATGTTTCAGGCGTGAGCGGCGCCGCACCGGTCTGGCGCGACCTGATGGACTACCTGCATCGCGGCAACGGCAGCACTTCACCCAAACCACCCTGCGGCATCGTTACGCAGCAGGTGCACTTCTCCCCCGCCATCGAATCGCCGAGAACCGAATCGTTCCTCGTCGGCACCGAGACCGGCGAGATACGCCTGGTCACCGCCAACAACTCCGATCAGCAAATGCACGCCAAAATCCTGTACCCGACCGACGGCACAATCATCGCCATGGACCCGGACATCCCGGTCAAACACCAACGCGTGCAACTCAGCGCCAAGGGCAGCGAGCAAATCGCATGGGCGATGGACGGCAACGACATCGGCAGCGGAACGGACATCGGCTGGGTACCCACCGGCGGCAGACATCGGCTGGTGCTGAGCGACACACAGGGGAATGAACTGGATGCGGTGAGCTTTGAGGTGCGCGGGACGTGGGTGCCGTAGCGACCCGTCGCGAATGGCCGCTTTGCGGCAGTGAAGAACTATGGGTAGACTGCCGCTACCGGCCAACAGCGGTCTTACATGGGTGTCCGCTTTGCGGCGAGTAATTTGGCTAAATGCAGTTTAGCTACGTCCGACAGAGGTGGACTTTAGTTGAACTGTCACCGTTAAAGCACACAATTGAATATCACTTATAAAGGGGAATTATGAAACGGATATTCCAGTTATTGCCTGTGTTTCTGATGGTAACTACAGCTCAAGCGGCGAATTTCGATTGCACAAAGGCAAGCACAAAGGTCGAAAAGATGATTTGCGGTAATGCCGAACTGTCAAAACTGGACGAAGATTTGAATGCGGCATACCAGTCAGCAAAGCAAGACGAATCCCAAGCGAAAACTGTGCGACGCGTTCAAATGGAGTGGCTAAAAGGCAGAAATAGCTGCACAAACATAACTTGTCTAAAGACTGCATATGAGATGCGTGTTGCACAGCTTCAACTTGGCGAGAACACTCGGATTACAAAGGGCGCGGATAACCCAATATGCACCAAAGTCGAAAAGGGGGACATTAGCTACATCAACTTTGACTTAATGCATGCGCTGATACCAGATTCAACAGCACATCAATCTTATGATGAAGGTCTGGCTCGCGCCGATATTGATAATAATGGTCAACTAGAAAATATTGTTAAGGTTTACGAGAGCAAAGGCCCGTATGAGGCTACTTTCTTAGCAACCACCGATGATTCAAGGACTCATATTTTGGACACAACACTAAATAAATCTTTGTCGGAAATTTTGGCGGGAGATTTATTCATTCTAAATGGAGTAACTTTTATAGATATAAGAGGCGGCGACATTCGCACAATCTTTAAAATTGAGCATGAGAATGCCAACCTGATGTGCGAGTTTCAACGCTACACCAGTTTTAGCGAAGGGCGATAATTATGAGAGCTGGATATACGGCGGCAGTAATCCTGTGTTTCTTGATTATCAAGCCAGCTCTAGGCAATGATTGTGGAAAGGAAGTAGTGGGAGCCTCGTACAAAGCGAGAATCGAATACGTCCAAAATCTGCTTGCCAACTCAGAACATCCCTGCGCTGTCCAAACAACCCGTTCGCTGGCTCGATCTTTTGCCACCCTGCCCAACAGGGATGGATATGATGCTCGCTTTGCACTTAGAGAGCTTGCTTTGGAGGAGGCCAAGAATAGTAATACTCATCCATCGTCTCGAGTCGAATTGATTGAGGCGGCAGCTGGTTCTCTACAGCGTAGTAAACCAATCCCAAACGAAGAGCTGATCGCCGACGTTCGCTTTTTGATTGAAGCAATGAAGGGGTTTCAGAAACAAGACGATGTAAGCAGTTGGCTGGGCGTATTGTGTGACGCTATCCAGTTAAATCAGCAACTACCCGAGGGACAGCGCGCAATTCAGTCTTCGGAACTAAATGGAATTGATAAGGCGGCGCAAGAATATGTCTATAACAGTTACTCCATTGAGGGATGGAAGAAACTGACAAAAATTGCAGAAATTACACGTGGAGATAAAGATCTGCTGGCTTTTCGTTCTCAATTGGCGAATTGGTTTACCTATTGGGTGCCAGGAATATATGACAATAGACCACGTGAGGAAATTATTGAACGTAGCAAAAACATTTTGCATCTCACCGAATTGCTAGACGGTACAGCAACAGGATACCAATGCCAGACCGGCAGGCTGGGGGACTATGGCTGTACCATGGATTGGCAATGGAAGCCCTATGTCAGATCCGGCTTGGCCTACCATCATGTTGGAATGCAAAATGAAGCTAAGCGATATGTGGAACAAGGACTGAGAGTTATTGAGAGCGAAAAAGACCTAAGAACTCGGTTGCAGCTATATGAGTTTGCTATCCGCGACTTGATTAGAGAGCACTATGATCGTTCAACTCTAGTTGACGTGTCTGCAAAGATGCAAACATTGGCCGACTCTCTTGGCCCTAGATTTGCTGAAGAAGTCAGGTCTGATTTAGCAAATCAGCGCTACGGAAGATGGTAATTCGATGTGTTGATATTTCCTGATCAGGTAGGAGGCGTTATGAAGCTATACACTGGGGTTGTTGTTTTTTTGTTTATCCTGTTTCCATCAATGTGCAAGGCTGGCGAGGATTACTATTTTGTAAGGATTGCTTGCATTCCAGAGGCTCGTTATCTTCAGTTTGAGGCAAAATCAATAGATTATGTTTTTGTTTTAAGGGAAACAGAATTTGATGATAAATTAAAAAGGCAACGCCTAGCGGCGTGGATAAAGAAAGGCTATTACGATCCGACGAGGCTGGAGTTCGAATGTCGTATGCCGGAATCTACATATAAGATAACAACGACACAGCCATTGCCTTCTGCACACGGGCAATGTGGAGCCGCCCCACCTATCACGCTAAGTCTATATAGAGATGGGGAGTTGGTAATAGATAGAGTCATTTTTGGATATGACTGTTTTGGAATGCCGACCCTTATGAATGTAGAAATTTCGGATGGGTTGGAAGGGAGATTCTCAAGGGAAATGAATCTTTGCGTCGCAGGGAAAAAAGGACAGTCATGTGAGTTCTTGAGCGAAGATAGCAGTGAAATTACTAAAGCAATTCCCATAAATCAACAAAAGATCAACGACTATGCTTCGGAAAAAAGTCAATAAAAGCTGAGCAACGAGGGCGGTCGCTATTTATGCTTCCCATCTATCCACATTCTTTTGAGAATTAATGTTCGCAAATGCAACGCAAATGTTTGAAATGCGTACGTAGTTGTAATCGGCGAACATCTCCTTTGGGGATGTGAAATTACCCAAGCCGATGTCTGCTTCGGGTTAACTTCTGCCGGTCACGACATTCCGCTTTCGGGTAGCCCAATTCCCAGCTACATGAATGCGACGATGCAAGTCTCCTTGTAAGAACAAAGAAATCCCTCCCCACCCGGAGAGGGATTAAACATCACCACATCATTACTGATACTTGAAACCCACCGCAAACCGCGCCGGATCAACGTTGCTGACGCTGGTATAAACGCCGGTGCCGGCTGCCATCGCCACGCCGGAAGCGCCCAATGAAACACCCGAGGCGGGCACGTCATAGCTCATCATGCCGTTCCAGGGGGAGTTGTAAGTCAGCGTGCCGGTTACGCCGGGGTGGAGCGTGAGCGCCACGCTGCTGCCGGCGATGGTGACCAGGTGTTCGTCACCTTCGTTGCTCTTCACAAAATACTTGCCATCCACATCGCCGGAGTTGAGGGCGACCGAGCTGGTGAAGACGGAGTGCCCGAATTCATGCGTCAGCGAGATGTGGTCGTCGTGGTCGATGACCATGATTTTCTTGCCGTTGGATGCGGTGAAGGCGAACAGCCAGCCGATGTGCCCGCTGGCACCGATGTAGTCGAACACGCCGGGATAAGCCGCCACTGCCTGCAGCGTGCCGGTCAACGTGGAGGTACAGGGATGCGCGCCGGTATTGCCCAGGTCGCCGTTGATACAAACGGAATAGTTGCCCGAGGTGTCGATGCTGCTTGTTCCATAGTGAGACCGGCAGCCCGCTCTTCCCGTCACGTTGGCCATGCCGCGCGCATTACAGGAGAAGCCCTCGAAGTTGTAGCTATCCGCCAGTCCGGCCACCGTGGTAATGGGATTGGACAAGCCGAACACGGGGATCCTTTCCGTGCCGCCTATGGCATTGATCGCCACATGCCCCACAAACATGGCGCGGATCGGACGCACGCGGCCCGCCTGGATGAAGCCGTCGCCGGAGGCCCCAACGGCATAGGTGCCGTCACCATTGCTGGTGAGCGCGCCACTGCTGCTCTGCCCGACAGCCACACCCGAGGCGGCATAGCTCGTCCCCGCAATCGTGTAGGTGTAGGTATGGTTGGTGGTGTTGATCCTGAACTGCATTACCTCGCCCGCTCCGGCGGAAGAGGTGTAGGTCTCTTCAAATCCGACGGTGCTTGATGATGCGCCACCGCCGCCGCATGCCGCCAGCAAGCCCACGGACAAGGCCGCTGCCATCACTCCCAATTGGGCCAATCTGCTCAAGATTTTCATTTTCAGGTACTCCCTTCGTCTGGTTGAACTTCGCCCCTGTCATCGGGAACGCGTTTATTGCTTCTGCAGTTGGCTATTTGCAGAAACCACGGAATTTATCCCCGTTAATGATGAAAACGCAGTTCGGGAGGAAAAGACTACAAGGGTTTATACGCGGTGCAGCGAGATGGGGAATTGAGTGGGTACCGGCAAGCCGGCGGCCTCTTCCTCCTGTAGGAAAAGGCCATCTGGCCGAGGATCTAACCCCTCCCTACCTCCCCTTTTCAGGGGAGGGGAGGAGCGGCGCCACATTTGCTCAATCGGCCGCAACACAATTCCCCCTGAAGCGGGGTAAGCAGATCAGCTTCCTTTACCGGTCCGGACGGTTATAGAATGAACCATGAACGAAGAATTCAACAAGGAAAACGAGGCACAAGAGGCTCCGTCTGTGGAAGAGCAGAAGAGGAGTCGTCGCATCGGCATCCAGGTTCCCTTGTATAAGAAAGTCCTTAACAAGCCATCAACCCAACTATCGCCTGATGAGTACCACGAAGCGGTGGAACGGCAGCGCCAATTTCAGGAAAGCCTCAAGCGGAAATGGATGACGCCGAGGAACGCCGTTGTAGGCGGCGTTATATTGGTCTTTGATTTTACGATCCTTCAATTGCTGCCCTATTTAGTCAAAATGGTCGGGATACACAATCAAGTATTGCTGGGGAAATGGCTTATCGGCCTGGTTGGAGTGATTACTGTCGCTACGTTTATTTACATCTTCACATCCGAAGATTGAGACTCAATCCCCGTCAAGAATAGAACGGGGGGGGGGGGGGGGGGGGGGGGGGGGGGGGGGGGGGGGGGGGGGGGGGGG
>JAUSBC010000032.1 GCA_030652215.1 Sideroxyarcus sp.
CAGTTCTACTTCCGTACAACGGACGTGACCGGCGCGGTTGAACTGCCGGCAGGTACCGAAATGGTGATGCCCGGCGACAACGTCAGCATTACCGTGAACCTGATCAACCCGATCGCGATGGAAGAAGGTCTGCGTTTCGCGATTCGCGAAGGCGGTCGTACCGTCGGCGCGGGCGTGGTTGCGAAGATCATCGAGTAATTAACAGCGATGGCGGCGGAGCGAAGCGATTCGCTCCGCTGTCGTCATTTGCAGGTTATAGGCCAGTAGCTCAATTGGTAGAGTATCGGTCTCCAAAACCGAGGGTTGGGGGTTCGAGACCCTCCTGGCCTGCCAGTTAGTAAAGAAGAAACGGACAGTTCGTACATGGCTGACAAGATCAAATTGCTGGTTGCCTTGCTGCTCATTGCGGCAGGTGTGGTCGGCTTCTACGCATTGCAGGATAGCGCGGCGGTATTGCGTGTGCTGTCGGTATTGTTCGGCGTGTTGCTGGCTACGGGCGTGCTTTGGACGACCGCATCCGGCAAGCAGTTCTTCGGCTTTGCCCAGGATTCGGTGGCCGAGGCCAAGCGTGTGGTGTGGCCGACTCGCAAAGAGACGATACAGACCACTGCGGTGGTGATTTTGTTTGCGGTAGTCATGGCGCTGTTCCTGTGGGGAGTGGATGCGATTCTGCTGTCGTTGGTCAACCTGATGATGGGACGGAGTGAGTGATGGCCAAGCGTTGGTATGTGGTGCATACGTACTCGCAGTTCGAGAAGAGCGTGCAGCGTGCTCTGGTGGAGCGCATTGCGCGTGAAGGTATGACTGACCTGTTCGGTCAGATACTCGTTCCTGTCGAAGAAGTGGTCGAGTTGAAGTCCGGCCAGAAGAGCATCAGCGAGCGCAAGTTCTTCCCCGGCTACGTGCTGGTCGAGATGGACATGACCGACGAGAGCTGGCACCTGGTGAAGAATACGCCCAAGGTCACCGGTTTCCTCGGCGGTTCCGCGATGAAGCCGACACCCATCAGCCAGAAGGAAGTGGACAACATCATGTCGCAGATGCAGGCGGGTGTTGAAAAGCCGCGTCCCAAGGTGCTGTTCGAAGTGGGCGAGGCGGTGCGCGTCAAAGAAGGTCCCTTCACGGATTTCCACGGCATGGTGGAAGACGTCAATTACGACAAGAGCAAGCTGCGGGTCGCGGTCACCATTTTCGGTCGGTCGACACCTGTGGAACTGAATTTCGGGCAAGTCGAAAAAGCCTGATGTTGAGCGCCGGAATTTCCGGCATGACAAACGGGGAGCGTATCGGAGCAATTGCGGTATGCGTTTAACCCACTAAGCAAGGAGTAGCAACGTGGCAAAGAAGATCATCGGCTTTATCAAGCTGCAAGTTCCGGCCGGCAAGGCCAATCCCAGTCCCCCCATCGGTCCCGCACTCGGTCAGCGCGGCCTGAACATTATGGAATTCTGCAAGGCGTTCAATGCGCAGACCCAGGGTGTTGAGCCCGGCTTGCCCATTCCGGTCGTGATCACCGCATTTGCGGACAAGAGCTTCACCTTCGTGATGAAGACGCCTCCCGCGACCATTCTGATCAAGAAGGCCGCCGGCGTGCAAAAGGGCAGCAAGACGCCGCATACCGACAAGGTAGGCAAACTGACCCGCGCGCAAGTGGAAGACATCGCCAAGGCCAAGCAGCCCGACCTGACGGCCGCTGACCTGGATGCCGCAGTGCGCACCATCGCCGGTAGCGCGCGCAGCATGGGCATTACCGTTGAAGGGGTGAAATAACATGGCACAAGTTTCCAAACGTTACAAGGCGCTCGCCGCCCAAGTCGACCGCAACAAGCTGTATGCGCTGGATGAAGCGCTGAAGCTGGTAAAGGTGACAGCCAAGGCCAAGTTCGATGAATCCATCGACGTGGCCGTGAATCTGGGTATCGATGCCAAGAAGTCCGACCAACTGGTTCGCGGCTCCGTGGTGTTGCCAAAGGGTACCGGCAAGACCATGCGCGTCGCCGTGTTTGCACAGGGTGCCAAGGCTGAAGAAGCCAAGGCCGCTGGTGCCGATATCGTCGGTTTCGAAGACCTGGCCGAGAGCATCAAGGCTGGCAAGATGGATTTCGACGTGGTGATCGCCTCTCCGGACGCGATGCGTATCGTCGGCCAACTGGGCCAGATCCTCGGTCCGCGCGGTTTGATGCCTAACCCCAAGGTGGGCACCGTGTCCGCCGACGTGGCGGGTGCAGTGAAGAATGCCAAGGCCGGTCAGGTTCAGTATCGTACCGACAAGAACGGCATCGTGCAGTGCACCATCGGCCGCGCATCGTTCGCGCCGGAAGCATTGCGCGAAAACATGCTGGCACTGATCGATGCACTGAACAAGGCCAAGCCCGCAACATCCAAGGGTGTCTACCTGAAGAAAGTCGCGATCTCCAGCACCATGGGTGTCGGTATTCGCGTCGAGCAGGCCAGCCTGGTAGCGTAATGTATTGAATTTGGCGGTGGGGTTTTCCCCGCTGCCATTTGTTCTTTGACTGCTGGCGGTAATGGCAGATTATCAAAGACCGTAGGTGTCGAAGGTGCTGGTAGCTGGAGACTTAATCGACGGCAGTTGCGTCGACCCACGTAGATGGTGTGCCCGCGAGCAGGAAGTTTTTGTTGTTCCCTGTCTTGAGGACGCGGTCGTTAATCAAGGGATATCAAACTATGGTGCGATATTCCGCTGTGAAGATGGAGGAAGACTTTGGGTCTCAATCTGCAAGAAAAGCAAGCGGTGGTTGCGGAAGTCAGCGCACAAGTGGCGCAGGCTCAGACTATCGTACTGGCTGAGTATCGCGGCATCGAAGTCGGCGACATCACCAAGCTGCGTGCCAATGCGCGCAAGTCTGGTGTGTATTTCCGCGTGGTTAAAAACACGCTGGCACGCCGTGCGGTGCAAGGCACTCCGTTTGAAGCGTTGGCAGAGAAGATGGTGGGGCCGTTGGTTTACGGCATCAGCGCCGATCCTGTCGCCGCCGCGAAAGTGGTGTTTGACTTCGCCAAAACGAACGAAAAACTGGTGATTACAGCAGGTGCCTACAACGGCAAGGTGCTGGACAAGGCGGGCGTTTCCGCATTGGCCACCGTACCGCCGAAGGAAGTGCTGCTGGCGCAACTGTGTGGTCTGTTGCAATCGCCGATGTCTGGTTTGGCGCGCGTACTCGTCGCAGTGGCAGAGAAGCAAACTGCTGCCGCTTAATTAATTTCGATCTCTTATTTCAGGAAGAACAACATGTCATTTGATAAAGACGCATTTTTGAAAGCACTGGACGGCATGTCCGTGCTGGAATTGAACGAGCTGGTTAAGGCAATCGAAGAGAAGTTCGGCGTATCCGCTGCTGCGATGGCTGCTCCTGCTGCTGGTGGCGGTGCTGCTGCCGGCGCTGCTGCTGTCGAGCAGACCGAGTTCACCGTAACCCTGATGGCTGCAGGCGAAGCCAAGGTTAACGTGATCAAGGTTGTGCGTGCAATCACCGGTCTGGGCTTGAAAGAAGCCAAGGATCTGGTTGACGGCGCACCGAAGGCAGTCAAGGAAGGCATCAGCAAGGCCGATGCCGACGCGATCGCCAAACAACTGATCGAAGCTGGCGCAACTGCTGAAGTCAAGTAAGCATAGCGTTTGAAGAGAGGCTGACGGAAAACCCGTCAGCCTTTTGGCGCTTCTGGAAACAAAACCGGGATGTCGTGCCGGAGTGTGTAGAAGTTAACGGTTAAGCGGTGCCTGCGCGCCGATTGTCCCTTACCTTTTCCTTCTGTTAGTGGAGATACCATGAGCTATTCTTTTACCGAGAAAAAACGCATTCGTAAGAGTTTTGCGAAGCGCGTAGGCGCTTTGCCAGTGCCGTTTTTGCTGTCCACCCAGTTGGAATCCTACAGCGATTTCCTGCAGGCTTGGGTTGCCCCCGAGCAGCGCAAGAACGAAGGTTTGCAAGCCGCGTTCAATTCGATCTTCCCGATCGAAAGCCACACCAAGTTCGCCCGTCTGGATTTTGTCAGCTATACGCTGGGCCTGCCGCCGTTCGACGTGCGCGAGTGCCAGCAGCGCGGCCTGACCTACGCTTCGCCGCTGCGCGCGCGCGTGCGCCTGACCATCCTGGACAAGGAAGCGTCCAAGCCGACAGTGAAGGAAGTGAAGGAGCAGGAAGTCTACATGGGCGAGATCCCGTTGATGACCAATACCGGCTCGTTCGTGATCAACGGTACCGAGCGTGTCATCGTGTCGCAGCTGCACCGTTCTCCCGGCGTGTTCTTCGAGCATGACCGCGGCAAAACCCACTCTTCCGGCAAGCTGTTGTTCTCCGCGCGCGTGATTCCTTACCGTGGCTCATGGCTGGACTTCGAATTCGACGCCAAGGACTACGTGTACTTCCGTATCGACCGTCGCCGCAAGATGCCGGTGACCATCCTGCTGAAGTCGCTGGGCTACACGCCGGAACAGATCCTGGAAATGTTTTTCAGCAACGACACGTTCCACTTCGGCAAGAAGGGTATCCAATTCGAAGTGGTGCCAGAGCGTCTGCGCGGCGAAATCGCGCGCTTCGACATCGAAGGCAAGGGTAAGCTCATCGTCGCCAAGGACAAGCGCATCACAGTGCGCCACATCCGCGAAATTCAGGAAGCGGGCATCGACAAATTGACCGTGGCCGAAGATTTTCTGATCGGACGCGTGCTGGCGCACAACATCGTGGACAAGGACAGCGGCGAAGTCATTGCCAATGCCAACGACGAGATCACCGAAACCCTGATCGGCAAATTGCAAGCCGCCGGTATCGCCAAGATACATACCCTGTACACCAACGACCTGGATCAGGGCGCGTTCATCTCGCAGACTTTGCGCACGGATGAAACCACCGATCTGTGGACTGCGCGCGTTGCGATCTATCGCATGATGCGCCCCGGCGAGCCGCCCACCGTAGATGCGGTGGAAGCGTTGTTCAACGGCCTGTTCTTCAACGAAGACCGCTATGACCTGTCGGCCGTGGGCCGTATGAAGTTCAACCGCCGCGTCGGTCGCGAAGAATTGACGGGTGCCGTCATCCTGTCCAACGAAGACATCGTCGAAGTTATCCGTATTCTGGTCGAACTGCGCAATGGCCGCGGCGAGATTGACGACATCG
>JAUSBC010000037.1 GCA_030652215.1 Sideroxyarcus sp.
CATCGTATCCATTGAAAAGAAAATTTTCTTCTTCATCTATGAAAATTATTACTTAATTCAAACGGAGCTGAATTCAAAAGAGATTCAACATTGATATCTAGCAACTCATATGTACGTTCGGCTTCGCTAATTTCATTAATACTTTCTAATGATTCAACAACTATTGGCGAAAGATCTTTTCTTTTTATGGATTGAAAATAATCCATATATTTAAATTTATTTCCAAGAATTTCATCTGAAAATTCAATCCATACATTTGGCACTTTATAGGCATCTGCAATAATTAGTCCATGAAGTGATGAAGATAATATACATTCACATTCACAAATTTGATTTATAATGTCATGCCAGTCATCATATAAAGCCATATTTATTAGTGTGTAATTTTCTAAATTGCTTGTTAGCATTTTCACTTTTTTATTATTCCAATCAATGTAATGGGGAATTATACCATATCTAAATTTCTTTTTAACCACTGGATTATATATTATAGGTAAAAGCAACGCGGGATCCCCATATACTTCAGGGCATTCAACACCTTGTTCTAATAAGCGTTTTCTTGTAAGTGGGCCTCTAACAGCAAGTACTTTCTCAGGTTTATGCATCAACGGTTTATCATTATACATTAAACCACTTCCCCATATAATCGTCTTTGGATTTGACCAATTATGGATAATTGAACCGATACATAATATATTATTTCGTGAATCCTGAAAAAATAATTTATCATAATGAAAGATTTTTTTCTCTGTTAACTCTTTTAATAAATAAAATGTTAAGTCATCGCCATAGTTTACATGTTTAATTTTATTATTATAGACATTAACATATCCTCCTATTACAATTCTTCTTTTTGTAGGAGTTAAATAATATCTTGATGTTTCTATCAACCGCTCATAAAAGCTTGCAAGCTTTATTTTAAGCAGAGAAATAAAAAATATTTTTTCAACTTTTTTCCTAATTATACTTTTCATAAAGGTTCTAAATTTTAATTTTCTAAAATTACAATTGTTCGTTATGTGCTGCGATTTTTTTTTGACGAATAATATTTATAGATAAGAATCTATTACTTTCCTTATTGTATGAATATCAAATGATCTTGAAATTACACCCTCGTTGGTTAACATATAAAATAATGTTAACCATTATCTCATTATTGCTAAGATTTTTAACTATTTAAACCGATATATAAAAAAGCTTTCGGATAATGGTAGGTTTTAAATCCCGTAGAATGTGGACTACTGTATTTATCATAAATAGTTTTTGTAAAACCATCTGGATCGAACCACTGAAATACTTTTTTTCTCTAGCATTACAAGTGATCTCTTAAAACTTCATTTTCTAAAGTATTTGAATTCTTTAGTGTTTCTACTTTTACCACTTTATTTTTCATCTTAAACCATAAAAATGAAACAGTGTTTAGCCTTAGAACAGCAATATTAAAAGCTAGAGACAGAAAAATAAAAATTGCTAAAATTTTCTTTGTATATTTTTTTATTTATCTGCGTATAAAATTGAGTACGAATTTTCTTTCTGCTTTATTAATTCCAATAAAATATATTAAAATTATATTCAATAAAATACTCGAAGCTACTTTTATTAAAAAACTATAAAATTGATTCTGTATATTTATTAAACCATCAATCAAAAAATAATAAGTTCCTAAATACAAAAGTGTTACAAGAATAACTGGTTGAAAAACTTCTTTTATAAAGATAAGTATATCTAATTTTATTAATTTTCGCAAAAAAAATATCCGCAAGACTAAGGAAATTAAATTGATTCCAATAATTACATAGAAGATTAAATTAGGATTATTATAAATCTTCAATAAGAGATAAGAAATGGGAACACATAATAAAATAAAAGATCCAATAGTAATCTGGTACCATTTTATATTTCCAGAAGCTTGTGCACCGGTAATCAATGGACCTGAAATAGAATCTATTAAAATATTTATTAAGCTTAAAACGACAAACATGGATGTAGATAATGGTGGGTTTTTCAGCCATAATTGTAACACATAATCCACGTTGAAAATAACAGGACAGGCAATCAAAAACATGATAAAGTAGGAAAGCTTTGCACTTTGATAAATTAATTTGATGGATTCTTTTAATTCTCCCGCAGCATACCTCTTTACTATTTGTGGATTTATTGCCATTTGAAAGTTGGTAACAAAAGTATTTACTACTCCCTGAATCTGAATTGCAATACCATAAGAAGCATTTAAAATGATTCCAAAAAATAAATTCAAAAGTATATTATTTCCTTGTGCTCTTGCTACAGCTGCTATATTTCCAAACAAGCTCCACCCTGAAAAAGACAACAGTATTTTTGTATACTCCTTATCATAATGAAAGCTGTACTTACTTTCTACAAAATGTTTTTTACAATACTCTTTTTCTATTATTCGAACAATGAATGCAATTGCAAATAATAAAAAAGCATAAAGTTTAAGCTTGTCATAATCTAATACAACTAATAAATATACAATCAGTAATTTAAAAACGACTTCAAAAATACTGATATAAGCATATACATTCATACGCTCTCTAGCTATAATCAAAGCATTATAAGGCACTTGAATTATCCCAAATAAAAATGTGAGAACAGAAAATTGATAAACCCAGTTTACTGCATTCATTCTATCTTCTGGAAGATTTAGTTTATAATTCACAAACCACAGTCCAATGGTTTCGGCCAATACAAGTACAATAATAGCAATTAAAAAATGGATATTTAGAGTCGTATTAAATGTTTTATTTAACTGAATTGTATCGTTTTTCCCGATATCAAAAGATAAAAACCGTTGTGTTGCAGCAGACATAGCACTATTAAAAAAACCAAAGAGCACAACTATACTACCTACAATATTATATACTCCAAAATCTTCAATACCTAAAGTATTTAAAACAACCCTTGACGTATATAACCCTACCCCCATACCTAAGAACATTCTTAAGTAAAGAAAAGCCGAGTTTTTAAAGATGGTTTTTGAGCTTGACAATTTTTTTATGCTTTTTTAATTGTTGTGCGGTCGTGTGGTTTTGCTTTTATACTTAAGCTTTCACATTTTTGCTTTGAACTTGTACAGTCCAACGCGCCGGCTGGCCCTATCGCTAAAAATGTTCACTGCACATTTTTTTAACTGCCCGCGCGCCGGCTGGCTCGATCGCTAAAAACAGCTACCAGCTGTTTTCTTTACGCTCTGTCCCGCAATGACGAAATTTGTTTTAAATTTTACATTTGAGCCTGCCTCCGGCAGGTAAACTATTAACTTCGGTCCTGCCTCTGGCAGGCAAGCTGCGGTCTTCGGACTTCCGTCTTCGGACTTTTACTTCCCTATCTGATAATACTCAAACCCTTTTTCTTCGAGGTTAAAAATATTGTATTGGTTACGACCATCGAAAATGACAGGTGATTTTAGCTGCAAGTTAATTTCTTCAAAATCGGGGGAACGGAATTCTTTCCATTCGGTGAGCAGTACCATGGCATCTGCATTTTTTAAGGCTTCATATTTTGAATTGGCATAAATAAGCTGGCTAAAAAACCATTGGGTATTTCACTAAACTCCATTTTCATAGTGGGGTATTCTTTAAGTTCTTTGCGGATTCTAATAAATCCACTGCCATATTTTTCAATTTTAGGGTTCTTTTCGACCCACTGCTTCCCAAAAACCGTGTTTATC
>JAUSBC010000041.1 GCA_030652215.1 Sideroxyarcus sp.
CCGCGCCAAAGAAGACAGCCCCAAGCCCAAATACTATTGCCTGTCGATGTTCCCTTACCCTTCCGGCAAGCTGCACATGGGCCATGTGCGCAACTACACGATCGGCGACGTGCTGAGCCGCTACCACCAGATGAAGGGCTACAACGTGATGCAGCCGATGGGCTGGGACGCGTTCGGCCTGCCCGCCGAGAACGCCGCGATGGCCAACAACGTGCCGCCCGCCGCGTGGACCTATTCCAACATCGAATACATGAAGCAGCAGCTGAAGTCGCTGGGCCTGGGTGTGGACTGGTCGCGCGAAGTGTCCACCTGCAAGCCGGACTACTACCGCTGGGAGCAATGGCTGTTCACGCGCCTGTTCAAAAAGGGCGTGATCTACAAGAAGACCGCCGTGGTGAACTGGGACCCGGTGGACAACACCGTGCTGGCCAATGAACAAGTGATCGACGGGCGCGGTTGGCGTTCCGGCGCCATTGTTGAGAAGCGCGACATCCCGATGTATTTCTTCCGCATCACGCAATACGCAGACGAACTGCTGCAGGACCTCGACACGCTGTCCGGCTGGCCGGAACAGGTGAAGACCATGCAGGCCAACTGGATCGGCAAGAGCTATGGGGTTCGTTTTGCCTTCCCTTACGGCAAGGATGAAAAACTGTGGGTCTACACCACACGCGCCGACACCATCATGGGCGTCACCTTTGTCGCGGTGGCGGCCGAGCATCCGCTGGCGACGCAAGCCGCACAGGGCAATGCCAAGCTCGCCGCGTTCATCGAGGAATGCAAACAGGGCGGCGTGGCCGAAGCGGACATCGCCACCATGGAAAAGAAGGGTATGGACACCGGTATCAAGGTCTCTCACCCGCTGACCGGCGAACAAGTGCCGGTGTGGGTCGGCAACTATGTGCTGATGGGCTACGGCGAAGGCGCGGTGATGGCCGTGCCGGCGCATGACGAACGCGACTTCGGTTTCGCCAAGAAATACAACTTGCCGATCAAGCAATCCATTGCCGTGAAAGACCAGAATTTCAGCGATACGGCCTGGCAGGAATGGTATGCCGACAAGGAAAACGGCGTGTGCGTGAACTCCGGCAAGTACGACGGCCTGAATCTCGAAAAAGCTGTGGACGCCATCGCCGCCGACCTGAACGCCAAAGGCCTGGGCGAAAAGAAGGTGCAGTTCCGCCTGCGCGACTGGGGCATCTCGCGCCAGCGCTACTGGGGCTGCCCCATCCCCATCATCCATTGCCCGACCTGTGGCGATGTGGCGGTGCCGGACGACCAACTGCCGGTGAAACTGCCCGAAAACGTGGTACCGGACGGCGCCGGTTCGCCGCTGGCAAAGATGCCGGAATTCTACGAATGCACCTGCCCGCAATGCGGCGGCAAGGCCAGGCGCGAGACCGACACCATGGATACCTTCGTGGAATCGTCCTGGTACTACGCGCGCTACGCCAGCCCGCAATGCAACACCGGCATGGTGGACAAGGCAGCAGCGCAGAAGTGGCTGCCGGTGGACCAATATATCGGCGGTATCGAGCACGCGATTCTGCACCTCTTGTATGCGCGCTTCTTTCACAAACTGATGCGTGACGAGGGTCTGGTACAGGGCAACGAGCCATTCGTTAATTTGCTGACCCAAGGCATGGTGGTCGCGCCGACGTTCTACCGCGATGGCGAAGGCGGCAAGAAGCTGTGGATCAATCCAGCCGATGTGGATGTGGAAGTCGATGCCAAGGCGCGCCCGCTCGGCGCCAAGCTGAAGGCCGACGGATTGCCTGTCATCATCGGCGGCACCGAGAAAATGTCGAAGTCGAAGAACAACGGCGTCGACCCGCAGGCGATCATTGATGCCTACGGCGCAGACACCGCGCGCCTGTTCATGATGTTCGCCGCGCCGCCCGACCAGCAGCTGGAGTGGTCGGATACGGGCGTGGAGGGTTCGTTCCGTTTCCTCAAACGCGTGTGGAAAGCGGTGCATGACCACGTTGAGAAGGGCATCGTGACCGCCTACAGCAATGGCGAATTGAGCGCGAATGCCAAAGCCTTGCGTCTGCAATTGCACCAGACCATCCAGAAGATCGACGACGACTACGGCCGCCGCAAGACTTTCAACACCGCCATCGCGGCGGTCATGGAGTTGCTCAACTCGCTTGGCAAGTTCGACGAAGACGGTGCCGTGGCACGTAGCGTGGCGCAGGAAGTGCTGGAGAACGCGGTGTTGCTGCTCTCGCCTATCGCGCCGCACATTGCCGATGCGTTGTGGAGAGAATTGCGCCCCGGCAGCAAGCTGGTCGACCAGTCCTTCCCCAAGGCCGATCCCGCAGCGCTGGTGCAAAACGAGATCGAACTGATGATCCAGGTGAACGGCAAGCTGCGCGGCAGCCTGCTGGTGGCCAAGGACACCGACAAGGCGGCGCTGGAGCAACTCGCGCTCGCGCACGAGGCGGTTGTTAAACATCTTGCGGGCGGAACGGCGAAGAAGGTCGTCGTCGTGCCGGGCCGCTTAATCAATGTGGTGATCTGATGACGAACGCGACCCGCGCACTCCTGCTGTTGACAATGCTGACGCTCGCCGCCTGCGGTTTTCATTTGCGCGGCAGCAATCTGAAAGAAGTGCAGTTCGCGTTCAAGTCGCTGTATTTGAAGGTGCCGGGCGAAACGCCCTTTGTCGCGGACCTGCGCCGGGTTCTGGCCTCGAACAAGGTGACGATTGCCCCCAGCGCCGAATCGGCCGAGCTGGTGCTGGAAATCGTTTCCGAGCAGAGCCTCAAGCAGATTCTTTCGCTTTCCGGCAGCGGCCGAGTGCAGGAATACCAGTTGTTCTACCGCATCTCGCTGCGCGCCTACGACAACCAGCAGAACGACTGGCTGCCCACCGACGAAATTTCCCTGTCGCGCATCCTTCCCTACGACGACGCGCAAGTACTGGCCAAGGAACAGGAAGAGGCAACGCTTTACAGGGACATGCGCAACGATGCCGTGGCACAGGTCGTGCGCCGCCTGAACCGGGCCAAACCCCAGCTGTAAACCGGACATGAGAATCTCGTCCGAAGACTTGCCGCAGCACCTCTCCAAAGGACTGGGATCGCTATATGTGATCCACGGCGAGGCGCTGTTGCTCGCCATCGAGGCGGCGGACGCCATACGCGCAGCCGCGCGCGAAGCGGGCTACAGCGAGCGCGAAACGCTGATCGCCGAACAGGGTTTCAAATGGGCCGAGCTGCGCAACAGCGCGCAGAGCATGTCGCTGTTCTCCTCGCGCAAGGTGATCGATCTGCGCATTCCCTCCGGCAAACCCGGCGTGGAGGGTGCGCAGGCATTGCAGGATCACTGCGCGAAACTCGACCCGGACACACTCACGCTGATTTCGCTGCCGCGCCTCGACGGCACGGCCATGAAAAGCAAATGGTTCAGCGCGCTGGAACAGCACGCCACCGTCGTCAGCGCCGACGAAGTCTCGCTCGCCGCGCTGCCCGCGTGGATCGCCGCACGCATGAAACGCCAGGGCCAGTCCGCCGATGCGGACACGCTGGCATTTCTGGCGCAGCGCGTGGAAGGCAACCTGCTCGCCGCCTTTCAGGAAATCCAGAAACTCGCCTTGCTGTTCCCGGCCGGGCCGCTGTCTTTCGACCAGGTGAAGGACTCGGTGATGGATGTGGCGCGCTACGATGTGTTCAAGTTGTCCGAGTCCATGCTGGCCGGCGATGCCGCGCGCTATGCGCGCATTCTCGACGGTCTGCGCGCGGAAGGCACGGCGACCGTGTTGATTCTGTGGTCCATCGCGGAAGACATCCGCACGCTGGCCAAAGTCTCGCGCGCCCTGCAGCAGAACGGCAATCTTGCCGGCGCATTGCGCGATGCGCGCGTGTGGGGCGTAAAGCAGAAACTGGTGGAGCGCGCGGTGCGGCGCTTTTCGCCGGTATTCGCCGAGCGCGCGCTACGCCAGGCCGCACAGATCGACAGACTGGTAAAAGGATTGCGTCAGGGCGATGTGTGGGACGAGCTGTTGCAACTGGGCGTGCGCTGCGCGCGGGCGGGTTCCAGATGACGGCACATGAAGTGCTCGTGGTTGTCACCAACCTGCCGGATCGCGCGACAGCGGAACGCATTGCCGACAGTCTGGTCACACAGGGCGTCGCGGCTTGCGTCAATATCCTGGCCGGATGCACTTCGGTGTATCGCTGGGAAGGTAAGCTTAACCATACCGACGAAGTGCCCATGCTCATCAAGACCACGCGCGAGGCTTATCCCCGATTGGAGACTGCCCTGCGCAAGCTGCATCCTTATGAATTGCCGGAAATCGTTGCACTGCCCGTGAGTGCCGGGTTGCCGGATTATCTGAACTGGGTTGTGCAGGAAACCAATACAAGGAACCAAGCATGATGCGTCGTCTGTTGCTGATTTTGCTGTTGTGTATCGCCCCGCTGGCCCAAGCGGATCTGCTTTCGTTCGGCAGCAGCAAACCAAAATTCCTGCCCGCCGACCAGGCTTTTGCGCTGGAAGTACGCGCCGTCGACCAGCGCACGCTGCTTGCCAGCTTCACGGTCACGCCCGGCTATTACCTGTATCGCGACAAGACCGTTTTCAGCGTCGCCGACGGCAAGACCAGAA
Source organism: Sideroxyarcus sp. (assembly GCA_030652215.1). Classification (GTDB taxonomy): domain Bacteria; phylum Pseudomonadota; class Gammaproteobacteria; order Burkholderiales; family Gallionellaceae; genus Sideroxyarcus. The sequence goes on from JAUSBC010000041.1 coordinate 4,612, forward strand.
TCGCGCGCGTCAGCCTGCCCAAGGGCGAACCCAAGAACGATCCCAATTTCGGCATGATTGAGGTGTACCACCAGTCCTTCCAGGCCGAGATTCTGTTGGAGAATACGGATGCGGCCAAGCCGCTGGTCGTGAACGCCGTCTATCAGGGCTGCAGCAACAAGGGGCTGTGCTACCCGCCCATCGAAAAGACCTACACCATTGAGCTCGTGCGCACGCTCAGCGAAGCGCCCCTGACTGCGGCCGTCGCGGCGCCCGCCCCTGCCGTCAGCATCCCCGACAATGAAAACACGCAAATTGCACGGCTGTTCGAAGACGGCAATTTCTGGCTGGTCGTCTCGTTCTTCTTCGGCGCGGGCTTGTTGCTCTCCCTGACGCCCTGCGTGTTTCCGATGATCCCCATTTTGTCCGGCATCATCGTCGGGCGCGGCAAGAACATCACCCACATGCACGCCTTTTTGCTGTCGCTGGCCTACGTGCTGGGCATGGCGGTCACTTATGCCATCGCCGGCGTGGCTGCGGGTTATTCCGGCAATCTGATTTCCAGCGCCTTGCAGACGCCCTGGGTGCTGGGCAGCTTCGCGGCGCTGTTTGTAGTGCTGTCGCTGGCCATGTTCGGCCTGTATGAGTTGCAATTACCCACCGCGCTGCAAAGCAAGCTGTCCGATACCAGCAACAAGCTGCACGGCGGCCATCTTTCCGGCGTGTTCGGCATGGGCGCACTCTCCGCCGTCATCATGGGGCCGTGCGTCGCCGCCCCCCTGGCCGGCGCGCTCCTATATATAAGTCAAACCCACGATGCGGTGCTGGGCGGAACGGCGTTGTTTGTGCTGGCGCTGGGCATGGGCGTGCCGCTGCTCGTCATTGGCAGTTCGGCGGGCGTGATATTGCCCAAGACCGGCCCGTGGATGGAGGCGGTGAAGCGCTTCTTCGGCGTGATGATGCTGGCCATGGCGATCTGGATCGTCTCGCCGGTCATTCCGCTGTCCGTCCATATGCTGTTGTGGGCCGCGCTGCTCATTTTCTCGGCCATCTACCTGCATGCGCTTGATCCGCTGCCGCACAACGCTCGCGGCTCCACCAAATTCGGCAAAGGGGTCGGCATCCTCGCCTTGCTGCTCGGGGTGGCTTACCTCATCGGCGCGCTTTCCGGCGCTCCCGACATCCTGCGCCCGCTCGGCAACCTCGGGCGTACTGCTGCCCAAGCCCAGACAACCCTGCAATTCGAACGGATAAAGAACAGTGCCGAACTGGATGCGCGCATTGCGCAAGCCAATGGCAAGACCGTTATGCTGGATTTCTATGCCGACTGGTGCGTGTCGTGCAAGGAAATGGAGCACTTCACCTTCAGCGATACGGCAGTGCAGGCCAAACTCAAGGACGCTTTGCTGCTGCAGGCCGACGTCACGGCCAACAACGCAGACGATAAAGCACTGATGCAGCGCTTCCAGTTGTTCGGCCCACCCGCCATTTTGTTCTTCGACGCGCAGGGCAAGGAGCGCTCCGACTACCGGGTAACCGGGTTTCAGAACGCCCAGCAGTTTCTCCAGTCATTACAAAGCGCTGGAATGTAAGTCCTAGTATTCTGCAGGGCAATTACGCGTAAAAGTGGACAATCTCACCCTTTTTCGGCAAACTCCGCCCCCCATGAAGAACATCCTCGTACTACACGGCCCCAACCTGAACCTGCTCGGCACACGCGAGCCGGAGGTGTATGGTCGTGTCACGTTGGACGAAATTAACAGCAAGTTGTCGGCAATAGCCGCAACCAAGGGCGCAAAGCTGGCTTACTTCCAGAGTAACGCTGAAGCCGCGCTGGTGGATCGCGTGCAGCAGGCGCGTACGGACGGCACGGACTTCATCATCATCAATCCGGCCGCTTTCACGCACACCAGCGTCTCGATTCGCGATGCGCTGGCGGCGATTGCCATCCCCTTCGTCGAAGTACACCTTTCCAACGTGCATGCCCGGGAAGCCTTCCGCAAGGAATCTTATTTTTCCGATATCGCGGTCGGCGTAATCACCGGCCTGGGCGCCACCGGCTACGAACTCGCTTTGCAATTCGCACTACAACATTCTGTAAGGAGCTAAAAATGGATCTGCGCAAACTGAAGACACTGATCGAACTGGTCGAAAACTCGGGCATCGCCGAGCTGGAACTCACCGAAGGTGAAGAGCATGTGCGTATCTCGCGCCACAGTTCCGTGGCCGCTCCCATGCAGCAACAATACTACGCCGCCGCTCCGCAGCCCGCTGCGGCGCCCGCAGCTGTTGCCGCAGCACCCGCTGCCCCAGCCGCGCCCGCCGCACCCGAAGGCCATGTGGTCAAGTCGCCCATGGTCGGCAGCTTCTACCGCTCGCCTTCTCCCGGCTCCAAGTCTTTTGTGGACATCGGCCAGAGCGTGAACGAAGGCGACACGCTGTGCATCATCGAAGCGATGAAACTGCTGAACGAGATCGAGTCGGACAAATCCGGCGTGATCAAGGCGATCCTGGTCGAGAACGGCCAAGCCGTCGAGTTCGGTCAACCCCTGTTCATCATCGGTTAAACCATCATGGCCGTATTCGAACGCAAACCCAAAACGCCCGCTCCGCCGGAAAAGCCCGTCATGTTTGAAAAGATTCTCATCGCCAACCGCGGCGAAATCGCGCTGCGCATCCAGCGCGCCTGCCGCGAAATGGGCATCAAGACTGTTGCGGTGCACTCTGAAGCCGACGCCGAAGCCAAATACGTGAAGCTGGCGGACGAATCCGTGTGTATCGGACCCGCGCCTTCCACCCTGAGCTACCTGAATGTGCCAGCCATCATCAGCGCTGCAGAAGTGACCGACGCGCAGGCCATCCACCCCGGATACGGCTTCCTGTCGGAAAACGCAGACTTTTCAGAGCGCGTGGAAAAATCCGGTTTCGTGTTCATCGGCCCGCGCGCCGAAACCATCCGCCTGATGGGCGACAAAGTTTCCGCCAAGAGCGCCATGAAGAAGGCGGGCGTGCCCTGCGTGCCCGGCGTCGAAGGCGCACTGCCGGAAGATCCGGTCGAGATCATGAAAATCGCCAAGTTCATCGGCTACCCGGTCATCATCAAGGCCTCGGGCGGCGGCGGCGGACGCGGCATGCGCGTGGTGCATACCGAAGCCGCGCTGCTGAATGCAGTGACCATGACCCGGACCGAAGCCCAGACGGCGTTCAACAATCCCATGGTGTACATGGAGAAGTTCCTGGAGAATCCGCGCCACGTCGAGATTCAGATTCTAGCCGACCAGCATGGTAATGCCGTGTATCTGGGCGAGCGCGACTGCTCCATGCAGCGCCGCCACCAGAAGATCATCGAGGAAGCACCGGCACCGCATCTCAATCCCAAACTGCGCGACAAGATCGGCGAACGCTGTGCCGAAGCCTGCCGCAAGATCGGCTATCGCGGCGCGGGCACGTTTGAATTCCTGTACGAAAACGACGAGTTCTTTTTCATTGAGATGAACACGCGCGTTCAGGTCGAGCATCCGGTTACCGAAATGATCACCGGCGTCGACATCGTGCAGATGCAGATTCGCATCGCCGCAGGCGAAAAGATGGCGCTGCGCCAGAAGGACATCCAGTTCCGCGGCCATGCAGTCGAGTGCCGCATCAACGCCGAGCATCCCTACACCTTCGTGCCGTCGCCAGGCCGCATCACCAACTGGCATGTACCCGGCGGCCCCGGCATCCGCGTTGATTCGCATGTGTACAACAACTATTTCATTCCGCCGCATTATGACTCGATGATCGGCAAGATCATCGCCTACGGCGACACGCGCGACCAGGCGATAGCCCGCATGCGCACGGCCTTGTCCGAGATGGTTGTGGAAGGCATCAACACCAACATTCCGCTGCACCAGGAATTGATGCACGACGCGGCGTTCATTCGCGGCGGCACCAGCATCCATTATCTGGAACACAAGCTGGCAGAAAAAACGAAGGGCAAGTAAGCCGTGTCCTGGCTTACGCTGGCAGTACGCGCCGAGGCCGAATATGCCGAGGCACTGAGCGAGGCGCTGCTGGCACGCGGCGCATTGTCGGTGGACATGCTGGATGCAGACGCCGACACGCCGGACGAGCAGGCTATCTTCGGCGAACCCGGCGAACCCACTTCCGCAGTCTGGCAGCACAATCTTGTCAACGCGCTGTTCGAAAGCGGAACGCCTGTCGAGGACATTCTTCAGGCCTGCTGCACCGAACTCGGCATTGCCGTAATCCCCGAACACCGCATCGAGACGCTGGAAGAAAGCGACTGGGTGCGGCTTACGCAAGCGCAGTTCGACCCCATTCGCATTTCGCAACGCCTGTGGATTGTGCCGACTTGGCATGAACCGACCGACCCCACCGCCATCAACATCGCGCTCGACCCCGGGCTCGCTTTCGGTACCGGAAGCCACCCGACCACGCGCCTGTGTCTGCGCTGGCTGGATACTAATATCAAAGGCGGCGAGACGGTGCTCGATTACGGTTGCGGCTCCGGCATCCTCGCCATCGCCGCAATGAAGCTGGGCGCGGGCAGCGCCATCGGCGTCGACGTGGATGCGCAGGCAGTAATCGCCAGCCGCGACAATGCGACGGCCAATCAGGTCAGCGCCGACTTTTATTTGCCCGACGGTATCCAACTCGTCCAGTATGACGTGGTTGTCGCCAACATCCTCACCAATCCTTTGCGTGCGCTGGCACCGCTGCTGGCGGGTGCAACCCGGACCGGCGGCCGCATTGTGCTATCCGGCATCCTCGCGGAGCAGGCAAGCGAAGTGATGCGCATCTACGCCCAATGGTTTGACCTCGCGCCCGCCGTGTTGGAAGATGGGTGGTGTTGTTTGTCAGGCGTAAAGAAATGAGCGATGTCACGCGGTGCCCCAAGTGTTTCACCCGCTTCAAGGTGACCGATGCGCAGCTTGATGCGCACGACGGCCTGGTGCGGTGCGGGCATTGCCATCACGTATTCGACGCGCTCAAGCACCTGCACGACGAGGAACCCAGCCCGCAACTCAGCCTGCCTATTGATCCCGAACCGCAACTGGGCGAGTTCGACCTGAAGCCCATACCGAATATTCCCGAACTCGAAGCGGCGCCCACCACGCTGGCGCAGCAAGTGCGATTTGTGGAAGAGCTTACCGAAGAGGCGCCGCAATTGCCGCCGCACAAGACCAGTTGGATGGGTGTTTCGCTTGCGCTGCTACTCTCGCTTACGCTGCTGGCGCAGTCGGTTTATCATTTTCGCGTCGAGGTTGGCACGCGTCTGCCCGGACTCAAACCCCTGCTGGAACAATATTGCGCTCTGCTGAATTGCACCGTTACGCTGCCGCAGAACATTGACCTGATCGTCATCGAATCGTCCGAACTGCAATCCGAGCCCGAGCATGCCAGCATCGTCACCCTGCAAGTTCTGCTGCACAACCGCGCACCCTATACCCAGGCGTACCCCAGTCTTGAACTCACGCTTACCGACTTTCAGGACAAACCCGTTGTGCGCCGCGTATTCCGTCCGGCGGACTACCTGAAAGGCATCGACGCGGAGAAGCAGGGCATTGCACCCAACCGCGATCAGGACATCAAGCTGTATCTGGATACCTTCGATCTCAGAGCGTCGGGATACCGATTGGCCTTGTTCTACCCCAAGTAGCTTGCTGCTCCTCAACTCAGACAGAGGGCTTCAGCACCATCAACCCGAAAATAACGATTGTCAGGGGAAAGGCAATCAAGCCTAGCCGCGTCCAGATCCGGGCGTAGCGCCAGTATTGCTGGGGCATTTCGGATTTTTCCAACAGCGCGGTTTTCGCCATCTTTGCCATCCGGATCTGCAGCCAGACAACCGGTAGCCAGCACGCGCCCATCAACACAAACAATACGTAAGTACCCACCAGCCACGTCTCCGTCCATGAGTAGCCTGACATCGACACCATCGCGAAACCGCTCAGCGGCTGGATAATCACCGCCGGCGTCGTAAACCAGTAGTCCGCCCTGACCACCAGTCTGGATACCTCGGCGATGGCCGCGACATTTTTCGTGCGGTTCACAAAGAACATGTAGTACGCACTGCCGAAACCCACCCCCACCAGGGCCACGCTGGACAGGATATGAATCCACTTGAGTACCAGGTAAGTGTTCATGAATGCCTCTCCTCGTTTCCGTGCAGCAGCCATAGCAGGTACAGAATGGGCAGGTTTTTCAGCACCGGACCAAACGGATGCAGCCAGTACTCAGGCAGGAAAATGGCGATAATGACGCTGTAGCCCAGCACCAGCACTGCCTGCACGCGCCACAACATTCGCGACGGGCAGAGCAGCGTCGCAAGGCCCAGCACCACGTCCAGCGTGGCCGCACCGTACAATGCGATCAGCGCAACAGTTCCATACAGACCGACTTGCGCAAGCAAAGCCAAGCTTTCCTGCTGCGGAAAAATACCCAGCGACAGAACCCCCGTCGCCAGCGTATAACGCGCCAGTTTCAAATCGTTCGCCCGCATCTCGGTCTCATTTCATTCGATGAATTCCCGGTAGCTTCGCGGCGCGCGCCCCAGCAATTCGGCGAAGCGCGCAACCGGGGCCGTGTTCCCCGCTTCCAGCATGGCGAGGGTATCGCCGCACAGCGGACTGGACGGAATGTAATCGCCCACCCGCGCCGCCATCCGCACGCAGCACGCCGGCATGGACGCATGCCGCGCCGGACTCCGATACAACTGCTCGCGGTAACTGTCCAGCATGCCGCGCAGGGTGGTTGCTTCCGCCCCCACCGCTTCGACCGTTTGGCTTGTCGCATCCGGCGTCGACAGCCAATTCACGATTGCCGCGCCCATATCGTTGATATGCACGGGTTGCAGGGTTTGCACTCCATCCATGGGCAACACATGCACTGGCAGTTTTGACAGGTTTCTGAACATCCGCGCGCTGGCGCCGTCTTCGCCGTAGATCACCGAGGGCCGCAGGCACAACCAGCGCACGGACGGCGGCAAATCCCGCAATGCGCGCTCCGCCGCCAGCCGCGTCGTAAAGTAAGGCACGTCGAGCCCGCGATCCACGCCCAGCGCGGAGATATGTACGACGCGCTCTATCCCCGCTTCCGCGCAAGCAGCGAACAGCGCGGCCGGGGTTTCGGCATGCAGCTTCTGCATCGGGTTGGACGGACTGTCGCGCAGCACACCCACCGCATTGACGACTGCGTCGATGCCCTGCAAGCGCGACAACCATGCCCGCCTGTCCGTGTCGTTGCGGAAATCCGCCGCGATGTCCCCCGCTTCGCGCGGGCTGCGCACCGCGCGGACGACGTCGTGTCCAGCGTTGCGCAGCACCTGCGTCAGATGCCGGCCCACGAACCCCGTTGCTCCGCAGATCAGGATTTTCATGATGGTTCTCCCGGCCTTGGGGCAACCGTGCGCCACACATTGCGCGCGACGAACATCACCGTAACGAACACGCCGCCCAGTGCAAGCAGCAGCGTGAGGCGCAGGGTCTCAATCCAACCTTGGGCTGTAGTGGTATTGCCGAAGATCAGCACAATCATTAGAGCGCCGCTGTAGGCCAGAATATCCGCACAGCGCAGCCAGAACTCCGCGCCCGCTTCCGATTTGCACAGTTCGACGATCACTTGGCGGGTGGCGCGACGCAGGTCAAGCATGGCAATCGCAACCACGGCAACGGTAAATAGCAGACTGGAGAGAAACAGGATAGCTTCCATGATGAATTCCTTTCATTGCGGGTTAGACGGAGCACTGCCCTGCGCTGCAACGCCTGCTGCGTTTGTGAGCGCGTTGCGCCGCAAACTTGCCCAGCAATTTGAACAGCAGCGGCATGCCCGTCCACGAAAGCAATTGCCGATGACGCGCCACCCAGGGATAGGCGCGCTCCATCAAGGGACGCGTGAGCCGGCCGCCCCACAGGCTGGCGAGCAAGCTCATGCCCACCGAGCGATACAGCAATTCGAAGGCAGCAACGCCCTTGATCCAGCCGCCCCGGCTGTCGCGGACATGCAGACACGCCATCATGTCCACGCGCGTGACGCCCTCGTCCCGGAAAGCCGTATCGTCGAAACCGGCGCCGGAACAATCGACCAGCACGAGGCGTTGATTCGTGTCGTGCATTTCGATGACCTGCATTTCGCTGTTGCACAGGCTGCAGGAAGCATCGAAGAAAACCGTCAGCGGATATTGCTCATGCATAACAACCTCCATTAGTTTCATTAATTTCTGTCAAGACAGAAACATCAGGGCAAAAAAACACCCGCTTACTTTGGCAGCAACAAATTCTGGATCTTTGCTCCCAATTTCATCACTTTCATCAATGTGGCCGGGTCCAGCTTCAGCATCTGGTCGCCCCAGGTGGAGAGCGACTCCATGAGCGCCAGCGTGTCCTTGATGCGCTGCTGTACCGCAGCCTCTTCCCGGCCTAGGTCTGCGCTGTTCAGACAATCGCGCAGCACCCCTATGGTCGGGTCGAATTCCCGCTGTTTGCGTTCGCTCACTACGGTGCGGAACAGCGCCCAGACATCGGTGGAGGTTTCGAAGTGGTCGCGCCGGTCGCCCATCACATGCACCATGGAAATCAGCTTCCAGTTCTGCAATTCCTTGATGCTGTTGCTCACATTGGAACGCGCCACTTCCAGCGTTTCGGCAATCTCGTCCGCCGGCAGCGGCTTGCCTGTTATATATAGTAAGGCGTGTATCTGCGAGACCGTGCGGTTGACGCCCCACTTGGAGCCCATCTCGCCCCAGTGAAGTACAAAACGTTGCGCTATCGGATTCAGTTTCATGGCCGCACAGTACATACGTCAGTAATTTCTGTCAAGACAGAAATTACTGACGTATGGCGACCTTCTTTAATTTGTCCGCTCAGGCTGTTCCGGTATAATCCGCCCGCCGTTCAAACCGACTGGGAGAGCGTGCCGATTCTAGGCACCGCCGAAGGCGCAACACCCGTAACCGCTCAGGCTCATGAACCAATCGGAACAGGCAAATCTGGAGAGTGCTGTTAAGTCAGCCACCGAAGGGGCACGCGGATCATCCGTAATCTCTCAGGTACCAAGGACAGATGGGGCGCAGCACGAATTCGTGCTGCGCCTTTTTTATTGCCGAAAGTAACTATGACGACTCTCAAACAAACTCCTTTGAATGCAGCCCACCGCGCCATGGGCGCCAAGATGGTGGATTTCGGCGGTTGGGACATGCCGGTCAACTACGGTTCGCAGATCGACGAACACCACCAGGTGCGCAACGATGTCGGCATGTTCGACGTGTGCCACATGCGCGTGGTGGATGCGAAAGGCGACGGCGTGCGCGCCTTCCTGCGCTACCTGCTGGCCAACAATGCGGACAAGATCACCGTGCCCGGCAAGGCTTTGTATTCCGCCATGCTGCGTCCCGAAGGCGTTGTGATCGACGACCTCATCATCTATTTCATGACCGAGCAGTGGTTCCGCATCGTGGTGAACGCGGGCACGGCGGACAAGGACATCGCGTGGATGAAGGAACAGGCTGCCACGCATGCGCCCAAACTCACCATCACTTCGCGCGATGATCTGGCGATGGTCGCGATACAGGGACCGAACGCCCGCGCCAAAGTGTGGGAAGTGCTGCCGCAGACCAAGGCCGCGACCGAGAATCTGGTGAACTTCCAGGCCGCCGATTGCGGCGAGTATTTTGTGGCGCGCACTGGTTACACAGGTGAAGACGGTTTCGAGGTGATGCTGCCCAAAGAAAAGGTCGAGGCATTCTGGTACGCGCTGAGCAAAGTCGGCGTCAAGCCCATCGGCTTGGGCGCGCGCGACACGCTGCGTCTGGAAGCCGGCATGAACCTCTACGGCCAGGACATGGACGAGACGGTCGGCCCGCTGGAATCCGGCCTCGGCTGGACGGTGGACCTGAAGAGCGAACGCGATTTCATCGGCAAAGCCGCTTTGCTGGCCAACCCGCCAACGAAGAAACTGGCCGGTCTGGTACTTCTGGATCGCGGCGTGCTGCGCGGCCACCAGAAGGTGAAGACCGCCCACGGCGCTGGCGAGATCACCAGCGGCACTTTCTCGCCCACACTGGAAAAATCCATCGCACTGGCACGCATCCCGAACGAAGTGCAGATCGGCGACACCGTGCAGGTGGAGATCCGCGACAAATTGTTGAACGCAAAAGTAGTGAAGTACCCATTCGCCCGCAACGGCAAAGGTTTGATCAGTTAACGCGCCGTTCGCCCTGAGCCTGTCGAAGGGCAAGTATTCATGCTTCGACAAGCTCAGCGCGAACGGATGAATTTTTCTTAATAGGAGAACCGTATGAGCAATCCAAGCAACCTGAAATACACCGCTTCCCACGAGTGGGTCAAAACCGAAGCCGACGGCAGCATCACCATCGGCATCACCCAGCACGCGCAGGAACTGCTGGGCGACATGGTGTTCGTCGAAGCGCCCGCCGCCGGCCGCAAGCTGAAGGCCAAGGAAGAATGCGCCGTGGTGGAATCGGTGAAGGCCGCTGCCGACGTTTACGCACCCGTTTCCGGCGAAGTCATTGCCGCCAACGGTGATCTGGACAGCGCACCGGAAGCCATCAATAGCGACCCTTACGGAGCGTGGATCTTCAAGATGAAGCCGGACAGTGCGGCGGATGTCGCTGCCTTGCTGGATGCTGCCGCTTACCAGGCAGTCGTCGACAGCGAAGCACATTGAGCAGGATTCGGGATACAGGATACGGGAGACAGGTAAAACCGTCGCTCCGACCTGAATCCTGACTCCTGTATCCCGTATCCTGACACCCGTATCCTGAATCCTATGACCGACCAATTCGTTAATCGCCACAACGGCCCGAGCACACAAGACGTGCAGGCCATGCTGAAGAAGATCAATGCGCCGTCGCTCGATGCGCTGATCGACCAAACCGTCCCCGCCGCCATCCGCCTGAAGAAGCCGCTGAACCTGCCAGCGGGCATGAGCGAGCACGCGTTCCTCAACCATCTGCGCGGCATCGCGGCGAAGAACAAGTTGTTCAAGAGTTATATCGGTCTGGGTTATTACGACACCGTGGTGCCGCCGGTGATACAGCGCAACGTGCTGGAGAACCCGGGCTGGTACAC
>JAUSBC010000057.1 GCA_030652215.1 Sideroxyarcus sp.
GCAAAGCCTGCGACCAGTGCCAGAAACGCTCATAGCGATTGTAGAGGTAGATGCGGCGGTTCAATGCGTTCATTTGTGTTGTCCTTTATTCTTGCCGGTGTAGATGCGGAGGCTGCCGTGGATCAGCACGCCGAGCAGCGAGAGCAGAACCAGCGTCCAGCCGACCATATCGAGCCATTTGTTGCTGTCGCGGGAAGGCATATATACGCCCTCGATTCCCTGCAGGCGTCCGTTCTTGCTGTGGCACTGGGCGCAGGATAAGGCGTCTTCCTTGGGGGCGACCATATGGGGGATCGGCCTGGTCATCTCGGTGCTGACGAATCCGTTCTCGCCGCTATAAGGGAGTTTGGCTGCCTTCATGCCGGTACCGATCGCTTTCTGCCAGTCGAAGTTGTGCCACAGGGCGGTGTGATCCTCGCCTGCGGTATGTTGCACGGTGAGGTAGTTGTTCACCTTGTCGTACGGCTGTTTGCCGCGGTGCACCTTGGTCGGCCAGATACGCGAATCCGGATCGTTCGGACTGCCGCCCACATCGTTGATCTGCACGACCTTGGAGGGATCGATCTTGTCGCCGATCACCTTGTACGTGGACACGCCGTTGTACCAGCGATACTCCGGGATCACGTAGGAATCCCACACCCAGGTGCCTTTCTTGCTGTCGAATTTGCGGCGCCCGGCGCTATCCTTGCTTACAGTTGGCTTGCCGTCCGGCCCCATGATGGTGGCTTGCGACCAGTCCCAGCTTGCCTCGGTCCCTACTTCGTTGCGCGCATATTCCGGGATGTGGCAGGTCTGGCAAGCGAGCTTGTCGGTATGCTGATTGAGCATGGCCTCATGGTGCGGCTTGTCGCTGTGGCAGGACTGGCATGCCGCTGGCGACTCGTCCTTCTTGCCGCGAATGTGCGCCGGGCCTTTGACTGCCGCAGCAACGTTGTAGCGGCTGCCGGAAACCTGGTGACTGGAAGTGGCGTGACATACGGTGCAGTCGAAATTCAGCCCCTTCTCGTTCATGTGCACGTCCAGATACTTGCCCGGGTGCTGCAGCGAGGTATCAAGGTCGCCGTGCTTTGCGCCGTTGCCGCCCGCACCGAAGAAGTGGCAGGAGCCGCAGTTGCTGCGACTGGGCATGCCGATGCTCTGCGCAACCTTCTTCAAGTCTGCGGGCTCGACGAATTTACCCGACCCCTTGGGAAATTCCACGCGCTTGTACACCGGATGCCCGGCATCGCCCGGCAGCTTGCGATAAGTCCCGGTTGTGTCGTGGCAGATCAGACAGTCAACATTCTTCTCGACCTTGAAATCGAAACTGTCGTCCTTCCAGCCGTAACCGGCATGGCAGGCCATGCAGTCTTTTTCGTTGGATACGGGAGAAGTACAGTAGTTGTTGATGATGTTCTTCTTGCCGCGCACCTGCCCGGTTTTGGGGTCGGTGGATTCCCAGGTCCAGTGCTTGGTGTGCTGCACCTGCTTGGCGGCCTCGGTGTGGCAAACCAAGCAAGCCTCTGTTACCTGAGGTCCGGTCTGGAAGTTCCGGTTCAGTTCCTTGAACTTGCTGTGGTCGGCCGTAGAAGCTTTGGGCTTGATGATGGTTTCCAGTTGCGGTGCAATCACCGCTTCCGCCTTGGCGGGTACCGCATATGCGGTCGGCGCAACCAGCAGCGCACTTGCTGCCATTAACGGCAGAATGAATTTGAGTCTTGATAACATGTGGTCACCTTGATTGATCTGGGTGTGGATACGGTAGGGGCGCTATTCGGACGATTGCTTTAGCAACCACCTGCCGCACCGGCGCCGGAACCGCTGCTCGCTGCACCGGGTGTGCCCTTGATCATCGCAGGTGCGGGCTTGCTCGCATCAAACACGATGAATTTGGCCTGGTCGGCGGAAACTTGTTTCATGATGCCGCCCACCATGGAGCCGAACAGGCTGCCGATCAGTTCGGCATTCATCATGCCGATGTAGGTCTTGCCGTCGTTCTTCTTGTATACCGATATCTTGCAGGGCATCAGGTTGGAAAGAAAACGCAGCGAGTCGTCCTTGAGGATAGGACCGGAATACTTGGTGCTGCAAGCCTCGATCATCAGCACCGGCAGCACGTTTCCGCCGTCCAGTTCGATCGGCTTTGCCGCATTGCGCAGGCCGGATAGAGACCAGCCGTTGCCTGCGTTTTGAATGTTTTGCTGGATACGGGCTACCGTCTCCTCCACGCCGTATGGGCTGGAAATCTCCCTGAACATCATGCTGCCCATGGAGTTGTATGCAACCAGAACAACAACGACTACTCCCGCTATGAAACCCCCGAGAACCTTTAGCATTTTATAAATCTCCCCAAAATCATCTCAAATAATAGTTTTAAACTATATCCCGATAACACATCAAACATACCGCCACTGTATCGGCCCCCGGATGGGATGCCGACAATACTAACAACTGCAACAGCAACCGCCGAAAACTGGCTCGTGCCGCTCCTGCTCTAAATGCTCATGCGGCATGGCCGGCTTGACCTTGCCCGTCAGGTAATCACGTACCGCCTTGCGCGGGTCGCTTTCACCGCAGGTAATGACCTTCACGCCGCGCTGGGCCAATTTCGCGATAAACCCCCGTCCGGCGCTTGCCGTCAGTATTACGTCCATATCGTCCAGCGGGTGCTTGCCACCGCTGAATTCATGGAAAGACATTTCCAGCGGAAGATCGAGCCACACCACCTCCGGCGAATCGCAAGGGGTGCCGACGTCGTAAATAATGAAACGGCGGCTTTTTCCCGCATGCCCGGTCACACTCTTGAAGTTCTGGCTGCTAACGGCAATTTTCATTTTATTCCCCTATCGTGGAAAAACTGATTTGGCAGGAACACCGTATCCTGCGCTTTCTTGAGCCTCAATTAGGCTGAATGTTGTGTGCGATCAGCCAATTCTTGTCCAATTCCCACTTCACGCTGGAAACGCCGACTTGATTGAGTACGACTTGGCGCGCTTCGGACTGGATATTTGCCAATTCTTTTTCCGCCGCAATGAAATCCGGATGCGTCGGCGATTTCCCCGACAGGTTGGGGTGAATAACGCCTATCATGCGATAGACCGGCACCTGGGAAGAACGCGGCGTACCCATCACAGCAATTTCTCCGTCCTGTCCCTCCAGACGCACCACCCTGAAGGTATAGGGAAAGTTTTGTAACGCAGGGCTGCCCGTTTGCTGCAGGGCCTGATTCAATGCTTCCACTTTGGGGTCGGTACGCAACCCGAACCAATAGATCGTCCCGAGCAGCAGAATGGCGATCAGGATTTGCTGAATTCGTTTATTGGACACAGTCGGGTTTCTCGACACTATGCTTGCACACCCAGCAAACCCTCGAACTTGGCGTGCAACTGTTCATTGCTTTCAATATGAGCGGGGTCCTGCACGATGCAATCAACAGGACATACTTCCACGCATTGGGGCGAATCGTAGTGAGCTACGCATTCGGTGCACTGACTCGCGTCGATGATGTAAATGTTATCGCCTTTCGAGAGCGCGCCGTTCGGACATTCCGGCTCGCACACATCGCAGTTGATACATTCCTCGGTAATCATCAGAGCCATTTTCTTCTCCTTACATGTTGATTTTATAAATCAATCTCTATCACTGCGCACTCGTTCGCATTCGCATCGGGATTCGCTGGCGCCACGTGCGCGATACCGGCCGAGATGGAAGTGCCTGCCTCTTCAAAAAAAACCTGTGGCGCATAGCACCACAGGATGAAGCTGAAAGGAGGGAGTGTCCAATCAGAGAGGAGCCCAGCAGTCGTCATTGCAAACCGACTGTTAGGCTATATCTACTGAGCAATCACTGTGCCAGCCCGAACGCGTTTATCAATAATCTTGTTTTTCATTGGGATAGGATTGATGACCTTAGTGAAAATAGGTGATAAATCATGGAATTTACGCCATTAATGGCATATAATTACTGCCATGACTGCCACTCGTAACGCAAAACACATCCCTGTCAAGGTCCCGGCCGATCTACTGAATTTGCTGGACAGCTTCCCTGACCCCAAGATTTTGCTCGACGGGAAATATCGCATCATTGCGGCCAATACCGCATACCGGCGGGAGTTCGGATCCGCCCGGAACATCGAGGGACAGTTCTGCTACGCACTCTCCCACCATTACGACAAGCCCTGCGACCAGGCAGGCGAGAACTGCCCGCTGCGCGACTCAATGGAAAGCGGCGAACCCAACCGCGTGCTGCATGTACATCACACCTCGGCCGGCAGGGAGCATGTGGAAGTGGAAGTTGTGCCGGTCAAGAACGAGGCCGGAAACACGCTGTATTACATGGAGACCATGCATTCCCTGCGTCATGCGCGCGAGGGCGTGCAGGATCGTCAAATGGTGGGGTACTCGCGCCCGTTCAACAGGATGCTGGAACTGGCCAAACGTGTGGCCGCAAAGGAAAGTTCAGTGCTGCTGCTGGGCGAATCGGGTACCGGCAAAGAGTTGGTTGCGCATGCAATCCACGACATGAGTCCGCGCGCCTCCGCACCTTTCGTGGCGCTGGAATGTTCGGGGTTGACCGAAACGCTGTTCGAAAGTGAAATGTTCGGCTACGAAAAAGGCGCCTTTACCGGCGCCGTCGGGCGCAAGACCGGACTGGTGGAAGCGGTACGCGGCGGCACGCTGTTTCTGGACGAGGTGGGCGATATTCCCCTGACGCTACAGGTGAAGTTATTGCGTCTGATGGAGGCTGGTACCTACCGCCGCATCGGTGGTCTGGAACCGCTATGTGCGGATTTCAGACTGGTCGCAGCGACGCACAGGGATTTGGCCGAAATGGTAAGGAACGGCACCTTCCGCCAGGACTTGTATTTCCGCATCAACGTCTTCCCCATCCAGTTGCCGCCGCTGCGGGAACGCACGGAAGACTTGCCCATGCTGGTCAAAACGCTGCTCACCCGCCTGGAACCGGGACGCAGAATCACGCTCAGCGAGGAATCCATGGCCGCCCTGATGCGCCACGATTTCCCCGGCAATGTACGCGAACTGCGCAACGTGCTGGAACGTGCCCTGATCATGATAGACGGTAACACCATCCAGCCCCATCATTTGTATTTGGACACCATGAGAAGTGTAAAGAAAGAGGTTGCTGAATCCAGACCGTTTGAGGAAATTGCGCCGCTGGAAAATCTGGAGCAGCGTTATCTGGCCTGGGCGGCGAAAAAATTTCAGGGCGACAGAAAAGCACTGGCAGAACACTTGGGAATCAGCGAACGTACCCTGTACCGCAAACTCAGGAATGCCGAACCGGCCAGCCCCGACAATTAGCCTCCCGGCCGGGCAGCCAAGCTGCCGTTTATGCAACAATCCATTCATGCTTTGCCTTCCCTGCGATATTGCAAGCAACCAGCGATGCCTTGCACATCCCCTTGAGTGATCCCTACTGCAATAACCATCCCGAGATATAAATCCGGCGATATATGTATTCTTGCGTATATGTTTAGTCACGGCTCTGCTGTAACTTCGTCTGCGATTGAGAGGGGCAATATCAAACATCATCGACAAGCGCAGAGCAAAAAGCCAATCCAAAACAACAGGCAGAAACTATGTCACGCACGTTTTCCAACTTCGTACGCTTCATCGGGAACTTCCGCTACTACCGCAGGAACGGCCACGATTTCAGGGCGGCATGGCACCTTGCCGGCATGACACTCCCATAAGCGGCAAAAAAATCAAGCTGTCTACTCCCAAGGTGCTACTTGATGGCATGAACCTGCGAATGCCGGTCTTCATTAGCCTGCAACCCGGACTTGAACAGTTAACGCATCAAGCAGAAGGAGAACCACCATGAAAATCGCGGAAGTAAAGGCCCTGGCCAAAGCGCACGGCATAAATCCCGACAATCGTTTCAAGACCGAACTGATCAAAACCATCCAGATCAAGGAAGGAAATTTCGATTGCTATGGCTCCGCCTACAACGGTGTATGCGATCAGTTAGGGTGTTGCTGGCGAGAAGATTGTTTTGAAGTTGCCCGTCTTGAAGGAAAGATATGAACTAGTGGAGGCTGAATGCCTTCAGGCAAATATAGCTTTGTAGTTGCAGCAAACTTGCAGGGGGTGTCCCTGTTTTATCAGTAAGGAGATAGTGTCATGGCAATCGGTACAGTTAAATGGTTTAACGATGCAAAGGGTTTCGGATTTACTACTCCCGACGATGGTAGCGTTGATTTGTTTGCTCACTTTTCCTCAATCAACATGAACGGCTTCAAGTCACTCAAAGAAGGACAAAAGGTCAGCTTTGAAGTAACACAAGGCCCCAAGGGAAAGCAAGCCTCCAACATCCAGACAGCCTAGTTTCTGCAGTTTCATCCGCCTCCATTTCAGCATCGACAGCGCACTGTCCGCCGGGAAGATGACGACATCCATCATCCGTTGCTGTGATGGTGTGCGATTAGTTTGTCGATGAACTGACGCAGAAAATGGTCCGGATGCGAACTGTGGAAACGGTCGATTTCCACACCGCGACTATAGGCAATAACCGTCGGAAACCCGCGCACTTTGTGCTTGCCGGCAATGCGCATGTTTTCGTCCGCATCCACCTTGGCCAGCAGAAACTTGCCGCCGTATTCCTTCACCAACTTTTCCAGATGCGGCCCCAGCACCTTGCACGGCGCACACCACTCGGCTCCGATATCAAGCAGTATGGGAGTTTCCTGCGAACGGGCGACCACGCGCTCGTCAAAATTATCTTCTTCCACTTCATATGAAAAGGGATGGGGGTCGTGCATGTGCATGGTTGCTCTGTTCCTTATGGTGATCGATGTTGTTTTGTGAAATTGACCATATTGCCCGTGAGCCCGTCGGTTCAGCAAACCGGCGACGGGCAAATACAGCAGTACAAAGCTGTTTACGTGCTAATACTTATCTTGCGCTATATCTATTGCTTCCTGCAAAACTGAAGGTACACTAGCCGCACACTTTTCGGTCATGTACTAACGGCGACGCTATGCTACCAGACAACGAAATAAGTTTTGATGCTTCCGGACAAGAATGGATGGATCAACTGATCCTCCGTCATGCAAGCGACGCATCCCGGTTGCTGCAGATACTGCGGGAAATGCAGGAGCACTTCGGCCATATCCCGCCGCATTCCATCTCCAGGCTTGCCGCAAAATTATCCATTCCCCGCGCCCGAATCGAAAGCACGGCCTCGTTTTATTCATTCCTCCATCTGAAGCCGCACGGCGAATATCGTGTGCTGTTTTCCGACAACATCACGGATCGCATGTCGGGTAGTCAATCGCTGATGGAGCTCATGTGCCAGCAGTTATGGCTGCAGCCCGGCAAGGTTTCCGAAGACGGACTAGTCAGCATAGGCACGACTTCCTGCACCGGCATGTGCGATCAGGGTCCGGCAATGCTGGTCAACAATCGCGCCGTCACGCGGCTGAATCACCAGCGCGTGCAGGAAATCGTGCAACTCATTCGCAACCGCACTCCGTTGAACGACTGGCCCGAGGATTTCTTCCGGGTCGAAGACAACATCCGTCGCGGCGGTTTGCTGCTCGACAACGCGCTTCCCCCCGGAACCGTGCTGCGTGCAGCCCTGGAGCTGGGCGGGCAACGCATCGTCGAAACCGTCAAGGCTTCCGGCCTGCGCGGGCGCGGTGGTGCGGGTTTCCCCACCGGATTGAAATGGGAAGCATGCCGCAACGCCCAAGGCACCGACCATTACGTGGTGTGCAACGCCGACGAAGGCGAACCCGGCACGTTCAAGGATCGCGTGCTGTTCTCCCGGCAGGCGGACATGGTCTTCGAGGGCATGACGCTGTGCGCCCTGGCTACAGGCGCCAAAAAAGGCTTCCTCTACCTGCGCGGCGAATACCGTTACCTCCTCGAACCGCTGCAAACGGTGTTGCAGCGCCGGCGCGAAAACAATCTGCTGGGGGCAAATATTCTCGGCAAGTCCGGATTCGATTTCGACATCGACATCCATCTCGGCGCAGGCGCCTACATCTGCGGCGAGGAATCGGCATTGATCGAATCGCTGGAAGGCAAGCGCGGCGTGCCGCGCAACCGCCCTCCTTTCCCCGTCACGCACGGCTATCTGCAACAGCCCACCGTGGTGGATAACGTCGAAACGTTCTGCCTGGCGGTTATGGCAGTGCATATGGGCGCCGAGAAATTCAGCGCCATCGGCACGGCCAAGTCGACCGGCAGTAAACTCATCTCCGTGTCGGGTGATTGCCAGCGTCCCGGCATTTACGAATATCCGTTCGGCGTATCCGTACGCGAGATACTGAAAGACTGCGGCGCGGTGAATACGGCGGCGGTGCAGGTCAGCGGCCCTTCGGGTGCGTGCGTCGGCGAGAGCGAATTCGACCGCAAGCTGGGTTTTGAAGATTTGCCAACTGCCGGCGCATTCATGGTGTTCGACGAAAGCCGCGACATGTTCGAAGTTGCGCGCAACTATGTGCATTTCTTCGCGCACGAGAGCTGCGGCTTCTGCACGCCGTGCCGCGTCGGCACTTCCATACTGAAGCAAACCATGGACAAGATCGCCGCCGGTCACGGCACGCGCCACGACCTGGCCGAGATAGAGAATCTGGACCATGTGCTGCAAAGCAGTTCTCACTGCGGTTTGGGACGCACGGCCTGCAATCCGGTGCTGCACACGCTCAAGCATTTCCGCCCCGCTTACGAAAGTAAACTCAAATCGCTGGATTTCGAGCCGGCCTTCGATCTCGACGGATCACTGGCGCGCGCGCGGCAGATGACCGGACGCGACGACGCCGGCGCTCACCTGAAGGAGAACGAATGAGCGATTCATTTCAACTCGACGGAGCCCCGATTTGTTTCGAGCCGGGACAAACCGTAATGCAGGCTGCACTCGCGGCCGACCACTATATACCGCACCTGTGTTACCACCCCGAGTTCACCCCCCACGGCAGTTGCAAGCTGTGCACGGTCAAGGTCAATGGCCGCACCACCGCATCCTGCACCCTGCCGGCAGAGGCCGGACTCGTTGTGGAAAGCGAGATCGAGGAATTGAACGCCTTGCGGCGCACGCTGGTGCAAATGCTGTTTGCCGAAGGAAACCACTTCTGCCCCTCATGCGAGAAGAGCGGAAACTGTGTGCTGCAGGCGCTGGGCTACGACCTCGAAGTGCAAGCCACAGGCTTTCGCCAACTGTTTCCGGATCGTCCGATTGATGCATCGCACCCGGACATCCTGCTCGACTTCAACCGCTGCATCCTGTGTGAAATCTGCGTGCATGCCTCCAGCGAAGTGGACGGCAAGAACGTGTTCGCCTTCGCCGGGCGCGGCATCACCAAGCACCTCATCGTCAACTCCGAATCGGGTTTGCTAAGGGACACCGACATCGCGCTGGCCGACAAGGCGATGCAGGTCTGCCCGGTGGGGGTAATCCTGCCCAAGCGCGTCGGTTTCAGCATGCCCATCGGCGAACGGCGCTACGACCGCAGCCCGATCAGCGCGCAGGCATTGGAAGATGCGCCGCGCACACCCTCGGGAGCGCACCATGAGTGAGAAACGGAAACTCAAGGTCGCGACCACTTCGCTCGCTGGCTGCTTCGGCTGCCACATGTCGATACTCGACATCGACGAGCGCCTGTTTGCATTGCTCGAACTCATCGAATTCGACCGCTCGCCGCTTACCGACATCAAGCACTGCGGGCCGTGCGACATCGGCATCATCGAGGGCGGCATCTGCAACGCGGAAAACGTGCACGTGCTGCATGAGTTCCGCAAGAACTGCAAGATCCTCATCGCCATCGGCGCCTGCGCCATCAACGGCGGGCTGCCCGCGCAGCGCAACCATCTCGACCTCGGCAGTTGTCTGACCGAGGTCTACCTCACCGAACCGGGGCTGGCACACGGCCACATTCCGAACGATCCCGAGCTGCCGCTGCCGCTGGACAAGGTGCACCCGCTGCACGAGGTGGTGAAGATCGACTACTTCATTCCGGGTTGCCCGCCTTCCGGTGATGCCATCTGGAAATTCCTCACTGACCTCATCGCCGGCAAAACGCCGGAACTGGGACATGGATTGATCAAATATGACTGACATCGACAACAATCTGGAAACCGCCGCCCACCCCGAAAAACTGCGTCGCGTCGCAATCGAGCAGGTATCGCGCGTCGAAGGCCACGGCAAGGTCACGCTGCTGCTGGACGAAAATGATCGCGTGCACCAGGTGCGCCTGCACATCGTCGAGTTCCGCGGCTTCGAGAAGTTCATCCAGGGGCGCCCCTACTGGGAAGCGCCGGTGATGGTGCAGCGCTTGTGCGGCATCTGTCCGGTGAGCCACCACTTGGCAGCGTCCAAGGCGATGGACATGATCGTGGGCGCCACGCTCACGCCGACTGCCGAGAAAGTGCGGCGGCTCATGCATTACGGCCAGATGCTGCAATCGCACGCGCTGCATTTCTTCCATTTGTGCTCGCCAGATTTGCTGTTTGGCTTCGATTCAGATGTCGCCAAACGCAATATAGTCGGCATCGCCGCCGCTTATCCGGAAATCGCCAAACAAGGTGTGTTGTTGCGCAAATTCGGGCAGGAAGTGATCCGCATTACCGCTGGCAAGCGCGTGCATGGCACCGGCTCCATCCCGGGAGGCGTGAACAAGAACGTCAGCATCGAAGAGCGCGATTATTTGCTCAAGGACATCGAACAGATCGTGGCCTGGAGCCGCGAATCCGTCGGCATAGCGCAGCAACTATTCGAAAAAAACCTCGATCTCTACAATAACTTCGGACGCTTCAAGGCGCACACGCTGAATATGGTGCGTGCCGATGGCGCGATGGACCTCTACCATGGCGGTTTGCGCGCACGCGACATGAACGGCAAGACGCTGTTCGACCATTACGACTACAGTCATTACTGGGATGTGATCTTCGAAGATGTGAAGCCCTGGTCGTACATGAAGTTTCCGTTCCTGCGCAGCCTCGGTCCGGAAACCGGCTGGTACCGTGTTGGCCCGCTGAGCCGCGTGGCACGGTGCGACTTCATTCCCACGCCGCTGGCCGAGCAGGCACGCAAGGAATTCGTCGCCTTCAACGGCGGCTCGGCCACGGGCGCAACGCTGGGTTTCCACTGGGCGCGCATGATCGAGATGCTGCACGCCGCCGAAGTGATACGCGACCTGCTGCACGATCCCGACCTGCAAGGCACCGATCTGATCAGCAAAGGCAAGCGCCAGGAGCGCGGCGTCGGGGTGATAGAAGCGCCACGCGGCACGCTCATCCATCACTACAAGGTGGACGAGCAGGACCAGATCGTGCGCTGCAACCGTATCGTCTCCACCACCAACAACAACCAGGCGATGAACGAAGCGATCCGCCAGGTGGCAAGACAGTACATCGACGGCAAGAAACTCACCGAAGGCATGCTCAACCACATCGAAGTCGCCATCCGCGCCTTCGACCCCTGCCTGTCCTGCGCCACGCATGCCTTGGGCAAGATGCCGCTGGAAGTGGAACTGCTGGATGCGGAAGGCGGACGGGTCGATGTGCTGACACGGTCGTCGGACGGCACGTTCTGCTCAGCGGACTAATGTTCGCACCGCTTCTCGTTTTCGCCATCGGCAACGAATCGCGCGGCGACGATGCGCTGGCGCCCCTGCTGGTGCGCCGCCTTCAATCCGAAGCCGTCGGCACTCAAGTCGAGTTCATCGAGGATTTCCAGTTGCAGGTCGAACATGTCACCGATCTGGTCGGGCGCACAGCGGTTCTGTTTGTCGATGCAGACATGTCCTGCGCCGCGCCCTTCCACTTCTCGAACATCTCCGCCGCGCAGGACAACAGCTACACCAGCCATGCCATGACACCTTTCGCGCTGCTGCATACATTCAGGCAGGTATACGGAACGGATGCACCGCCGAGTTATCTGATGCGCATACGCGGTTACGGTTTCGAACTTGGCGAAAGCCTGAGCGACGAGGCGGCTGCCAATCTGCAGCAGGCAAGCACAATGGTCAATGCATGGCTGGCTGACATTCCGGCAGCAGGGGAGTAAGCTTCAAGCGAAGTAGTATAAGGAGAGAAAGTCATGTTCCAGGTACGTATACACGGCCGCGGCGGCCAGGGTGTGGTCACCGCCACGGAGATGTTGTCGGTCGCGGCATTCGAAGAAGGTCGTCACGCGCAGGCTTTTCCCAGCTTCGGTTCGGAGCGCACCGGTGCGCCGGTGGTGGCGTTCTGCCGCATCGACGACAAGGAGATTCGCCTGCGCGAGCCGATCATGGAGCCGGACGCGCTCATCATTCAGGACCCCACCCTGCTGCACCAGATCGACGTGTTCGCCGGACTGAAAACGAATGGCTATGTATTGATCAATACCCATCACAGTTTCGAAGAGATTGGTCTCGGCGATTTCGCCCGCGGCCACCCGCCGGAACGCTTGTGTACCCTGGCTGCCACTGCGCTAGGCTTGAAACATATCGGCCGCCCCATCCCCAACATGCCGCTGCTGGCAGGCTTCGCCGCCTTGTCCGGACTCATCCGCCTGGAATCGGTGGTCAAGGCCATCAACCAGAAATTCTCCGGCAAGATCGCCGAAGGCAACGTCGCCGCCGCGACCGAAGCGTACGAATCGGTGAAGAAAGAAATGGAGGAGCGCGCCCATGCTTAAACAGACCGAAGGCTCCAAAGCCGTGGCCGAAGCCATCGCCCTGTGCCGTCCCGAGGTGATCTGCGCCTATCCGATTTCGCCGCAGACACACATTGTCGAGGCCTTGGGCGAAATGGTTAAATCGGGCGAACTGACCCCGTGCGAGTTCATCAACGTGGAGAGCGAGTTTGCCGCCATGTCGGTAGCCATCGGTTCGTCGGCGGCGGGGGCGCGCTCTTATACCGCCACCGCTTCGCAGGGCTTGCTGTTCATGGTCGAAGCGGTCTACAACGCCGCCGGCCTCGGCCTGCCCATTGTGATGACTGTCGCCAACCGCGCCATCGGCGCGCCGATCAACATCTGGAACGACCATTCCGATTCGCTCTCGCAGCGCGATTCCGGCTGGATGCAATTGTTCGCCGAAACCAACCAGGAAGCGGTGGATCTGCACATCCAGGCATTCCGACTGGCGGAAGAACTCTCGATGCCGGTGATGGTGTGCATGGACGGTTTCATCCTCACGCATGCGTTCGAGCGCGTGGACATCCCGTCGCAGGAGCAGGTCGATTCCTACCTGCCGCCGTTCGATCCGCGCCAGGTACTCGATCCGGCGGAGCCGGTCTCCATCGGCGCGATGGTCGGTCCCGAAGCGTTCATGGAAGTGAAGTATCTGGCGCATGCCAAGCAGATGCAGGCGCTGGGACTGATACAGCAACTCGCCTCCGAATTCAGGACCACCTTCGGCCGCGACAGCGGCGGACTGGTGCGCACCTATCGCGCCGACGATGCCGAGACAATGGTCGTGGCAATGGGGTCGGTGCTCGGCACCATCAAGGACACGGTGGACGAGATGCGCGACGAGGGCCACAAAATCGGCGTGCTCGGCATCACCAGCTACCGCCCCTTTCCGCAGCGCGAAGTGCGCGCCGCGCTGCAAAACTGCAAACGCTTCGTGGTGCTGGAAAAGAGCCTGGCCGTGGGCATGGGCGGCATCGCTGCCACCGATGTGCGCATGGCGGTCACCGGCAGCGGCCTGAAGGGTTTTACCGCCATCGCCGGACTGGGCGGGCGCGCCATCCCCAAAGCCTCTCTGCACCGGCTATTCCGCGAGGTCGAACAGGAAGACCTCGCGCCCGTCACCTTCCTGGATCTGGATCGCGACGCGGTTAACAAACAACTGGAGCGCGAGAAGCAGACGCGCCGCTCCGGCCCCATCGCCGAGAACATTCTGTACGACAAGGGTATCTCGTCGACAGCAAAATTCGGTTGAGGAGAATCGGCATGCCATACCAACCCGTCAAGTTCTACCAGACCGGCACATTCACTGTCGGCAACCGGCTGCTCGCGCCCGACGAGCGCAGCGTGCAGTCCAGCCGGATGCGCAGCAATTCGATCAATTCCGGACACCGCGCCTGCCAGGGTTGCGGCGAGGCGCTGGGGGCGCGCTACGCCATCGACGCGGCGATGGCGGCAAGCGATGGACAATTGATCGCGGTAAACGCCACCGGCTGCCTGGAAGTGTTCTCCACCCCCTACCCCGAATCGTCCTGGCAGGTGCCGTGGATCCATTCGCTGTTCGGCAACGCGCCTGCAGTCGCCACCGGCGTCGCGGCGGCGATGAAAGTCAAAGGACGGCAGGAAGTGCGCGTGGTCGCCCAGGGCGGCGACGGCGGCACCACCGACATCGGTTTCGGCTGCCTGTCAGGCATGTTCGAACGCAACGACGATGTGCTGTACATCTGCTACGACAACGAGGCCTACATGAACACCGGCGTGCAGCGTTCTTCCGCCACGCCACCGGCGGCACGCACAGCCACCACGATGCCGGTCGGCCCCGAGCCGGGCAACGTGTTCGGCCAGGGCAAGAACGTGCCGGAGATCGCCATGGCGCACGGCATTCCCTACGTCGCCACGGCAACGGTGGCCGATCTGCGCGACCTCGAGTACAAAGTGCGCAAGGCGATGAGCATGCACGGTGCGCGCTACATCCAGATATTCGTGCCGTGCCCGCTGGGCTTCGGCACCGCCTCGCACGACACCATCCGCATCGCGCGGCTGGCCAGGGAGACCGGCATGTTCCCGGTGTTCGAGGCCGAGCATGGCGAAGTCACCGGCGTGCTGAAGATCCGCCACAAAGTCGCCGTCGAGGAATATCTCCAACCGCAGAAACGATTCGCCCACCTGTTCGGCAAGCACCCGCATCCCGAGACGGTCGCGCGTTTGCAGGCCATCGCGGACCGCAATATCCGCAAATACGGCCTGCTGGAAAAGGAGTCCGATTAATGTCGAGCAAGCCGTTTGCCATCACCCTCAAGCCCGGCACCTCGCTGGCCAATCTCACCGGTACTTGGCGCACCGCGCGCCCGCAGTATGTCGACCGCCTGCCGCCGTGCAACCACGCCTGCCCCGCCGGGGAGAACATCCAGGGCTGGCTGTTCCATGCCGAATCCGGCGATTACGAGCAGGCCTGGCGCGTGCTGACCATCAGCAATCCGCTGCCCGCGGTAATGGGGCGCGTGTGCTATCACCCCTGCGAAACAGCCTGCAACCGCGGCCAGCTCGACGAGGCGGTGGGCATCAACTCGGTGGAGCGATTCCTCGGCGACGAGGCGATCAAGCGCGACTGGAAGTTCGATGCGCCTGCCGCCGCCAGCGGCAAGAAAGTACTGGTGGTCGGCGCAGGCCCTTCCGGGCTTTCCGCCGCCTATCATCTGGCGCGCATGGGACACCGGGTCGAGATACAGGAAGCGGGCCCGCTGGCCGGCGGCATGATGCGCTTCGGCATTCCCAAATACCGGCTGCCGCGCGAGGTGCTGGATGCCGAGGTGCAGCGCATCCTTGATCTGGGCGTGACGCTCAAGCTCAACAGCAAAGTCGTGAATATCGAACAGAGCATGCAGCAGGGCGGCTTCGACGCGGCCTTCCTCGCAGTCGGCGCGCATATCGGCAAGCGCACCTTCATCCCGGCGGGCGACGCGACCAAGATCGTCGACGCGGTGTCGGTACTGCGCTCAATGGAAGGCGAAGACAAACCGATGCTGGGTCGGCGCGTGGTCGTGTACGGCGGCGGCAACACCGCCATCGACGTGGCGCGCACCGCCAAGCGCCTGGGCGCGACCGAGGCGATCATCGTCTACCGGCGCACGCGCGAGAAGATGCCCGCGCACGACTTCGAGGTGGAAGAAGCCTTGCAGGAAGGCGTGCTGATCAAGTGGCTGTCCACCATCAAGCAGGCCGGCGAAGGCGAGATCACCGTGGAGAAGATGGCACTGGACGAAAAAGGCTTTCCGCAGCCGACCGGGGAATTCGAGACGCTGGCTGCCGACTCGGTGGTGTTGGCACTCGGGCAGGATGTCGACTTATCCCTGCTCGACGGCCTGTCCGGTCTGGAAATAAAGGACGGCACGGTGCAGGTCGCAGCCAACATGATGACCGGCCATCCCGGCATTTTCGCTGGCGGCGACATGGTGCCGTCGGAACGCACCGTCACGGTGGGGGTGGGACACGGCAAGAAAGCGGCGCGCAACATCGACGCCTGGTTACGCGGCATTGCTTACGAGCCCGGACCGAAACACGAGATTGCCACGTTCGACAAACTCAACCCCTGGTACTACTCCGATGCCGACAAGACGGTGCGCCCGATGCTGGACATCATCCGCCGCCAGACCAGCTTCGACGAGGTACAGGGCGGACTGGACGAGACCAATGCGCTGTTCGAGGCGCGCCGCTGTCTGTCGTGCGGGAACTGTTTCGAGTGCGACAACTGCTACGGCGTGTGCCCTGACAATGCGGTGATCAAGCTGGGCCCCGGCAAGCGCTTCGAGTTCAACTACGACTACTGCAAGGGCTGTGGGTTGTGCGTGGTGGAGTGCCCGTGCGGGGCGATCAAGATGGTGCCCGAGGACATCTAGCAACGACAGGCGGTCGGGCTAGCTCCGGTGCTGGCGCAGTTCGCCCATGATATCCAGTGCAGTCTCACGAAATTCGGCAGCATCCATGCCCAGATGATTCATGGCATGGGCATGGACAGGCGATTGTCCCATCCCGCCCTCCTCTTCCAATCCCAGAAACACGCTGACCACATGTTCGGCCAGAATCAACACCGCGATGAAATTGCGCACCTCGGTCGAAGCCTGGTGCGCGAGGTCAGTGAAGATGCTTGAGTCGTGATGGTGCAGAATGGTCTGGCAGATGTGCGCGGGCAAACCCCAATTGCGCGCCAACAGGTTGCCCACAACGGCGTGATTCGTTCCCAGCTTGGTTTCTTCATCGCGGTGGATGGTTTCCCAATCGTTTCCACTCACGGTTTCCTCGAAAGGGTGATCCGGAAAACGCTGCATCAATACCGGAATGCCGCTGTCGTGGAACAGGCCGATGGTATAGGCATCCTCGGTGGAAATTCCGGGCAGTATCTTCGCCAGCATCGCGGCGGCTTCAGCGGTGCAACTGGATTTGTCCCAGAACTTTTCCAGAAATGCCTTGGCGGCGGGATGCGCAACGCTGACGCTGTTGCGCAGAAACAGAGTATTCACCGCCAGCATGACTTTCTTCAACCCGAGTACTGCAACTGCCTGCGGGATGGAGCCAATATTGCAACTGCGCCGGAAGGCGGGAGAATTGACCAGCTTCAGCACCGATGCGGAGAGCCCGGCATCGTTTCCAACCAGGCTGGTAATCTGAGTAAAATCAGGCTCTTCCTTGCGCGCCTCGGACATGATATCCACCAGAATTGCCGGGCAGGCCGGGAGTGAAATG
Organism: Sideroxyarcus sp.; assembly: GCA_030652215.1. Lineage (GTDB taxonomy): Bacteria > Pseudomonadota > Gammaproteobacteria > Burkholderiales > Gallionellaceae > Sideroxyarcus. The sequence goes on from JAUSBC010000057.1 coordinate 17,359, forward strand.
CCTCCCAGTATTTTTTCGACGTGTTCTGCAGTTCCGTGCATGACGCAGCTCTCGAATTACATGACCATGCCACTCTAGCAGGATTCACCTTGGAAACAAAACGCCCTGTCATGCAGGGCGTTTCATCGGAACCGTGCGTTAAACCCAGGTTGTCCGCCATGCAAAATCCGCTCAGGCCGGGCTGGTTTCTTCGTCCGGGAAAGGCCAGACTGGTTCGGGCGGTGCCAGGGCGGCCTTTTTGGCGGCGGCCTCGGCTTTTTTCAGTGCTGCAGCGGCTTTGCGTGCTGCCGCTTCTTCCTGCGCAATCTGTCTGGCCTGGGCTGCTGCCGCTTTGCGCACTTCGGCTTCTGCCTTCCTCGCTGCAGCCAGTTCCTGCGCAGCCAGCCTGGCCTGCTCTGCCGCCAGCTTTTTCGCTGCAGCAGCTTCCTGGGCGGCAATCTTTTTGGCTTCAGCTTCCGCCTTCTTGATTGCTGCGGCTTCCTGCGCGAGCTGTTTTCTGGCCTCGGCTTCCACCTTCTTTTCGGCAACCGCCTGCTGTGCCGCCAATTTTCGTGCCTCCGCTTCCGCTTTCTTGACGGCAGCCGCTTCCTTGGCGGCTTGCTTGAGGGCCTCGGCTTCGGCTTTTTTCTCGGCAGCGGCCTGTTGTGCAGCCTGCTTGCGTGCTGCGGCTTCTGCCTTTTTCAATGCTGCCGCTTCTGCTGCGGCTTGGGCTGCGGCTGCTGCCTCGGCTTTCCTGGCTTCTGCTTGGGCTTTTTTCAGCGCAGCGGCTTCTGCCGCAGCCTGTTTTTTGGCCTCAGCCTCGGCTTTCTTCGTTGCAGCCGCTTGCAGGGCGGCAAGCTTTCTGGCTTCCGCTTCAGCTTTCTTTGCGGCGGCCGCTTCTTCCGTTGCTTTCTTCTTTGCCTCGGCTTCGGTTTTTTTCAGCGCTGCAGCATTTGCTGCGGCCTGTTTCCTGGCCTCCGCTTCGGCCTTCTTCAGGGCTGCGGCCTCTTCGGCAGCTTTCCTCTTCGCCTCGGCCACTGCCTTCTTGTATGCAGCGTTTTCTTCTGCCGCTTTATTCCTGGCTTCCGCCTCGGCCAGTTTGGCAGCGGCCGCTTCCTGCGCGCGCTGTCTTGCCTGTTCCATTGCACGGATTTTTTCGGCCGCCGCTGCTTCAGCAGCGGCGGCGCGTGCAATCCTGGCCGCCTCGGCATCCGCGCGAGCCTGCTCGCCGGCTGCCTTGGCATCGAGCATTTCCTGCTCGGCCTGCGCCTTCATTTCGGCAGCCGACGCGTAAGCAGCTCTGGCCGCTATGGCAGCGTCTTCCTTTTGAACCGCAATAAGCCGTTTGGCTTCCAGCACCTGTTGGGCTTCTGCTGCTGCCTGGTCGGCTGCAAGCATCGTTTTGTGGGCGAGGGAAAGAATTTTTTCAGCTGCCGCTGCATTTCTGGCAGTGCCGATTTCATTGGGGGTCAATTTAACCTTCTTCACCTCTGACATCTGAATCTCCTAAGATATGAACCTGTTCAGGCGGGAGCCCTTTCCGCTCGGGATGGCCGAACTCCGCCGCATCAAAAAAACTGCATGTCTCCCCCGCGCACGCCGTTACACGGCATTTTGTAGCGATGCATGGGTTTGAGTAACGTGCTGCGAAACATACAGAACGAACGTTCTGCTGTCAATTCAGACTACCTGATCGATGGGTTGATTGTCCGAATCGGTGTTATGTCTGAGCCCAGGGCAAGCCGTCGAAGCGCCAGCCGTTGTGCGAATTGCGGTGATGGGTATCATCCAGGTCGCCTTCGAAGCCGTGCGCGACATTGTAGACTTCCTTCAATCCTGCTTCTTCCAGTGCCAACCCGGCATCGGCCGAGCGGCGTCCGGAGCGGCAGATAAGCACCACGGGGCGGTTGACGCTGGCGGCTTTGCGCACATGCGCGACGAATTGCGGATCGATCTCCCAGTCCGGCCCGTCCACCCAGGGAATAAGAATGGAGCCGCGCGGATGACCAACGAACATATATTCCATTTCGCTGCGCACGTCGATGAAGACGGCCTCAGGATTGGCCTGCAGAAATTCGTATGCTTCTTTGGGTTCGAGATGTTTCATGGCGCGCCTGCTTGATTGTTATCGACAAGCCGATTATAGCGCTCAGTTGGCGTGGTGTATCGACGACGCCCCTTCAACCCTGTGCATGACAAGGAGAAGGGCTATTCTGCAATGTCCGTATTTCAAAACTCATACTCTCCAAATCACCGAGTATCCAGGTCGGGATTGCCTTAACTCCGGGTGCATCTATGCCCGCTACCGAACCGGGATTGACCAGCCAGCTTTTCCCGCCTTTGACATTGGCTTGCATTCCAACATGTGCAGTGTGGCTATGGCCGTGACAAACCAGATCGTAGTCGCCGGTGCAGGCGAAGGCCATTCCGTGATTCGGCATGTGGGTAACGAAGATCTTGCGCCCGCCGATTTCCAGCACGGCCTCCTGCCCGTAGTAGGCAAACAGACCGTTCGATTTCGCCATCGTGCGGTAGAGCGACGCCACATCGCCGATGTTGTTGCCGTGCACGGCATGAATGGGAATGTCCAGCTTGAGGGAAGCGCGCAGTGTGTTAACGCCGATCAGGTCGCCGCAGTGGATGACGGCCTGAGCACCGGCAGCCTTTGCCTCCTTGATCGCCTCCACAAGAGGGTCGGAACGATCATGACTGTCGGAGAGGATACAAATTTTCATCTTTTTATTCTATCGCGCTTGATTGCGGCGCATTAGGCAGAATTCGGGTAAAAAGTGTCTATAACCACATCGGGTAGGGGCTCTCATAGCCCCAATGGGGTAACATATGTCATTCCTATTGCGCTTTATTGATATTTCTGGGAAAGCGGCATACCCTAGCGCGTGGCTTTAGTATCGGCTGACGCATGTGTTGATAAAAGTTCGGGACAGGACTTTACGATAATTCTTGTTAGGTGCGATGAGTAATAAAAAGATAAAGATCAGGTCAGTGAACGAAACGGACTGCGTCCAGTTTTATTGGACACGCGACCCCGAGTTTGTGTTGCCCGGCAAGAACGGCGGGCTGGAGATGTGTGTGGAACAGGAGTTCGCCACATCGCGCACCAGCGATCTCAAAACGCTGTTGAACTCGTTTCTGGAAACCGCCATCGTCGCCGTCAAAGCCAAGGCTGCCGTTGTGCGCGTTCTGTTGCCAGACGAGCAAACTTTGCAGGTGATCAGTTCGGTCGGCCTGAGCGGCGAAGAACTGGAAGCCGAGCGTATCGTCGAACTGGCCTGCGAAGACTGCGGCAAGGATGCCTTTGTGCACGGCCTCTGCTCCACCGATGTTGACGCCTGCAAGACGCGGCACGGCGACGAACCCCACCAGCAATTCCGTTCCGTCATCTCCATTCCGCTGGAATCCCGCAATTCCACCGAGCCCTTGCTTGGCGTTTTCACCCTGTTCTTCGATCTTCCCCAATCCTCTTCCGGCAACACGGCGACCCTGGCAGTCAGTTTCGCCGACCTGCTGGGCACCCTGATCGAACACATCAAAGCCACGCGCGAGGCGAAGCGCGAAGAACTGCTGCTGGTGCGCCAATCCATCGCCAACGATATCCATGATTCGCTGGCGCAGACGCTGAACTATGCGCGCATGAACACCACGCTGCTGAGCGGCGCAGTGCGCAGCAACAACGAAGTGATGGCCACCAAGTATGTGCGCGACATCGACGAGGCGCTGGAAATCAGCCAAAAAGCGGTACGCACGCTGATTACCGATTTTCGCAGCGAAATGGACCCGGCCGGCCTGCTGCAGGCGCTGCATAAACTGGTCGCGCAGTTCTCCAGGCAGCACAACATCGTGCTCGATTGCTCGGTTCGCGTGGCCGACCTGGATCTGCCGCTGGAACACGAGATACAGGCCTTCAACATCGTGCGCGAGGCACTTTCCAACATCGCCAAGCATTCCAGCGCCAGCCATGCACGCCTGATCATCGACCATCTCTGCGGTTACTATGTGTTGACCATAGAAGACAACGGCGTTGGCACCTTCTCCCCGGTTGAGGGCCATTACGGAATCATCATCATGCGCGAACGCGCGCAGCGCATCGGCGGCGAAATCAAAGTAGAAAGCACCAAAGGCTTGGGAACCTGCGTACAATTGTTCTTCCCCGAACCGGAGATTAATTGGAGAACAACGCATGGCTGAGGAATTGAAAATCGCGTTGGTGGACGACCAAAGCCTGTGCCGGCGCGGATTGAGCGAACTGCTCACGCGCTGCTACGGCTTCAACGTACTGGGCGCAGTCGGCACCATCGAGGATTTGCGCACCCTGATCAAGGAAGAGCCGGATCTGCTGGTTATGGACCTGCGCATGAAGCCGATTGACGGACTGTCCATGCTGGAACAGATTCGCAAGGAAGGCTGCATCATTCCGGCCGTGGTGTTGACCATGAGCGATTCGGAAGTGGATTTGGGTAAAGCGATACGCGCCGGCGTGCGCGGCTATCTGCTCAAGGACATGGCGCCGGAAGAAGTGGTGGATGCCATACGCCGCGTTGCCGCTGGCGAGTTGGTGGTTGCGCCGACCATGACCGTAAAAATGATCGACATGCTGCGCGGCGACCAACCCGGCCAGGAGCCGAAGAATTCGCTCAAACTGCTGACCGAACGAGAACGCGAAATTCTGCAATTGCTGTCGCGCGGCGAAAGCAACAAGGCCATCGCCCTGACGCTCTCCATCAGCTATGACACGGTAAAGCAGCATGTACGGCACATTCTGAACAAACTCAACCTGTCGTCGCGGGTAAAGGCGGCTGTGTTGTTCGCAAAGGAACAGGGGACGCCGGAAGACGACGAATCCATATCGGGCAAGCAAGGTGGGACAAAGCAGCAAAGCGGCAAATAATACATGTAAACACATAACTATAGAGGAGAAAACATGGCACATATCGTCATCATGGGAGCTGGTCTGGGCGGCATGCCCGCAGCATATGAAATGCGGGAGAAGCTGGATAGCAAGCACAAAGTCACGGTCGTCTCGAACAGCGAGAATTTCCATTTTGTTCCGTCCAACCCCTGGGTGGGCGTTAAATGGCGCGAGCGCAAGCAGATCGAATTTCCGGTGCGCAGCTACCTGGAGCGCAAGGGCATCGAATTCATCTCCACCGGCGTCAAGCGCGTGCATCCCGACCAGAACAAGCTCGAACTGAATGACGGCAAGCATCTGGACTACGACTATCTGGTGATCGCCACCGGCCCCAAGCTGGCGTTTGAAGAAGTCGAAGGTCTTGGCCCGCACGGCGGCCATACCTACTCCGTGTGCCATGTGGATCATGCGATGAAGTCGCACGACGTATGGGACGATTTCTGCAAGAAGCCCGGTCCCATCGTGGTGGGTGCGGTGCAGGGTGCATCCTGCTTCGGCCCGGCCTATGAATATGCCTTCATCATGGAAACCGACCTGCGCAAGCGCAAGATTCGCGACAAGGTTCCAATGACCTTCGTAACCTCCGAACCCTACATCGGCCACCTCGGACTGGGCGGCGTGGGCGACTCCAACGGCATCCTCGAATCCGGCATGCGCGACAAGCACATCAAGTGGATATGCAACGCCAAGGTCACCAAGGTTGAAGCCGGCAAAATGTACGTCACCGAGCATGACGATCTGGGCCAGGAAAAGAAGAAACACGAACTGCCGTTCAGCTACAGCATGATGCTGCCCGCTTTCAAGGGCGTGGACGCTGTGTTCGGCATCGAGGGCCTGGTTCAGGCACGCGGCTTCGTCGTCGTTGACAAACACCAGCGCAATCCGAAATACAAGAACATCTTCGCGGTTGGCGTTTGCGTTGCCATTCCTCCGGTGGAAGCCACTCCGGTTCCCGTCGGCACACCCAAGACCGGCTACATGATCGAATCCATGGTGACAGCCACGGTTCGCAACATCCATGCCGACCTGGAAGGCACCCCGGCAGACACCGAAGCAACCTGGAACGCCGTGTGCCTGGCAGACTTCGGCGAAAGCGGCGTGGCCTTCGTGGCAATTCCGCAGATACCTCCGCGCAACGTGAACTGGTTCTCCGAAGGCAAATGGGTGCACCTCGCCAAGGTCGCGTTCGAGAAGTACTTCATCCGCAAGATGAAGAAAGGCAATTCCGAACCGTTCTACGAGGGCAGCATCCTCAAGATGCTGGGCATCGAAAAACTGAAATAAGCGTTCAAGCCGGACGGCAACGATCCGGTGCAGTCAACAACAATGCCCTTCCAACCCAGGTTGGAAGGGCATTTTGTTTTTGCATCCCCTGTTCCGGCTCGATTTCGCCCGGATACTTATTCGGCAACCATCCGTTTGCCGTCAACACCTGCCCTAACACCGTCATCGCGGCCGGCACATCCCGATTCCGCAAGCTCATCCCCCTTTGATTGGAATGGTATTTTTCAAATCCAGGCATTGGCCTGAATGTTGCAATGCATACGCACAATGAAAACGGAAACTCAAAAATCCCTGCACCTTGATTCTGCCCCAGCCGCAGTGGCGGGCATACAAAGCTCAGGCAATTGCCGGAAAGGATTGAAAATGCGGCACAGCAAACCATCCGGATTCACACTGATTGAGTTCGCCATCGTGATTGCGATCATCAGCCTGATGATCACGCTGACGGCCAAAGGCAACGAACTGCTTGTGAATTCGACGGTTAAGATTCTCTCCTTCGATTTCAACAACATTCAACTCGCCATCAACGGCTACCGCGACAAGTTTCGCGCATTGCCCGGCGACGACCGCAAAGCCTCCGCACATTTGCCGGCTGCCGGCGTGGCCGTCAACAACGGCAACGGCAACTCGGTCATCAATGCAAGCTGGAACGCAGTTTCGGGAGAATCCTACTTTCTGTGGCAGCACATCCGCCTGGCCGGCCTGATGCAAGGCACAGCGGACACCAACGCAAACGACTATATTCCGCGCAACACGACCGGCGGCGCCCTCGGCGTATCCGGCGCAGCCTTCTCCCCCATACCGGGATTGAAAGGCGAATACATCATTTGCTCGGACCATATCGCCGGCAGATTGGTCAAGCAACTTGACCTCTCAATGGACGACGGCAACACCGCCTCCGGCATGATGATGGTATCCAATCCAACCTACGGCGGTGCCGCGATCAACACGGCCGACATCAACGAAGGCGCCCGCTATCTGGTCTGCATGGGCGTCTGAGCGGGATCCGCCCGGTGTTCCAAAGCTTCGCATGACCGAACAACAATGCCCTGCCGACAGGATTCGGAAGGCTCAAACCACAGAGAAATTCTGGAAAAAACGCGCTGAATTTTATTGCGAGCAATGACAAGCATCGAAGCCAAGCCATTGTTTATATGGTGGGCGGTACTGGGTTCGAACCAGTGACCCCTGCCGTGTGAAGGCAGTGCTCTACCGCTGAGCTAACCGCCCAATAGAGGGCGCGCATTTAATCATAAGCCCATATCCCGGGTCAATTTCTTTATCCGGTATACCCATCTGTCGTAGAATGCGCGCCTTCATTTCGCCTCATTTTCAGGAAAGCAACATGACCGTCCGTACCCGTTTCGCCCCCAGCCCCACCGGATATCTGCACATCGGCGGCGCACGCACCGCGCTGTTCTCCTGGGCCTACGCCCGCAAGCACGGCGGCACATTCATCCTGCGTATAGAGGACACCGACGTGGAGCGCTCCACGCCGGAAGCCGTACAGGCCATCCTGGACGGCATGAACTGGCTCAAACTGAACTACGACGAGGGTCCCTACTACCAGATGCAGCGCATGCCGCGCTACAAGGAAGTCATACAGCAGATGCTGGCATCGGGCCAAGCCTACAACTGCTATACCTCCCCGGCCGAACTGGATGCGATGCGCGAAGCGCAACGCGCGCGCGGTGAAAAACCGCGCTACAACGGCACATGGCGTCCCGAATCGGGCAAGACCCTGCCGCCCGTTCCTGCCGGCGTAAAACCCGTGGTGCGCTTCAAGAATCCGACCGAGGGCGTCGTTGCCTGGAAGGACATGGTCAAGGGCGATATCGAATTCAGCAACACCGAACTGGACGACCTCATCATCGCCCGCGCCGACGGCACGCCGACTTATAACTTCTGCGTGGTGGTGGACGACTGGGACATGGGCATCACGCAGGTAATACGCGGCGACGACCACGTCAACAACACGCCGCGCCAGATCAACATCCTCAAGGCGCTGGGCGCTACCATCCCGAGCTATGCGCATCTGTCCATGATTCTGGGCGACGACGGTACGAAACTGTCCAAACGCCACGGCGCGGTCAGCGTCATGCAATACGACGACGACGGCTACCTGCCCGAAGCCGTCATCAACTACCTCGCCCGTCTGGGCTGGTCGCACGGCGACGAGGAAGTGTTCTCGGTTGCGCAATTCTGCGAATGGTTCGACCTCGACCACATCACGCCATCCGCCGCGCAATTCAACACCGAAAAACTGAAATGGCTGAACAACCATTACCTCAAGCAAACGGACAACACCCGGTTGGCGGAAATGGTGCGCACGCGCCTCGAAAAGCGCGGCATCACGGTCGGCGCCACACCCGACCTGAGCGCCGTCGTCGGCCTGTATAAAGAACGCGCTGCTACGCTGAACGAACTGGCCGATGCAGCCGAAATGTTCTTCATCGACCTGCACCCGGATGCAGCGCTGCTCGACGCGCAACTTTCCGCAGAAGCGATCCCTGCCCTGCGCGACCTTGCGCAGCAATTCGCCGCCATTGCATGGGAAACCCCCGCCATCAGCGCCGCCATCAAAGAAGTGATCGGCAAGCACGGCTTGAAAATGCCCAAGCTGGCAATGCCCTTGCGCGTGATGCTCACCGGACAAACCCAGACGCCTTCCGTCGATGCATTGGTGACATTATTCCCGCGCGCGATGGTGCTGGAGCGCATAGAAAAGAATCTCGCGAAAAAAACTGTCTGAGTTGCTTTACAAGGTGGGGTGCCATCACTATAATGCGCGCTCTTTTCGGGGCACCCCGGGGGTATAGCTCAGCTGGGAGAGCGCTTGCATGGCATGCAAGAGGTCAGCGGTTCGATCCCGCTTACCTCCACCAAAAAGAACAGCAGCACCGCAGTCCCCTTCGTCTAGAGGCCTAGGACACCGCCCTTTCACGGCGATAACACGAGTTCGAATCTCGTAGGGGACGCCACCTTCAAAACCTCCTTATGAAAATAAGGAGGTTTTTTCATTTCCGCTTTGCCATTCAATCAGAGCTTCGCCTCCATCGCCTGCAGGCGGTTCAATTGGGCCACGCTTGCGTTCATCGCATCCATGCCTGCCGACAGGGTGTCGAGTGAAGCCAGGCTGCCCTGCACTGCTTCTCGCTCCTTCTGCGAACTCGCATTCATTTGCTGGATTTGCTCGGCGGCATCGCCGGTTTTTGCGGATAACTCGTGCATGGTTGCAACCGAGTTTGAAGCCACAGAACGAATGGAGGAAATCGTCTGCACCGCTTCGCGGATACTGGTAGCTGTCGCATCCGCCTGCTGCTTGGCCGACTGGGCCAGCTTGCGCACCTCGTCGGCAACGACGGCAAAGCCGCGCCCGGCCTCACCCGCTCTGGCGGCTTCGATGGCCGCGTTCAGCGCCAGAAGATTGGTTTGATCGGCAATCGCGCTGATGCCGCCCGTGATGCTGCCTATGGCCTTGGAAATCCGCTCCAGGTCGTCCAGTCCGCTTTCCAGTTTGGTTTGCGCCTGCTTGGTGTTGTCGACGAAGTGCGCGATCTCCTCCATCCGGGTCAGCGCATCGCTGAGCGTGGAAGTCTGTTTCAGCGCCGCCTCCTCGAGCGCGGGCAAAGCCTTGAGCAGCGGGTTCAGGCTGCTCTGGTAATTGACCACACGTTCCACCACCTTGGTCTGTATGTCGTTGAGCGCTTCCCACCGCGCCAGTGCGCGCACCGTATAGTGACTCGCAAATGCCGCATACTGGATCGGGAATTGATCCATGTATTCTTCGCGCACACTGCCTTCCGCCGGGAAAAATGCCAGCGCAGAAAGCGTCTGGTTGATGGGAATGCCCATGATTTCACCGAAGGACGAATAGCCGGCGGCCGGTGTGTCGCTGAAGAAACGCGCCTGTCCGAGTGCCGCACTATTGCCAAGGCGACGCAGGACACAGTCGTTGAGAAAGAGCGCGATGGGTTTTGGCTTGCCGGCAATGAATTGCTCCCAGTCCCGTTGCGTCGTCGAAACAAAGTCGGTCGCCTTGAGAAGATAGAGCTGGTCGCCGAATTCCAGATCGCAGAAGAAACTCACCTTATCCTGCCCGAAACTGGCAATGGAGCGAATGAACATCTCGCCGCCGACCGAGACCGCGAACGTATGCCCGGCCAGTCGTGCTTCCACTTCTCCGGCAGCGCAGCCGAAATGGGCGGCCAGGGCTGCCGCCAGGGTTTGTGGTTGCCCGTCTGCACCGAAAACGCTGCTCACGGTGCGTGCCACCGGATCCGCCTCGGCGACCAGCCAGCTCTTGCCGGCAGGAATGAAGTTCTGCGTCTTGAAAGGCGCGAACCGGATATCCGGCTTGACCTTGCAGAAAATGACCAAGGCCTTGCCCTGAACCACACTGCGGCCATCGTGCATGTAGGTACCGGAGAAGTCCAGCTTGCCCCCCGCCGACCCGCCTATGGCCAAACAAGGAAAGCGCTGCGATTCGTACCACGCGCGCATGAAGAATCCTTCCGAAGCCGACAAGCCGTCGCTGAAGACCAAAGCGAACGTATCGCGACTGGAGAGCGGAAAGCCCGGCCGCAGGCGCTCCAGCTCACCACGGATTTGGGTTACACGCTCCTTGGCGCCGGCACTGCCGCCGGCATGCAGATCGACGGTGTGGATTTCGGCCCGGTCTACGATGTCCGGCGAAAGCCACAACCAGCTACCCTGCGTATCCTGCGCATCACCGCCGCAATAGACAGACCCCGCTTGCTGGCTGCACAGTGCGCCGGACGAGGACAATGCGGCAAATGTGCGGCCCCCGGCCAAAGGCGCAAGCCTGCCGGCGACGTTCGCGAAATCAACATGGGGAGGGAGAAAGGCCATGAATAGCCCCCCTGGCCCAACACCCAGTTGGCTTAGATCTGCGGGGAGGCTGCGTGCATCGAACCGCCCGGTTGCAGCCGCTGCGGGTTTGTGAGTATCGGATGCCGATTGCGCCGAACTACCGCCAAATAGACTTTTGAACATTTTGCTTTCTCCCGGATTGATTCGCGGCGCCTGAACCGAATTGCCAAAGAACGAAGACCCAATCGAACATGTAACCCTGCCGGCTGCAATTTCAGAATGCAGGTCCGGTCAGGCTATCCAGACTTGCCCCCTCTTATCGGCATCCGGTACGGCTACTTAAGAAATACCGGACCCGCAGTCACACCAATTTCCAAAGACCCTCTGCGCTACATTCCTGCAATCAACTTTCCAAACTCGTCGACTTTCCTCCAGTCGGTAAAATCTATCGCCGCATCGCTTTGCGTCGGCCCGTGAGTCATCCACATGATGAACCTGATTATTGATCGGTCGAAAAAGCCATAGCTGGGATAGTCGATCTTCCCCGCAAAGACCGCCAGTTGTCTGGGCCGCCATGATATTTTCTGGAGGTATTTCCGCATGTAGGGATTTGTCTCCGGCCGGCTCTTCTCCGGCTTGCGTGCCACGACGTTCACGGAGAAAAAGGCGTTGGGCTTTGCGTTGAGCGCTTCTTCGTTTCTATTGATGAACTCGGTCACCAGCGGGCTGTGCTTTCCGTAACGGATACTTGCGCCGACGACAACCTTGTCGAAAGGACGCAAATCGAGATCACTACTGTCCTTGATTGAAGCAAGCGTGACTTTGTGCTGCTCGTGTTCGACCACCACCTTGAGTCGCTGACATATCTCTCTCGTATGTCCGTCGGTTGTTGAATAAAGGATGAGGATATTTGACATGGGATGCCCCGCTATCCGGTGCGCTCACTTCCGGAAATTCCGATACGACTCCCGCAGTATCTCGATGGGATGCGAAACTTCGTAAGGCAGCATTTGCTGAAATTGCATCCGGCAACTAAGGCAGTCGGTTGCCACTCTCTCGGGCGCAGCGGCCTGTATCTTGTCGGTTAATCTGGTGCCTATGGCCAGCGATGTTTCGTGAAAATCCTTCTTGAAGCCCATGATGCCGCCCAGACCGCAGCAATCGAAGGCATCGCCAATTCTTTCCGTTCGCGCCTCCGGCACGAGGCCGAGCAGATTCACCCAGGGCTGACCGATGTTCTGCTGCCGCTGGTGACAAGGCGCGAAATAGGCAACCTGTGCCGCCACCGGACCAAGCTCCAGTTTGAGCTGCCCTGCCCCGTGCAACTCCCACAAATACTCGCCCAGATCATATGTATGGTTGGCGACACGCAGCCGGTCCACGCCGTCGATTTTGGCAAAGTAACCCTGGTCGCTGAACATCTTCCACTGCGTAAGACTGAGCATCGATGCATTCCTGCCATGCGCCGACGCCCTGTTTGCCCGCCCGGTGAAGGCGGCGTCTTCGTCCGCCACAAGCTCGCTGACCCGATCAAAGTCGCCCTTCGCCTGATGTGCCATCTGTTTCACCAGCGCACGATATTCCTCCGAGTATTGGGCGCCTTCGCGCAGCACCGATTTCAGGAGATGACCGCAGGTTGGACAGGAACACACGATATCGAAACCGGCAGCGACACAACGGGTGAGTTCCGCCACGTTGAAGCGGGCGAGATCGAAAGTGAATTCACGGTCGCCTTCCAGCATGGTAGGCATGCCGCAGCATTTCTGTTCCGGCAGATAAACAGCCACGCCGTTGCGTTCCAGCACTTCCACTGTGGCTTTGGCAACCTCGGGAAAATAATAGCGCGCGGTGCATCCGGCAAAGTACGCCACTTTGCGTCCGCTGGTCTCAGGCATGTTCATGAGTCCGCGTGCCTTGGCCCACGCAGTAAAGTTGTCTTGCGGAAATGGCGGCAACTTGCGTTCTGGGTGGATGCCGATCACGCGCTTCAGCCCTTGCGACAAAGAACGGTTGCCGAGTACGAGATTGGCCAGTCGCGGCATTGCGCCGCCCAGTTTGCCCGTGAGTTCTACATTCTCGATCAGGCGGATGCTGGCCGGCAGTCCTTCGCGTTCGACAAAAGAATCCTTGGCTTCGCGAATCCAGGTATGCACTATCGTGCACGGACAGATACCGCAGGTGTTGCACAGATCCAGCAACTGCTTCATCTCAACGGATGAAATCGGCTCACCTCCAGCCGCTTCGCGATCTGCAAACTGAAACAGCAGCGGCATGAACAGGCACGACGAATCGACCATCAACTCCCGGCAATGACCGCAACCGTTGCAGCGATTGATCACCTTGCGCGCACGCATCTCTGCGTCATCGCTGCGCATCATGCTTGCTGTTTTGGAGTGGATGGGCTCGTTGCTCATACCTGTCAGGCCGCGATCTTTTGCTCTGCAACAGACTGAACCAGCCAGGCTATCCACTGCTCCATTCCGTTGCCATTCTTGGACGACAGTTCAATGATGGGCATATCGCCGCGCACTGCCCGAACGGAGGCGCGCGCGCGGGCCATGCTGAACTCCTCGATATACGGCAGCAGATCGGTCTTGGTGATCAGCACCTGGTCGCCCGCGCGGAACATGATGGGATACTTGGCCGGTTTGTCGTCGCCTTCGGTGACGGACAGCAGCAACACGTTGCGATGCTGGCCGATGTCGAAGCTCGCCGGGCACACCAGATTGCCGACGTTTTCGATGAACAGGATGTCGATCCCGGTCAGGTCGAGTTCATGTAACGCCTCATGCACCATATGCGCGTCGAGGTGGCAGGCCATGCCAGTGGTGATCTGTATCGCGGGCACACCGTGGCGGCGTATGCGTTCGGCGTCGTTCTCCGTTTCCAGGTCGCCCTCGATCACGGCAATGCGCAAACCCGGCGGCAATGCATGGATGGTCGCTTCCAGCAGACTGGTCTTGCCGCTGCCGGGTCCGGACATGATGTTCACGGCGAAGACGCCGTGATCCTCGAAATGGGCGCGATTGTGGTCGGCCTGAATATCGTTTTCGTGAAGCAGATTTTCGAGCACTTCGATGGTGTGGTGCTCATCGTTTTCAAGCAGATGCCGGTTGGCATCGGTCACGTTGCAGCCGCAGTTGTCGCACATGGTTACTTCTCCTCTTGCGACCACTCGGCCGCGTGATTAAATCTGAACAATCCAATTCAACAAAACTCCATGTAGGAGCGCAATTCATTGCGCGATAGCCTTGTAATAAATCGCGCAATGAATTGCGCTCCTACACGTCCGCCCTGGCTTTAACATTATTAACGGACGAGACAGAAGACGCCTCAAAGCTCTCGATGTACAGCTCCTGTCCCTGAATGACTTCTATGTCGCTGCCGGCACAAGCAGGACATTCAAAATGAAAGCGGGGTACATCGAACTCCGTCGCACATGCACGACAGCGCCCTCTTACTCCTACAACGTAGATGACTAGCTCCGCACCATCGGCGACGGTGCCCTCGGCAAACATCTCGAAGCAGGCAACCAACTGCTGCGGCTCCACAGCCTGCAGGCGCCCCACCTTGAGCAACACGCTGCTTATGTGTGCCACGCCATTCCTTGCCGCCTTCTGTTCGAGGATGCGCATCAGACCGCTCACGATTGCCGTTTCATGCATTGCCTATTCTCCGTTGCGCGATGTGTCGACAAATATCGTCGACTCATCGCGCCTGAAATATCACCCGCTCTTCGACATCGAATTACTCGGGTATTCGCGCTTCGATAACCCAAACCAACTGCTGCAACGCGCGACTACCGTGAAACAAAGGCTACCACTACAAAAAAGAAAACAACACCCAACGGCACCCGGAAAACGCGTTCTGTCACAAATAGTGACAGTCTGAAAAATTCCGGTGCGCAGGTGTTGTTTGTGAAAATTCTTTGCAGTTGAATGACGTCACAGTAATTCCAGACACAACATTCTTCACAACGATTTTGTATCTCGATCACCTCTTTCGGTTCCGCAACACAAACCGAAAGAAACGCGATGAAACGGTTATTGCGGCACCGCAAACCGATCGGGACTAAAGAGAGGACTTGATAATGCTCGCATCTGTAGGATTCGACCCCACCCTGACAGCATGGTTCGGCGCAGCCATTCTCCTGTTCGGCGAAATTTTCGCGCTGCTGTCATTGCGCAACTTGCCCCGCCTGATCATCGTTTCCACAATCGCCGAAGTCGGATACGTGCTGATGGGTTTGGGACTCGGCGGCGCGTCCGGCGAGTCAGGTGCGTTGATGCACCTCGGCTACCAGACCGTGATGCGCGGCCTCGTCATATTGACCGCATGGTGGCTGATCCGGCGCACCGGCTCGGTGAAATTGGACGATCTTGCCGGAAGCGGTAAACGCATGCCGGTCGTGGCCACCCTGTTCGGCTTCGGCATGTTTTCAGTGATGGGCCTGTCGCCGTTCAAAGGCTCGTTCAGCAAATTCCTGATCCTGTACGCCGCCATCGAACAAGGCCACTGGCTGCTCGCCGCCGTCGGCACGCTGGCCAGCATCATCGCCGCGGTGTACTACATACGCATCATTCAGCGCGTCTGCTTTGAACCGGAAAACAAATCGCTCCAGTTGAACGAAGCCCCTTCGCGGCTGTTTTTCCCGATCATTCTGCTGACCGCGCTGACGGTATTCATGAGCATCTGGCCGGAGCCCTTGTTACATCAGGCCGCCGCGCTGGCGGGGGTACACGATCTGACGCTGGTTCCGCAATTCGAATCGCCCTGGTCCATGCTGGTGCTGGTGCCCTATATCGGTGGCTTCATCCTGTACGCCATCGGCAAGAGCACGGGATTCATGCGCGATGTCCAGGCCGTGCTGCTCGCACTCGCCACGCTGGTGCTGGCCGTGCTGCAACCCGGCCTCGATCCGCTCTCGCATCTCTTCGCCATACTCTTCGCCGGCATCGCCTTTCTTGTCGTGCTGTATTCCTACAGTTACATGCGCCACGCCGAGCACCGCAACCGCTATTACTTCTTCGTGTTCCTGATGACCGGCTCCATGCTCGGACTGGCCACCGCACACGAGTTCGGCAACTTCTATGTGTTCTGGGAACTGATGACCTGGAGCTCCTACCTGCTGGTGGTGCATGAGCAGACACCCAAGGCGCTCAGGGCCGGTATGATTTATTTCCTGATGTGCGCCGCAGGCGCCTACATCATGCACTTCGGCATCCTGCTGGTGCATGCGCAGATGCACACCTTCGAGTTCGCCACCGTGGCGGCACAGATCGGCCAGATGGATGCGTCAGTCGGCATGCTAGCCGCGCTGTGCATTTTCATCGGCTTCGCCGTCAAGGCGGGTTTCGTGCCGCTGCACTCCTGGCTGCCGCTTGCCCACCCTGAAGCGCCCTCCTCGATTTCCGCACCGCTGTCCGGCATCCTGACCAAGGCGGGTATCTTCGGCATCGTCAAAGTCTTGTACGTCGTCTTCGGCGTTACTGCGCTCACGCGCTTCGCCGAAGCCGGATTCGACCTCGGCCTGTTGCTGCTCGTGCTGGGCTGTGCGACGCTGGTCTACGGCGAAGTGATGGCGCTGCTGCAAACCGAGATCAAGCGCATGCTGGCTTACTCCACGCTCGCACAGATCGGCGAGATCGGCGCCATCCTCGGCTTGGGTACCACGCTCGCCACTTCTGCCGCGCTGCTGCATGTCACCAACCACGCGGTCATGAAGACGCTGCTGTTCTTCGCCGCCGGCGCCTTCATCCTGCAAAGCGGCAAACGCCAGATCAAGGAGCTGGCGGGACTCGGCAAAGTGATGCCGTTCACCGCAGGCTGCTATGCCCTCGCCACGATTGCGATCATGGGTCTGCCGCCGTTCTCCGGTTTCATCAGCAAATTCCTCATGATCACCGCCGCCGCCGCGGCCGGTCGCGTCGATGTGGCTGCGCTGATCCTGGTCGGCAGTTTGGTCGCCGCGTTCTACTACCTGCGCATCGTCCGCGTCCTGTTCTTCCAGCCGTATGAAGGTTCTGCCGTCAAGGAAGCGCCTTCTTCCATGTTGGCGGCCATGGGCGTGCTCGCTGCGGCCATCGTCTTCGGCGGCGTTGCACCGGGCTTCCAGCTCGACGCCGTGCGTGCCGTCGGCGACCTGATGGCCAGCCGCGCCGACTTGCCTGCGGTCGTGTTGCCCGAGCTGGTCATCATTTGGCCCGCTGCCGCCGTGATCGCCACGCTGGGCGCCGTCGCCGTGTGGCTGCTCGGCAAATTCTCGGCAACCGGCGCGGCCCGCCTCGCCATCGCCGTACCTCTGGCCGCCTTCGTCGCGATCCTGGCGCAACCCGACCACTACGATTCGCTGTCCTTCGCCTTCGCGCTGCTGGTCGCCGGTGTCGGCACCCTGAACATGGCCTACGCCACCGGCTACATGGCGCACGGCCACGCCCAGCCGCGCTTCTATGCCGCCTTTGCACTGTTGATGGCTGGCCTGATCGGCATGGCCGGCAGCCACGACTTCTTCAACTTCTTCGCCTTCTGGGAATTGATGAGCAGTTGGGCGCTGTATGTTGCCTTGGTGCATGAAGAAACCGCCGATGCGCGCCGCGAAGCGCTCAAGTACTTCATGTTCAACACCGCAGGCGCCAGCTTCATGTTCCTCGGTATTGCCATGCTCGGCACCGCGAGCGGCAGCTTCGAATTCGCCGCGATTGCACAGGCCGCGCCGCTCATGTCGGTGTCCTGGCTGGGCGCGGCACTGGTGCTGGTCGTGCTCGGCATGCTGATGAAGGCCGCAATGCTGCCGATACGCATCGACTACCAGATGCACCCGGCCACCGCACCCACGCCGGTCTCCGGCTACATCTCGGCCGTGCTGCTGAAGAGCGGTCCCTACGGTATTCTGAAATTGTTCGCGGTACTCGGCGGCGCGGCACTGTTCGACCGCCTAGGCGTGGTCTCCGGCATGCCGCTGCTGATGTATGCCGTGGCCGTCATAGGCGGCATCACCCTGCTCTACGCCGGTGCCATGGCAGTGGTACAAACCGGCATCAAGCGCCTGCTGATCTACAGCACGGTGTGCCAGCTCGGCTACGTCACCATGGCGCTGGCGCTCGGCACCACGCTGGGCGTTGCCGGCGGCCTGATGCACTTCGTCAATCACATGATGCTCAAGGACCTGTTGTTCCTGTGTGCAGGTGCCATCATGGTGGCCAGCCACGCGACCACGCTGGACCAACTGGGCGGTCTGGGCCGCAAGATGCCCGTCACCTTCGGCATCTTCCTGTTCGCGGGTTTATCGCTGGCCGGTGTGCCGCCGCTCAACGGCTTCTCTTCGAAGTGGATGATCTACGTGGCCGCCTTCGAATCCGGCCACTACCTGCTCGGCGTCTCTGCGCTGATCGCCAGCCTGTTCACGCTGGCGGCGGTACTCAAGTTCGCGCATGCGGCGTTCATGGGCTCGCCCGGTGCCGCTGCCGAACACGCGCAGGAAGCGCCCGCGATCATGCTGGTGCCTATGGGCATCCTGGCGGCCGCCTGCTTCGCCGTCGGCATGATGCCGGGTCTGCTGCTGGTGCCGATTGCCGTCATCCAGGAGCAGCTCGGCATGGTGCCCATTGTCGCCACCTGGAGCGGCCCGCTGCCGGGCACGGGCGGCTGGCATCCGGGCGTGCTCTCGGTGCTGCTGTTGATGCTGGGCGGCGTCGCCACGCTCTATCTGCGTCTGGGTCGCGGCGGCCAACCGGTGGTGCGCTCACCTATCCACCTGTGCGGTGTCGGCGATATCACCCCGGCCATGGCTCACGTCGGCGCCGCCAATCTGTTCGAATCGCCGGACGCCGCCATCCGCGGACTGCTGCACGCAAAACACGATACCGGCTACAGCGACGACGGCCTCGCGGCCCATGGTCACATCGACCCCACTGCAACCAAAACGGTCTGAGGGAGAACCAACATGCTTGAATCACTTTACATACCCTTCGCAGCACTGCTCTTTCCCGGCGGCTTGTTTGCACTGGCACTCGGCCTGACCCTCAAAGGTTTCGACCGGCGCCTGGCGGCACGCCTCCAGGCGCGCGTCGGACCTCCCCTGGCGCAGCCTATTTACGATCTGGTCAAGCTGGCCAGAAAACGCACCATGGTGCCGGACATCGCCAACGAGCCCGTGTTCCTCGGCGCTCCGCTGGTCGGTGCCGTGTCAATGGCGCTGGCCGCGGCACTGGTGCCCATCCCCGGCTTCTATACGCCGGACCCGGTGCTCGGCGATTTGCTGGTGCTGCTCTACCTGCTGACCGTTCCGGCCATCGTGCTGATGATCGCGGGCTCCGCGTCCGGTTCGCCTTTCGGCGCGATTGGCTTCTCGCGCGAAATGGCCATGATGCTGGCCTACGAGGGACCGCTGGTGCTGGTGGTGGCCGCGGTCGCAATGCGTACAGGAATGGGCATGGGCGGCTGGATCAGCTTTTCGCTGACCGACATCATCGCCTACCAGCAAACACATGGCGCCTTCCTGCTCGACCCGGTGATGTGGCCGGCACTGCTCGCCTTCCTCGCCTTCTATCCGGCCAACCTCGGCATCATTCCTTTCGACATCCCCGAAGCCGAAACGGAAGTGCTGGAAGGACCGCTGCTTGAGTATTCGGGCCCGGCCCTGGGCCTGTTCAAGATCATGTCGGCACTGAAAGCGGTGGTGGTTCTCGGTCTCGGTGTGGCGCTGTTCTATCCGATTGCGCCGGAAGGTGCGGCAGGCCTGCTGGTGCAAGTTGCGAAAATGGTGCTGCTGATGCTGATCGGCGTCACCGTCGTGCGCGTCTCCTACGGGCGCATGCGCATAGACCAGGCCTTCCGCTTCTTCCTCAAGTGGCCGCTGGCACTGTCTGTTATTTCTCTCGCCTTCGTGGCACTTGTCTAACGGAGAACATGTCATGACTACCCTGATTCAAACGCTCTCCAACCGGGTCCGCAACATGGCGTCGCGCTCGCCCTGGATCTACCGCATCAACGCCGGTTCCTGCAACGGCTGCGACGTCGAATGCGCGACCACGGCGCTCATCCCCCGCTACGACGTCGAGCGCCTCGGCTGCCAGTACTGCGGCAGCCCGCGCCATGCCGATATCGTGCTGATCACCGGCCCGCTGACGGCGCGCGTCAAGGACGCCGTGATGCGCGTCTATGCCGAAGTGCCCGAACCCAAGGTCACAGTGGCGGTCGGTGTATGCCCGATTTCGGGCGGCATCTTCCGCGACGGTTACGCGGTGCATGCGCCGATTGACCAGCACCTCCCGGTCGACGTGAATGTCCCCGGTTGCCCGCCGCGTCCGCAAGCCATCATTGAAGGAATTGCGCAGGCCATCGCCATCTGGCGTGAGCGCCTTTGAAACCGAAAAGGAACGGTCATGAACTATGTAAAAACCCTGATTCGCAATTTGATACGCGGTCCCTCCACCGTGGCCTATCCCTTCGGCCCGGCCTGGACACCGGTTCACTTTCGCGGGCGCGTCGAATTCAAACTATCCAGCTGCACGGCTTGCCGCGCCTGCGAGCAGGTCTGCGCGCCGGGCGCCATTCGCTTCGACAAGACACCGGAGGGACTGCGCTTCATGCTGTGGCATAACACCTGCGTGTTCTGCGGCCTGTGCGAATACTACTGCCCGACCGATGCAATCCGCCAGACCGACGACTGGCACATGGCTCACGCCACCGCAAACCAGTACCAGATGGCTATACGCGAAGTCATTCCCTACGTCAGCTGCAGCGCTTGCGGCACCAAGGCCCTCGCCAGCGCCCCCAACCCCGTCGGCGTCATTCCGCCGTTCTCTGCCGAGGAAATCGAACAACAACGCAATCTCTGTCCGGGCTGCCGCAAGACGGCCCTGGCGGAAAGAGGAGTCACAAAATGAGCATCCTTCCCGACAATATCGAAACACGCCTGATGGTTGCTGCGCCCTCGGGTATACAGTTCTCCACTACCACCAACTCCAAAGGAGTCAGTTGCGGCTGGTGCAGCCTTGCCAGCAAGGACGACCTGCTACCCTGCGCCGCACTCATGAAATCCATAGGCGCGCGTCTGTCGACGATCACCATCCTGCAACCCAAGGCCCCGTCAGCTCCGCCTCCCAAGGAAGGCGAAACAGCGGTTTTGCCGACGTTCTTCGGCGGCATCACCAGCAACGGCAAGACGTTTGAAATCGATTATCACTTCGACATCGACGGCGACACGTTGACGCTGGTCGTGCATGTGCTTTACGGCGGCAACATTCAATCGCTGACGCCACTGTTCCGCTGCGCCGACTGGCCCGAGCGCGAAATGATGGAACTGTATTCCGTCGTCGTCAGCGGCCATCCCGATCCGCGCCGCCTGTTCATCGATCCGGGCATCGAAAACGCCGTGCTGGAACGCCTGATTCCGTTTTCCACCCTGGTCAACAGCGCCACCACCAAAGGTCTGTGGGAAAAGATCCTGGCCAACAAAGGGAGTCAATCATGAGCAACTTCACCATTCCGGTCGGCCCGCTCAACGTTGCGCTGGAAGAGCCGATGTATTTCAAGGTCGACGTGCACGGCGAAACGGTCTCCCATGTAGACATCCACGCCGGTCACGTGCACCGCGGCATCGAATACCTGGTCACCAAACGCAACGTGTTCCAGAACCTGGTGTTGACCGAGCGCATCTGCTCCCTGTGCTCCAACAGCCATCCCCAGGCCTACGCCATGGCCATCGAGCAGATCGCGGGGCTCACCGTGCCGCCGCGCGCCGAGTACATGCGCGTCATCGCCGACGAAATCAAGCGCGTCGCCTCGCACCTGTTCAACGTCGGCGTGCTCGCCCACCTGGTCGGTTTCGAGTCGCTGTTCATGCAGGTCATGGAAGTCCGCGAAATGATGCAGGACGTCAAGGAATCGATGTTCGGCAACCGCATGGATCTGGGCGCCCATGTCATCGGCGGCGTGCGCTTCGACATCAACGACGAAAGCATCGAATACCTCAGGGCGCAGCTCGACCGCATCGCGCCGGCCGTTGCCGAGATCACACACATCTACAACACCAACGGCTCGATTCTGGGCCGCACGCGCGGCATCGGCGTCCTGTCGCATGCGGACGCCGTCGACTGCTCCGTGGTGGGGCCCGTCGCGCGCGCCTCCGGCATCAACTACGACGTGCGCGTCAAGGCGCCCTATTCCGCCTACGACCGCCTCGAAGTGCCGGTGCATGTATTGCCCGACGGCGACGTCTGGTCGCGCGCGATGATTCGCCTGCAGGAGGTCGCCACCGCCATCGACATCCTGCGCCAGTGCCTGGCAGACCTGCCCGGGGGACCGACCTCGTGCACCGCGGAACGGCCGTCCATCCCGGTCGGCGAAGCCATCGGCAAGTGCGAAGCCCCGCGCGGCGAACTCATCTACTACGTGCGCATGACCGACTCGCCGAAGCCGGAGCGGGTCAAGTGGCGCGTGCCGAGTTTCATGAACTGGGATGCCCTGACCTTCATGATGAAGGGCGCCAAGATTGCCGACATCGCCATCATCGTGAACAGCATAGACCCGTGCATTTCGTGCACCGAAAGGTAAACGTTTCAATAACCCACGGAAACCCTCAAGCATCAAACGCCGGTTCAGTCATTTTTCGAGGAGAGCATCATGGCTTACACAATCGTACCCAACCTGTGCAACGGCTGCGGCGCCTGCGAGGCAGAATGTCCCAACCGGGCCATCAGCCACGTCGACAAGGCCTACACCATCGAAGCGAGCAAGTGTCAGGAGTGCCAAGGCACTTATGACAGCCCGATGTGCGCGCAACTTTGCAATACCGACGCCTGCGTGCCGGCCTAAGTCATCAAGACTCAATGTGCCCGGGATCCATTGCCAGAGAACCCTGTGCATCAGTGCATAATGGGATGCGAACTCGACGGATGCGGTGGGACAGCACAAGGCGGCGGGTAACCCGTATTACGTGATTGAAGCAGCCCATGCAGCGCATCGACACAGCGGCTAGCAGCCGCACTGGAGTTGGAAGGATCGCGAGGACCAACGAGGAGGCGCATAGCATGAAAAAAATGCAATTGTTCATCGTGGCGCTCCTGTTTGCGGGGCCTGCTCTTGCGCGGGGCCCGTGGCATGCCAGCGAAAAAAATACCCGGGGCTGGCAGCTCATGACGCCTGAAGAACGGATCGAACATCAGTCCAAAATTCGCGGCTTCAAGAAATACGAAGATTGCCATGCATACCAGTTGGACCATCACCGGCTGATGGAAGCGCGCGCCAAACAGCGGGGTGTGGCATTGCCTGCAGGCGGTCGGGACATCTGCGAGTACCTCAAGCCCGGTGCGGACTCGCGCTAGCCATCCCTTCTGATCAATACGGCAGACTCCCATGTCCATCCTGCGTTTCCTCTCGATTCCTCTGATGATCGCGAGTTGCACGCTTGGTCTCGTGCTCTGGGCATTCCCCGAGGAGGTGTCGACGGGACGAATGCTGGGCATCGTGCTGGGATGGACAGGCTGCGGCCTCCTGCTGGCCGCTCTGTTGCTGATGCTGAGGGAAACCTGGCTGGCCCGCGGGTTCGACGGGCTGGAACGGATGTACCGATGGCACCACTGGGTCGGCATGGCGGCGTATGTCCTGTTGCTCGCTCATCCGCTGGTGCTCGCCGCCGCGGCCTGGCAGGAGTCCCGCCTTGTTGCGTGGCAGACGCTTTCCCCGTTCAGCCAAGGCTGGCCGGTCTGGATGGGATGGCTGTCGCTGCTGTTCCTGATGCTGGGCCTGGCGGCCACCTTCTCGACGCGCATTCCTTACCGCACGTGGCGTTGGCTCCATATCGGGCTGGGTGTCGCCGTACTGCTCGGGCTGGCACACCTTATCCTGCTGGGGATCGACGAACCCGTGCTGCCGATTCTGGCGCTGGCTGCGTTGTTGCTGGGATGGCGAGTGATCCGGGCGGATTTTGGGACTGCGGCGCGTCCCTACGTGGTGCGGTCGGTGCAAAGCGTTGCCGCAGACGTGGTCGAAATATCGCTGGCACCGCTGGGCGACCCCGTCGCCGTGACAGCGGGGCAGTTCGTTCTGGCGGCCTTTTTCGCCGGCCCAAGGTTCCGGGGCTGCGGCGAGTTTCATCCATTTACCGTCAACGCAGTGGAAGACGGCGGTCATATCCGGATTGCGGTGAAAGCACTGGGCGATTGCACGCGACACATCCAGTCGATCAAGCCCGGCGTAACGGCGCGCGTCCATGGCGGATTTGGCGAATTCCTGGCGCATAGGCCGCCGATGCCGCAATTATGGGTCGCTGGCGGGATCGGCATCACCCCCTTCCTGGCAGTCCTCCGCGAAGGCATTGTCTCGCAGCCAACCAGACTCCTCTATCTTTATCGGTCCGGGACCGGAGCCGCCTTTGTACAGGAACTGCAAGACCGGGCGGGCGCGGACCCGCGCCTTTCCCTGCAGGCGATGGAAGTCGACAACGCGCACGCGGATTTTGAAGCACTGCTTCCGGATGCACACGAACTCTCACACCACGAGTGTTATCTGTGCGGGCCACCGGGCATGATCGCCGCACTGATGCCTGCCCTTCGGCATCGGGGCATCACGCCCCGTCATATCCACTTTGAGAATTTCGGATTTCGATAATGCGCCGGCTCTATTTATCCACCACCGTTGTTTTCTGGCTGTTGGTGGCAGCCTTCTGGATCGGCGGGGGCTGGTTGTCTCCCGCCGGGGAAAGCGCCGCCATTGCGACCGAGCGCCTCATCACGGCGAAGGAACTGTCCAAACACACGGAGCCGGGAAACTGTTGGATGGCGATACGGGGGAGTGTCTACGACCTGAGCGCCTACCTGCCGCAGCATCCCTCGCCGCCCGAAATCGTTACGTCGTGGTGCGGCAAGGAAGCGACGGAGGCTTACGACACCAAGACAAAAGGGCGCCCGCATTCTCCTTACGCGGATGAATTGTTGGCAAATTACCGGATTGGGATGCTGGCCCCGGCCAAACCACGATGAGCGAAGCCACATCTAAAACCCTGGAGTCATTTTGCGATGAACGGACTTGGGCCTCAGCCATGTTGACGATCAATCCAGACGCCCGTTCTTCGCCGCCAACGAGCGGGAGGCGACGCCCAATTTCTTCCACTTCTGCAACGGTGCACAGCCCCTGCGACAGCAGCGACCGTTTCATCGGCCAGATCGATCCGCCTCTGGCAGCGGAAGGAATTCGTCGAGAGCGGGCGTTACCGCAAGAAAATGTGTCACGAAATGTTACACCCCTGTGTAAAACGTATTGCATCACTTGTATCGACTTTTTCACCGTGAAATACTCGTTTCCAGACGCACAAAACACGTCGGCAATAACAACGATTCGATTACCTTAGGAGAGCATCATGGCTTACAAAATTGTTCCCAATCTGTGCAACGGCTGCGGCGCCTGCGAAGCGGAATGCCCAAACAAGGCCATCAGCCACGTGGAAAAAGTTTTTACCATCGACCCCAACAAGTGCCAGGAGTGCCAGGGCACGTACGACAGTCCGATGTGTGCCCAGCTTTGCAACACCGACGCCTGCGTGCCGGCCTGACCAGACCGACTCAACGGCTTTTCGCAGCTGCGTTTATCCTCACAGGCGTCCGCTGCAACCAACCAGGAGAATCTCATGGATAAGATAGTACGCGTCAATATGTCGGACCTCAGCAGTAAAACCGAAGCAGTTCCGGCGGAATGGCTGGGCTTGGGCGGAAGAGCAATGACGTCCACCATCGTCGCCAAGGAAGTCCCGCCCACTTGTCACGCGCTCGGCGCAAACAACAAGCTGGTGTTTTCGCCCGGCCTGCTGACCGGCACGGCGGCCGCCAACTCCGGTCGACTCTCGGCCGGTGCCAAGAGCCCGCTGACCGGCGGCATCAAGGAATGCAACGCAGGCGGTACTGCCGCACGCATGCTGGCCAAGCTCGGCATCCGGGCGTTGATCGTCGAAGGGCTACCCAAGGGCGACAAGTGGTATAGCGTGCATATTGCCAAAGATGCCGTCACCATCCAGGAAGAAACCGAACTGGTCGGCAAGGGCAACTACGAGCTGGTGAACAAGGTTCAGACCCGCTACGGCAAGCCGGTCGCTGTCGTCTCCGTAGGACCCGCCGGCGAAATGAAAATGCTCTCCGCCAACATTTCCGTGGCCGATCCCGAGTCCCACATTCGCAGCCTCGGCCGCGGCGGTCTCGGCGCGGTGATGGGTTCGAAGAAGATCAAGTTCATATCCATCGACGAAACCGGTGTACCGCCGGTGATGCCCAAGGATGCCGCCAAATTCAAGGAAGCATCGCGCATCTTCGCCAAGACTTTGCTCGACCACCCGGTCAGCGGCCAGGGCCTGCCCACCTACGGCACCGACGTGCTGGTGAATATCCTCAACGAAGCCGGCGGCCTGCCGACGCGCAACTTCACCAGCGGTCAGTATGAAGCGCACGACAAGATTTCCGGCGAGACCATGCACGACACCATCACCAAGCGCGGCGGTGTTCCGACCCACGCCTGCCATCCCGGCTGCCAGATCCAGTGTTCACAGATCTACAACGACAAGGACGGCAAGTACCTCACCTCGGGTTTTGAGTATGAAACCATATGGGGGCTGGGCGCCAACTGCTGCATTGATGATCTTGACGACATCGCCATGGCCGACCACATCATGGACGACATCGGCGTCGACAGTATCGAAACGGCCGTGATGTTCGGCGTTGCAATGGAAGCCGGCGTGCTGCCCTTCGGCGACGGCAAGGGCGTGGTGCGCATGTTGCGCGACGAGATCGGCAAGGGCACAGCGCTGGGCCGCGTGCTTGGCGGCGGTGCAGGTCAGCTTGGCCGTATCTACGGCATGACCCGTGTACCGGTGGTCAAGAACCAGGGCATTCCCGCCTACGACCCGCGTGCGGTTAAAGGTATCGGCGTCACCTATGCGATGGGCACGATGGGTGCCGACCACACTTCGGGTTACGCGGTAGCCACCAACATTCTCAGCGTCGGCGGCCATGTGGATCCCCTGTCCAAGGTTGGTCAGATCGAACTCGCCCGTAACCTGCAGATTGCCACGGCGGCCATCGATTCGACCGGCATGTGTCTGTTCATCGCCTTCCCGGCCCTGGATATTCCCGAATGCCTCTCCTCGCTGATCGACATGATCAACGCCCAGTTCGGTATCCACCTGACCGGCGACGACGTGACGGCACTGGGCAAATCGGTACTGAAGATCGAACACCAGTTCAACCTGGATGCCGGCCTGACCAAGGAAGACGACCGTCTTCCGGAGTTCTTCAGCAAAGAGGCGCTGCCGCCGCACAATGTAGTCTGGGACTTCACTCCGGCAGAACTCGATTCGTTCTGGAACTTCTGATGCTTTTAACCCCGGTGCCCGCAAAGGCACCCTTCCCTTCCCCGGCGCAGGCTTTTACAGCCCCGCGCCGGGGTTTTTCATTAATATGGCCGCAGCTAAGGATGGTCCGGCATGAAAATAAAACTTAGACTCTACGCCACGCTGCAGAAATATTTGCCGCCGGGAACCGTCAATAGCGAAACAACTCTCGAGTTGCCCGAAGCGGCCACCATCCCGGACGCACTCGGCGTACTGGCCGTTCCCATGACGCTGCCGCACATCATATTTATCAACGGGCGCCATGTATTGCGCCCCGAATTTTCCACGCGTCAACTTCAGGACGGCGACATCCTCGGCGTCTTTCCTGCCATCGGCGGCGGTTAAAACTAGAAAGCCTGTTCGTCCACGAAAAACACGAAAGGCACGAAAGACAACAATGAATTGCATTCATTTGGCGATTCACCCATTGGGTTAGATTTCATGAAAAGAAATATCTTTGGATTTGTTCGTGTTATTTCGTGTATTTCGTGGACAACTGCTTTTTCTGGGTTAAACCATTCCCATATGTTGCCTTCCATAACTTGAATTTACGCTAGTATCTTTGCATGCTGAACACACTGCTCGAAGCCCTTTCTCTGGTGTCTCACCTGGATAATCAGGTGGTCGCCATCGTCTGGCTTTCGTTCAAAGTCGCCCTCGCCACGGTCACTCTGGCAACACTCATCGGCTTGCCGCTCGGCGCGCTGGTGGCCGTCGCGTCGTTCCCCGGCCGCGGTGCGGTTACGGTGTTCCTGAATGCGATGATGGGCTTACCCTCGGTCGTGGTGGGCGTTATCGTCTACCTCTTTCTTTCTCGCTCGGGTCCGTTCGGCGACATGGGTCTGCTCTATTCGCCGACGGCCATGGTGATGGCGCAGACGGTGCTCGTGGTGCCGCTGATTGCGGCACTGACGCGGCAAATCGTGGAGGATGCCTGGCGTGTGTATGCCACCGAATTCCGCTCCATGCACTTCACGTTGCGCCACAGCGTCGTCGCCCTGCTTTACGACTGCCGCTACTCGCTGGTGGTCGCGGTTCTCGCAGGCACGGGGCGCTCGTTGTCGGAAGTCGGTGCGGTGATGATCGTCGGCGGCAACATCGAGGGGTATACCCGCGTCATGACCACGGCCATCGCACTGGAAACCGCCAAAGGCGATTTGCCACTGTCGCTGGCACTGGGCATGGTGCTGCTGACGGTCGTTCTGCTGCTCAATACCGGCGCCTATCATTTGCGCCTGTGGGCGATGAGGAAGTACGGCTGATGTTTCCGATATCCCTTTCCAACATCCGCTTCACACCCGACGGCCGCACGGTGCTTACCGGGGTCGATCTGGATATCGACGTCGACGGCATCACCGTGATCATCGGCCCTAACGGTGCCGGCAAGACCGTTCTGTTGCGCATCATGGCGGGTCTGCAAACGCCCCATGACGGCGCCATCAGTTGGAACGGCGACAAGACCCCCGCCCCCGGCATCGCCATGGTTTTTCAGCATCCGGTGTTGCTGCGCAGTTCGGTATTCCATAACGCCGGGCTGGGCCTCAAGCCGTTCGGCCTGTCACGCGCGGAAGCGAAGCGGCGCACCATGCAGACACTGGAACGCGTCGGTCTTGCCCACAGAGCCGAGGACAGCGCGCGGCTGCTGTCGGGCGGCGAACGCCAGCGTCTGGCGCTGGCGCGCGCCTGGGCAATGCGCCCGAAGCTGTTGCTGCTGGACGAACCGACTGCCGCACTCGACCCTTCTGCCACCGACGTTGTCGAAGGTCTTGTGCGCGAGATTCGCACCGACGGCACGCGCATCGTCATGACCACGCACAACCTGGGCCAGGCCATGCGTATTTCGGACGACATTGTTTTTCTAGCCAACGGCCGCGTAATCGAACGCGCGCCGACTTCCCGATTTTTTGCAAGACCGCAGTCCACCGAAGCCAAACTTTTTATACAAGGAGAACTACCATGGCGAATTTCTTTCGACAACTGACTATTTTCCTCTGTGTGATGCTGATGGCTGGCATCGCCCGTGCCGACGAGTCCATCGTCGTTTCCTCGACCACATCGACGGAACAATCCGGCCTGTTCGGTCATATCCTGCCGATCTTCGAAGCCAAGACCGGCATCAAGGTCAAGGTGGTGGCACTGGGCACCGGCCAGGCGCTGGACACCGCCCGCCGCGGCGATGCCGACGTGGTGTTTGTGCACGACCGACCGGCCGAGGACAAGTTCGTGGCCGAAGGCTGGGGCGTGGAACGCCGCGACGTCATGTACAACGATTTTGTGATCGTCGGTCCGAAGACGGATGCATCCAAGGTCAAAGGTACGCCCGATGTAGTCGAGGGCTTCCGCCGCATCGCGGCCGGTAGCGCACCGTTCATTTCGCGCGGCGACAAGAGCGGCACCAACGCTGCCGAGTTGCGCTTCTGGAAAGAGGCCAATATCGACCCGAAAGCCTGGGCAGGCTACAAGGAAGCGGGTGCAGGCATGGGCCCCACGCTCAATATGGCTGCGGCCATGAGCGGCTACACGCTGGCGGATCGCGGCACCTGGCTGTCTTTCAAGAACCGTCAGGACCTGGAGATCGTGCTGGCCGGAGATAAACGGTTGTTTAACCCCTACGGCGTCATGCTCGTGAATCCCGCCAAATACCCCCACGTCAAGAAGGAAGCCGGGATGAAATTCATCGACTGGATCACCTCACGCGAAGGCCAGGAATCGATTGCTGCTTACAAGATCAACGGCGAGCAGCTGTTTTTCCCAAGCGCGAAGAACTGAATTTAGGCTATTTCAGACCCTGTCGAATCGTCGCATAATGAACCACCAAACGATCACAACCGGCCACATCCTATGCCCAGAAAAAACACCTTGAACGTTGCCGAAGCGCGCCAGTCGATGCTTGATGTTCTCACTCCGGTAACGGGGTGGGAAGCACTGCCGATACGCCGTGCCTTGGACCGCATTCTCTACCGCGACATCACCGCCCCTTTCGACGTGCCTGCCCATGACAATTCGGCCATGGACGGCTACGCAGTCAGAATCGGCGACTTGTCTGCCACGGCCGAGACCCGGTTGAACATCGTGGGCACGGCGTATGCAGGCAATGCTTTTTCCGGCATGGTCGGTAGCGGTCAGGCGGTGCGCATCATGACGGGGGCCATGCTGCCGCGCGGTGCCGACACCATTGTCGTGCAGGAAGTCGCGCGCGTCGAAGGCGATGCGGTCATCGTGCCGTCGGGCCAG
Organism: Sideroxyarcus sp.; assembly: GCA_030652215.1. Classification (GTDB taxonomy): domain Bacteria; phylum Pseudomonadota; class Gammaproteobacteria; order Burkholderiales; family Gallionellaceae; genus Sideroxyarcus. The sequence continues at coordinate 47,991 of JAUSBC010000057.1, forward strand.
CAGGCCGGGCAAAACGTACGCCGTGCCGGCGAAGACCTGGCGCGCGGCAAGCCGGCGCTGCTGGCGGGCAAACGCCTGGGGCCGTCCGAGATCGGCTTGCTGGCTTCGCTCGGCATTGGCGAAGTGACTGTGTGCCGCCGCCTGCGCGTGGCGTTCTTTTCCACCGGCGACGAAGTTGCCTCCATCGGTCGCCCCCTGGCGCCGGGCGAAATCTACGACAGCAACCGCTACACCCTTTACGGCGCGCTCACGCGACTGGGCGTCGATCTGATCGACATGGGCGTGGTGCGCGACGATCCCGCCGCGCTGGAACAGGCGCTCAAGGATGCCTCGGCACAGGCGGACGTGATTCTCACCAGCGGCGGCGTCTCGGTCGGCGATGCCGATTACGTGCGCGAACTCACCTCGCGTCTGGGCGCCATCGAATTCTGGAAACTCAACATCAAGCCCGGCCGCCCGATGGCCTTCGGCCGCATCGGCGATGCCTGGCTGTTCGGCCTCCCCGGCAATCCGGTGGCGGTGATGGTGACCTTCTATCAGGTCGTACTCGATGCGCTGTGCACACTGATGGGCTGCTCCCCGCTGCCGGAGCGTCCGCTGTTCAAGGTACCGTGCGTCTCGGCCGTTGCAAAAACCCAGGCCCGTCGCGAATTCCAACGCGGCGTTCTGTTCACCGACAACGGCATCTGGAAAGTCCGGCTCGACAGCAATCAGGGGTCGGGCATCCTGAGTTCGATGTCCAGTGCCAACTGCTTTGTTGTGCTGCCGGAAACCAGCGGCGACATCAAGCCCGGCGACATGGTCGACGTGCAGCCGTTCGATGCACTGATCTGATGGCGACCGACTGCACCCGGAATACCTTGCGCGACTTCCGCGGCCGCCGCTGGCTGAGCGTGTTTTTGCGCAGCGCCCACCTGGTAGCCGTGATCGCATTTGCCGCGGTGCTGTTGCAGGCAACGCCAACCCCGTTGCAGGAACTCAACGGTAGCGCCGTGCTGCTCACCGGCGTGCTGATCTGGCTGCTGGACCTGTGGCACAAACCCGGCCATCTGGTCGAGGGCGCAGGTCTCAGCATGCTGCTGAAACTGGCGCTGATCGCCTGGATGATCCTCTCCCCCGACCTGCGCGTGCCCTTGTTCTGGATCATTGTGGTGTGGTCGGCCGTGTTCTCGCATGCGCCGTCGAGCTTCCGCAATGCGCGCCTGCTGCACGCGGAATTGGCCGAAGACAGGCAGGCGAAAAAAATGTAGGTGCGAATTCATTCGCACGCTGGCACAACAACCGCCCACGAGAACGAATGGGCTTGGCATTCAAGGTATTTATGACGACTGATCTGAAAATCTCTTCAACGCAGACGCCGGAAGCTCAAGCTCCCGTCTGGTGGGACGCCAGCCGCACGGAAGGCTTGGCCGCTTTCGGCGCGCCGGTGAAGATCACCGTTGACGGCAAGGAATTCGAGGCGCCCGCCGGTGCCTCGGTGCTCAATGCCGTTATCGCCGCCGGCGTCTACGTGCCGCACCTGTGCACCCACCCGGATCTGCCGCCGGCCTGCCGCCGCGGCGAGGGAGGCGGCTGCAATCTGTGCGCAGTGGAGACTTCGCTGCGACCCGGCAAGGTCACCCACGCCTGCAAGATCGAAGTGACGGAAGGTATGGCGATACGCACCATGTCGCCGCTTATCCGCATCGGACGCCAATCGGCGCTGGCCAAGATTCTCGCCAACCACCCGCATGTCTGCCTGACCTGTCCCGACCGCAACACCTGCAACCGCGTCGAGTGCGCCTACGGCCACGCGCCGGAAACCCGCTGCTGCGAGCAGTTTTCCAGCTGCGAATTGCACAAGATCGCCGACTTCGTGGGTATCCGCGAGAACACGCCGGTCTACCAGTCGGCCGGTCTGCCGGTGATCAGGGACGAGCCGCTGTTCGACCGCGACTACAACCTGTGCATCGACTGCCGGCGCTGCCTCACCGTTTGCAACGACATCCGCGGCGTAGGCTGCCTGGAGATGAAGAGCGTCGAAACGCCGCAAGGCCCGCGCACTTACGTCGGCACCATTGCAGCGACGCTGCTCGACTCCGGCTGCAAGTTCTGCCTCTCCTGCGTTGAAGTTTGCCCGACCGGCGCGCTCACCGACCGCACGCTCGATCCGGCGCAGCACAAAGCCACCACGGCGCCGTGCCAGACCGCCTGCCCGGCCGGTATCGACGTGCCGCGCTATGTGCAGCTCGCCGCCGAAGGCAAATACAGCGAAGCCGTTGCCGTCGTGCGCGAGAAGCTGCCCTTCCCCGGCATCCTCGGCCGCGCCTGCTACGCCATGTGCGAAACGGCCTGTGTGCGCGGCCGGCTCGACGATCCGCTGTCGATACGCAGCCTGAAGCGCATTGCCGACGACAACGACACCGGCTTGTGGCGGCAATACTCCAAGCAATTGCCGCCGACGGGCAAGCGCGTCGCCATCGTCGGCGCCGGACCGGCCGGGCTCACCGCGGCCTGGTACCTGGCCAAGAAAGGCCACGCCGTCACGGTATTCGATGCCAACGCCGCCGGTGGCGGCACGGCGCGCTATGGCATTCCCTCTTACCGCGTGCCCACCGACGTGGTGGAGCGCGAGGTTGCCGAGGTTGTAAAACTCGGCGTCAGTTTCGAGTTTGGCAAACGCGTCGAGAATTTCGACACGCTGTTCGCCGCGGGCTTCGAGGCGGCCCTCATCGCCATCGGTTGCCAGGGCGGCGACCGGATAGGCGTGCCGGGCGACGACCTGCCCGGCGTGGTGGACAGCCCCACCTATCTGCGCGCGGTGGCCATGGGCCTCGTCAATACGCCCGCCGGCGGCATTGATACCGGAAGCAAAGTGGCGGTGATCGGCGGCGGCAACGTCGCCGCCGACAACGCCCGCTCCACGCGCCGCTTCGGCGCTGCAGTGGACATCGTCTACCGGCGCACACAGCAGGAAATGCCCATCCACAAGCACGAGTTGGAAGGCTGCATCGAGGAAGGCGTGAACGTGCGCTACCAGTTGGCCACGAAGCGGATAGAGCCGGGTAGCGGCGGTTTCCGCCTCGCGATCACTTATGCCCGCATGGAAATGGGCGCGCCCGATGCCTCGGACCGGCGGCGCCCCATCGATACCGGCGAGGAAATCACCGAAGGCGTCGATCTCGTCATTGCTGCCGTCGGTCAGCACACGCAGCAGTTCGCCGGCTTCGGCGTACAGACCGACGCCAAGGGTCGCATCGTGGTGCGCGAAGACACGCTGCTGACAAGCCGCCCCGGCGTCTATGCCGGCGGAGACTGCGTGCTCGGCCCTTCGTCGCTGATCGACTCGGTGGCACAGGGCCGCGTGGCCGCAGCCGCCATCGACCGACAACTGGGCGGCGATGGCGACATCGAGGAGAAGCTGCTGCACGACGGCTGGCAGACCTCGCCGTATCTGGGCGCCGACCCGGATTTCAACCGGCGCCGCAAGGTGTATCCCATGGTCTTGATGCCGGCCAAGCGCGGCAACTTTGACGAGCTCGAACACCGGTACAGCGACAGCGATGCCCGCGCGGAGGGGGCGCGTTGCTTGAAGTGCAATTTGACGGCGGCGATTGCCAATGCTGTGTTGCCGCCGGAATCCTGATTTTCAGGAATCAAGAAGTTAGGGATGGTTGTAGGTGCGAATTTATTCGCACGAAAATGATTTGATCAACAAACCACAGATAAGGTATTTGTAGGTGCGAATTCATTCGCACGATCATCTCGTTATGTGCGAATGAATTC